>NZ_CP035544.1:1965000-2292500 GCF_004139715.1 Muriicola soli | reverse complement strand
AATGACTGCTGTTCCCCCTGTCATATATTCGCAGCCGTGGTCGCCAATCCCTTCAACTACCGCAGTGGCTCCGGAATTTCTGACACAAAATCGTTCTCCCGCCTTACCGTTGATATAGGCTTCCCCTGAAGTAGCTCCGTATAAGGTTACGTTACCGGTGATGATATTTTCTTCTGGTTTTAAGGTGGACTTAGCAGGTATCTTTACAATCAGTTTAGCACCTGAGAGACCTTTGCCCAAATAGTCATTCGTATTACCATTGACTATCATAGTAAGGCCTTTAGTGGCAAATGCACCGAAGCTTTGTCCGGCAGATCCGGTAAAGTTTAACTTTAAAGTGTTTTCAGGTAGACCCTCAGCACCGTAGATCTTCGAGATCTCATTGCTGATTATTGCTCCTACGGCACGGTCTGTATTGTAAATATTGAAATCCAGACTCGTTTTTTCCTTCCTGAAAAGCGCAGGATGCGCCTTTGAGATGATTCCAAACTCAATGGAATCGCTCACATGGTGTTCTTGCTTTTCAGTATTGTAAAGTTTTGTTCCTTTACGCACATTGACCTTATGCAAAATTGGAGTCAGATCAAGGCCGTTAGCCTTGTAATGATCAATTGCCTTATTCCGGTTGAGCTTCTGCACCTGACCTACCATATCACTAAGGGTCCTGAAACCAAGTTTTGCCATGATCTCCCGAAGTTCCTGGGCCACGAAATACATATAATTTACAACGTGTTCCGGTTTCCCATCAAATTTCTTACGCAGTTCAGGATTTTGGGTGGCAATACCTACAGGACATGTATTGAGATGGCACACGCGCATCATAATACATCCAGAAGCGACCAATGGTGCAGTGGCAAAGCCAAATTCTTCGGCCCCAAGCAGACATGCAACGGCCACGTCTCGTCCTGTTTTTAGTTGACCATCGCACTCCAGCACAACCCGATTTCTCAGGTCATTCATCACCAGGGTCTGTTGTGCCTCAGCAATTCCTAGTTCCCAGGGTAGTCCTGCATGCTTTAAAGAAGTCAGTGGTGATGCTCCGGTACCCCCATCAAAACCTGAAATAAGAATAACATCAGCCTTGGCCTTGGCAACACCGGCTGCAACAGTTCCCACTCCAACTTCAGAAACCAATTTGACATTAATCCTGGCTTCGCGATTTGCGGATTTTAAATCGTAAATCAGTTGTGAAAGATCCTCTATCGAATAAATATCATGATGTGGCGGGGGTGAAATGAGGCCAACATACGGAGTAGAATTCCTCGTTTTGGCAATTGAAGGATTAACCTTTGGGCCGGGAAGTTGTCCTCCTTCTCCTGGCTTGGCACCCTGAGCCATTTTTATCTGAATCTCGCTGGCATTAGTCAGATAATTAGACGTTACTCCAAACCTTCCCGATGCCACCTGCTTTATAGCACTGTTGCGCCAATCTCCAGTTTGATTTTTGTAAAACCTTTCGGGATCTTCGCCACCTTCACCTGAATTGCTCTTTCCTCCAATGCGATTCATAGCAATCGCTAGATTTTCATGAGCCTCTTTGCTAATAGAGCCATAAGACATCGCACCGGTTTTAAAGCGCTTTACGATATCAGTCCAGGGCTCTACTTCATCAATTGGGATTGGATCAAAATTGGTAAACTCAAAAAGTCCCCTGAGCGTCATCAGCTCTTTGGCCTGTTCATTTACGATCTCCGAATACTCTTTGTACGTTTCAGGTTCATTATTACGCACCGACTTTTGGAGCTTCGCAATGGTCAGAGGGTTAAACATATGTTTTTCCCCACCCCTTCGCCAGCGGTATTCTCCTCCTATCTCTACTTCAAGGTTAGCAGCAACACGTTGGTCTGCAAATGCTTTTTTGTGTCGTTTAGCAATTTCTTTTTCAATTTCGTATAAACCAATTCCCTGTATTCTGGTGGGGGTATTTGGAAAGTAAGTGTTTACAACAATGGTATTGAGTCCGATGCATTCAAATAATTGAGATCCCCGATAAGAATTAAGGGTAGAGATCCCTATTTTGTTCATCACTTTTACTATTCCTTTTCCAATGGCTTTATTGTAATTCTTAATAGCCTCATCAAAGGTGTAATCCGTAATGTCGTTTTCCTCAATTTGTTCCCCTATAATTTCATTTACCAGATATGGGTTGATGGCACTGGCGCCAAAACCGAACAGCAAAGCAAAATGATGCACCTCTCTCGGTTCTGCCGATTCTACTATGATACTTAGATTAGAGCGTTTTCCCAGTCGTTGTAAGCCGCTATTTACATAAGAACAGGCTAACAGGGCAGGGATAGGGGCTTTTTGTTTGCTCACAAACCTGTCTGATAGTATAATGATATTAGCTCCCTGGTCTATAGCCTTTGATGCTTGATCTAGGATGGCTTCCAACGCTTCCTCCAGTCCGTTATGACCTCTGTCAATATCATAAAGTACCGAGATAGACTCTACTTTGTAGTCAGGACTGGCATCGTAGTTTTTGATCTTATCCAGGTCTTCTTTTGAGATGACAGGATTCTGAATTTTGAGTTTACGACAATGCAGCTCTGTAATATCAAAAATATTACGGTCAGTTCCCAGGGTAAGGCTGATATCTGTGATGAGTTCTTCGCGAATACCATCCAAAGGTGGATTAGTTACCTGAGCAAACAACTGCTTAAAATAATTATAGAGTAGCTGAGGGCGCTCTGATAATACAGCAATTGGGGTATCTGATCCCATAGAACCAATAGGCTCCTTGGCATTTTTACCCATAGGAAGGATAATCGTATTGATATCCTCTAAGGTGTAACCGAATATTGCTTTCCTTGTTTCCACCGTTTCTTCCCCTAGAAACAAGGGACAGTCGTTATAGGGAATGTCTCGGAGATGCACTAAATTTTTGTCAAGCCACTCTTTATAGGGATGTCTGCTTGCGATCTCTTCTTTTATTTCCGTATCATTCACTATTCTTCCCTCTTCCATGTTTACAAGAAACATTCTCCCAGGCTCCAAACGTCCGTGATACTCTATATTTTCCGGAGCAATGTCGAGAACTCCGGTTTCTGAGGACATAATTACGTAATCATCCTTGGTCACCGAATACCTCGATGGCCTCAGTCCATTTCTGTCTAAAACTGCGCCTATATAATTGCCATCAGTAAATGGTATTGAAGCAGGCCCGTCCCAGGGTTCCATTACACAAGAATTATATTCGTAGAATGCCTTTTTGGCTTCAGACATCTCAGTATTTTTTTCCCAGGCTTCGGGAACCAGCATCATCATTACTTCAGGTAGTGACCTGCCTGTCATTAATAACAGTTCAACCACCATATCCATCGTGGCAGAATCCGATTTTCCGGGAAGTATGATGGGCAGTATTTTTTTAATTTCAGGTCCAAAAAAGGGACTTTCTAACAAAGCCTCTCTGGAAGCCATCCTCGTTACGTTTCCTCTCAGGGTATTAATTTCTCCATTGTGACACATGTACCTGAAGGGTTGTGCGAGATCCCAGGTAGGAAAGGTATTTGTGGAAAAACGCTGATGAACCAAAGCCAGTCTTGTTACCACTCTGGAATCCATCAGGTCCTTGTAATACAACTTTATATCCTGGGGCATCAGAAGCCCTTTGAAGATGATAATTTTTGTAGACAGGCTAGGGACATAGAAAAACTTACTTTCAGAAAGTTTAGAGTTGATCAAGGTATGTTCAGTGACCTTACGGGCGATAAATAATTTTTGATTAAATGTGGTAATATCTTCCTTATCAGAGCTTTTACCAACAAAGATCTGCATTACATAAGGCTCAGTTTCAGAAGCCATTCTCCCGGGTACGCCTCTGTTCACCGGAACATCTCGCCAACCCAGTAATTGCATACCTTGTCTTTCGATCTCAGATTCAAGAACAGAAATACAAAATGCACGCTGATTTTCTTTTTTAGGAAGGAACACATTTCCCGTAGCATACTCTCCGGGCTCGGGTAATTCAAAATTACATACCTCTTTAAAAAACTGATGTGGAATATCTATAAGTATTCCTGCGCCATCTCCGGTTTTTCCATCCGCACTTACTGCCCCCCTGTGTTCCAGCTTATCCAGAATCTCCAGAGCTTTGTGGATAATATCATTCGATTTTTTTCCTTTCAGGCTACAGATAAAACCGGCGCCACAATTATCGTGTTCAAACTCCGGTAAATACAATCCTTGCTTCTTCAACATCTCTTTAGTGTATTTTGCTAAAAGTACCAAAATCACTAAGAATCATATAAGGTTACCCTTCAATTCAGAGAAGAAATACAACGTATATAATTTTTCATTGAAAAAAATGCAAAAATCAATATTATAGCTTGTTTTTATGATTTTTTCACAATCGCGAAATAAGAAAAAAGACCCTGACTAGGGCCCTTTTATAGCAAAACGATTTACGGTAAAATAGAAATAGTATACTGCTATTAATCTCGGAGTATACTGCGTGAAATCACAATCTTTTGAATTTCGGATGTCCCTTCGTAGATCTGCGTAATTTTAGCATCTCTCATAAGCCGTTCTACGTGATAGTCCTTAACAAAACCGTTACCGCCATGGATTTGTACTGCCTCTACTGTAGTCTCCATGGCCACCTGTGAAGCATAGAGTTTTGCCATGGCTCCGGAAAGGTCGTAGTTCTCATTGTTATCCTTATCGCAAGCGGCTTTGTAAACCAGGAATCGCGCGGCCTCAATTTGAGTGTGCATATCGGCTAATTTAAATGCGATTGCCTGGTGGTTCATAATTTCAGTACCAAATGCTTTTCTTTCTTTGGAGTACTTTTTAGCCATTTCATAAGCCCCGGCGGCTATGCCCAGAGCCTGTGCTGCAATTCCGATTCGGCCTCCGGCCAGGGTTTTCATGGCGAACTTAAAACCAAATCCGTCCTCTCCAATGCGGTTTTCCTTGGGAACTTTTACATCATTGAAATTTAATGAGTGGGTATCACTACCGCGAATTCCCAATTTATTTTCTTTAGGACCAATCTCAAATCCATCCATGCCCTTCTCAACGATCAAGGCATTGATGCCTTTATGAGCTTTCGCCCTATCGGTCTGTGCTATTACAAGGTATACGTCTGCAGAATTCCCATTGGTGATCCAATTCTTGGTGCCGTTAAGGATGTAGTGATCACCTTTATCGATGGCAGTGGTCTTTTGAGATGTGGCATCGCTGCCTGCTTCGGGTTCAGAGAGGCAAAATGCCCCAATGATTTCCCCTGTGGCCAGCCTAGTGAGGTATTTTTTTTTCTGTTCTTCTGTTCCAAATGTTTCCAGTCCCCAGCAAACAAGTGAATTGTTTACGGAAACAATGACCGATGCTGACGCATCAATCTTAGAGAGTTCCTCCATAACCAGGACATAAGATAGGGTGTCGAGTCCACTTCCCCCGTATTGCGGATCAACCATCATCCCCATAAAACCGAGTTCACCCATCATTTTTACCTGAGTTGAAGGAAATTTTTGTTCTTCGTCTCTTTCGATGACACCGGGAAGTAATTCTTGCTGTGCAAAGTCGCGCGCAGCCTGCTGTATCATCAACTGTTCTTCGGAAAGCGTGAAATCCATACTACTTATTATATTGTTAAAAAAGGCTTACAAATATACATCTAGATTAGATATTATTCAATGATTATATAGTCAATTTGAGAATCTCTCAACAAAAAAACATTTGGGATCTGAACGATTTGATATTATTATTTTATACCCGGGCAATATTTTTATATTTGTTGGATGTAGATAATAAAGGATAAACTACCACAGTGTATTATGAGACAACATTAGCTTAAATCGGATGACGGGCCTTTTCAGAAGGCTCCTGAAGTAAAAATAACACGACTCATAATTTAATCCTTGATTTTTAATGAAAGATCTTTTAAAGAAGTACGAAAATAGAGCTCCCGAAATAGTATTTAATTGGAAAGACCCGGAAACAGAAGCCGAAGGTTGGACCGTTATCAATTCACTCCGCGGTGGAGCGGCAGGTGGAGGTACCCGGATGAGAGAAGGCCTCGACATGAATGAGGTACTATCCCTGGCAAAAACAATGGAAGTAAAGTTTACCGTTTCCGGTCCTCCGATAGGCGGGGCTAAATCGGGTATTAATTTCAATCCAAATGACCCGAGAAAAAAAGGGGTTCTAGAGCGTTGGTACCGTGCTGTTTCTCCCTTGTTAAAAAGCTACTACGGTACCGGAGGTGATCTTAATGTAGATGAAATACACGAAGTGATCCCAATTACTGAAGACGCCGGAGTTTGGCACCCCCAGGAAGGTGTCTTTAACGGCCATTTTAAACCTACTGAGGCTGATAAAATCAATCGGATAGGGCAACTTCGTCTTGGGGTAATTAAAGTTCTGGAGAGTCCGGTGTATTCTCCTGACACCTCTAAAAAATATACGGTAGCCGACATGATCACCGGATTTGGTGTTGCTGAGGCTATCAAGCATTACTATGATATCTACGGAGGTTCTGTTATCGGTAAGAAAGCAGTAGTTCAGGGATTTGGGAATGTTGGCGCTGCCGCTGCTTTTTACCTGGCCCAGATGGGAGCAAAAGTAGTTGGAATTATAGATCGTGAGGGAGGAGTGATCAAGGAAGATGGATTTTCTTTTGACCAGATTAAAGAGTTCTTCTTGCACAAAAAAGGCAATACACTAATCGCAGATGCCGACAGAATGATTCCATTTGAAGAAATGAACAAACGAATTTGGAGTCTGCCCACTGAGATATTCGCCCCGTGTGCAGCTTCTCGCCTGATCACCAGAGATCAGATCACACAAATGATCGACACAGGTCTGGAAGTTATTTCTTGCGGGGCCAACGTTCCGTTTGCCGACAAAGAGATATTTTTTGGCCCTATTATGGAGCACACGGATGAGAAGGTAAGCCTTATCCCCGATTTTATTTCAAATTGTGGTATGGCACGGGTTTTTGCTTATTTTATGGAAGGAAGAGTGGCAATGGATGACGAATTGATATTTAATGATACGTCTGATGTGATAAGAAAAGCAATTTTGAATATCTTTAAACAAAATCACACTAAGACCAACATAAGCAAAACGGCTTTTGAAATAGCACTAAAACAACTCCTTTAAAACCAATTTGATATGGAAACCATTATCATCATTGTCTTTTTAGCCGGGTATCTGGCCATAACTCTGGAACACAATCTCAAAATTGATAAGCTCATCCCAGCTTTGGCCATGATGGCAATATTATGGGCCCTGATAGCCCTAACACATATGCCGGTTTTTGAGGTGAATACGGAGCTCAAGGAATTGGAGCCTTCGCATATAGACGAAATGCTCCTGCACCATTTGGGAAAGACGGCAGAGATACTGGTTTTCCTCCTAGGGGCGATGACTATTGTCGAAATCATCGATTATTTTGATGGTTTTGCAACCATCAAAGGGTATATACGGACAAAGAAGAAATCGAAGTTGTTATGGCTTTTTTCCATCCTGGCCTTCGTTTTATCGGCAATAATTGATAACCTCACGGCCACCATCGTTTTGGTCACAATTTTACAGAAGGTGATCAAAGACAGGGAACTTCGACTGTGGTTTGCAGGTATGATTATTATAGCAGCGAATGCGGGCGGGGCCTGGTCTCCTATTGGGGATGTAACCACAACCATGTTGTGGATTGCGAATAAGGTAAGTGCTTGGCAGCTTATTGAACATGTATTTATCCCATCCGTGGTTTGTATGATCGTTCCGGTGCTGTTTGCACTCCGTTACAAGGTCTTTCAAGGAGAAATAGAAGGTGATCTGGAGGAAAAGGAAATTCCCAAATCACCCTATGGTGCCACCATGTTATATCTTGGATTGGGATCTATTGTTTTCGTTCCTTTTTTTAAGACCATTACACATTTGCCACCTTACGTGGGAATGATGTTATCTCTGGCAATAGTTGCCACCTTTGCTGAAATATACAGTAATGCAAAATTCAGTATCTCAACTGTAAATTTTGATGAAGATGATGCTTCACATCACAGTCCGGTACATTCTTCTCTTTCCAAAATAGAACTTCCCAGTATACTATTCTTCCTGGGTATCTTGCTCGCTGTTGCAGCCCTGGAATCACTCGGGATGTTATTCGAGTTTGCTGAAACCCTAGACAAGACGATGCCTATGCTTGGGACAGAATCAGCAAATATTGTGGTTTCTGATCTGGTTGTAGTGATCCTGGGCGTTGGCTCTGCGGTAATTGGCAATGTTCCGCTAGTGGCTGCTAGTATGGGGATGTTCTCCGTTCCCGTAGATGACCCGGTCTGGCATTTTATCGCCTATTCGGCAGGTACAGGAGGAAGTATGCTCATTATAGGTTCGGCGGCAGGTGTTGTTGCTATGGGAATGGAGAAAATCGATTTCTTCTGGTACTTCCGTAAAATAGCCTGGTTAGCACTAGTGGGCTTTGTTGGTGGTGCGATCACATTTGTCCTCATGAGAAATTTAGTGTTGAACGCATAATTAAATCTTCATAACTCCGTTATAGGGGCAAATTACTTAAGAGAATACATATGATTATATTTCAAGATCTGGCAAATGAAGTCCAGGCAGGGGAGGTAATATCTGAAGAAAAGACACTTTCCGTAATCGATTTGATTTTAAATGGCGGTACAGGGAGTATTGTTATTATCTCTGTGTTGTTCGCCATGCTGGCGGTAGCCCTGTACATTTATTTCGAAAGGCTCTTAGCAATAAAGGCAGCATCTACTATCGATAAGAACTTTATGAATCAGATCAGAGATCATGTGATGAATGGGAAACTTGAAGCCGCAAAGATCCTTTGTGCCCAAACCGATTCTCCAGTAGCCCGCTTAACGGAAAAAGGCATATCGCGCATAGGGAAACCTTTAGACGACATCAATGCAGCCATTGAAAATGCCGGAACTCTGGAGGTGTATAAACTAGAGAAAAACGTCAATGTTCTGGCAACAGTGGCGGGTGCGGCTCCAATGATAGGATTTCTCGGTACCGTAATCGGAATGATCCTGGCGTTTCATCAAATGGCCAGTAGTGGCGGGCAGGCCGAAATGGGAGCACTTGCATCAGGTATTTATACGGCGATGACAACAACAGTCGCTGGTTTGGTGGTAGGGATCATAGCCTATATGGGCTATAATCACCTGGTGAACCGAACGGATAAAGTGATCCATAAAATGGAAGCTAATGCCGTGGATTTCCTCGATTTGCTCAACGAACCCGTTTAAAGTCCACTTATGAAATTGAAAGGTAGAAATAAGATCAGTCCGGAATTCAGTATGTCTTCCATGACAGACATTGTATTCCTGCTGCTCATCTTTTTTATGCTGACTGCCAATTCTCCCAATGCCCTGGATTTACTTTTACCCAAGGCTAAAGGGAAATCGACCAATACCCAAAACGTTTCGGTTTCCATCAACAAGAATCTGGAATATTTTGTAGACAATCAGCAGATTAACGGAGCCTATATTGAAATTGAACTAAAAAAAGCACTGGAGGGAAAAGAGAACCCCACCATTATTCTGAGGGCAGAGGAAAGTGTCGCCATTAAGGAGGCCGTCAATGTCATGGACATTGCCAACAAGAATAATTATAAGGTAATCCTGGCTGTGCGACCCAATTAATGTCGTTCCTAGATACGAGACACAAGAAAAAGTCCTTCTCACTTACTGTTTTTCTGCTAAGTGCCTTACTCCTATTGCTTTTTTACATCGGTCTTACTTATATGGAGCCGCCCATTGAAAAGGGGATAACGGTAAACTTTGGGAGTATGGAATTCGGCTCAGGAAGAGAACAGCCTAAGGAATTGCTGCGGCCGGCACAGAACGAAGCTCCGGAAAAATCAGAACCGGAAAAGGAAGCTGAGGTTTTAGAGGAGGAAGAAGAGCCTCTGGAGGAAACAGCTCCAGATAAAGTGGCAGAAGAAGTGCTCACCCAGCAAAGGGAGGAGGCCATCAAGATCGAAAAACAGAAAGAAGCCAAAAAGAAGGCCGAGGAAGCTGCTGAAAAGAAGAGAAGAGAAGAAGAGCGAATTGAAAGGGAGAGGCTAGCGGCAATCGAAAAAGCAAAACAGGAGGAGGAAGCTAAAAAAAGAAAACTGGACGCCCTTATGGGTGGCATAAATAATGCCGATGGCACTGCCCAGGGCAATGAGGGTGATGATCAATTACCGGGAGATAAAGGTCAGGCAGATGGCGATCCCTATGCTACTAGTTATTACGGTACTCCGGGATCGGGAAGTGGAACAGGAGGGTACGGCCTCAATGGAAGGTCCTTGGTCAATCAGGGGAAAGTTCAGCAGGAATGTAATGAGGAGGGAAGAGTAGTTGTAAGAATAGTCGTGGATAGGAACGGGAAAGTCATCGATGCTACGCCGGGGGTAAAGGGCACTACCAATAATCATCCTTGTTTGTTGGCTCCTGCCAGGAAAACTGCATTTCTACATCGTTGGAACCTCGATCAGAAAGCACCAAATCAACAGGTCGGTTTTGTGGTAGTCAATTTTAAACTGGGGGAATAATTGATGACCTATAACGACACCCTGGACTGGATGTTCGCACAACTTCCCATGTACCAGCAAAAAGGGGCTTCAGCTTACAATGGTAAACTTCAGGGTATACAAGCTTTTGCTACTCATTTAAGAGAGCCACACCTCAATTTTAAAAGTATTCATGTGGCGGGAACCAATGGAAAAGGATCCTCCAGCCATATGCTTGCGTCTATACTGCAGGAAGCAGGCTATAAAACAGGCTTGTATACTTCTCCTCATCTCAAGGATTTCCGGGAGCGCATTAAGATAGACGGACAAATGATATCAGAGGAAGATGTTGTACAATTTATCTCTGATAACAAAGCGTATATCACCAAGAATCGGATATCGTTCTTTGAAATGACCGTAGCGCTTGCGTTTGATTTTTTTTCAAAGGAAAATGTAGATATTGCCATAGTAGAAGTGGGTTTAGGGGGTAGACTTGATTCGACCAATATTATTTTTCCGGAAGTCGCGCTTATCACAAATATCGGAATGGACCATGCAGACCTCCTGGGAGATTCGGTAGAAAAAATAGCTTATGAAAAAGCGGGGATTATTAAGCCATATACCCCGGTGGTTGTAAGTGAGAAACAGACAGAGACTACGGAAGTATTTACTGCTGTGGCAGGACGTCAGCAGGCTAAGCTGATTTTTGCTGAGGAGATGGTGAAGAAAGTCTATTCAACTTCTTTACTAGGCAGTTATCAAGAGAGAAATATAAAAGGAGTAGCTGCAACCGTACAATTGTTGGGGCAGTTTAAGGTAGAAGAAGCGCATATTATAGCGGGATTGAAAAAGGTAGAAGAAAATACCGGACTCCTGGGTCGTTGGCAAATAATAAAGTCGCATCCAAAGATTATAGCTGATACGGCACATAATAGTGAAGGTCTTTCGCTGGTTTTGGATCAACTCTTAAAAGAAGAGTATCAAGATCTATATATTATCCTGGGGATGGTAAAGGAGAAAAACCTGGATCAGATTCTTCCTTTGTTTCCGGAGAAGGCCCATTATTTGTTTTGTAAGCCCGATATTCCAAGGGGATTAGACGCACATCTCCTGGAGGCAAAAGCGAAAGAATATGGCCTCAAAGGAAATGTTTGCGGTTCTGTAGGCGAGGCCCTGGAACTGGCTAAAAAAAGAGCAAAAAACAATGATATTATTTTTGTAGGGGGAAGCAATTTCACGGTAGCCGAGGTGCTGTGATTTTTTACTTTTTTTATTTTAGGTATCAAAAAACTATTCTATATTTGCACTCCTTTTCGGGCTCTTAGCTCAGTTGGTTCAGAGCACCTGCCTTACAAGCAGGGGGTCACTGGTTCGAATCCAGTAGGGCCCACAACAATCAGAAAATCCACGCGAAATTGCGTGGATTTTTTTTCCCCGAAAGTCGCCAAACTGGTTTGAACAACTGCAGGGGAATAAAAAGATACACTGAACTTCCGTGCGATGTAATTTTCTAATTGCAGTCGTACTTTCTGAATCTTAAAATATTTCCGATATTGCAACGCCTTATGAATGGAGTGTTAGCTCAGTTGGTTTAGAGCACCGCCTTGACAGGGCGGGGGTCGTTGGTTCGAATCCAATACACTCCACATCAAGCACTAAATCCATCCGCATTTGCGGATGGATTTTTTATTTTCTCGAAGCATGGCATACTTGTATGCCCATGTGAAGAGAAAATAAAAAACCTTCGGCGACTTAAGTCGCCGGGATTTAGTATTTGCAGTAGCGGACTGACTTTGGATCACGAGCTAAGCGAGTAATCCAAGTACCAGAAAATCTAAACTCAGTTTGAGATTTTGGAGGGAATAAAAAGAACACATCCAGCCAGAGCGGGATGTAGATTTTCTAATTGCAGAAGCGGACTGACTTTGGATCACGAGCTAAGCGAGTAATCCAAATTGTTATTGCAATGAAAGAATCTCACCCTTCTGTGGATTTAGGAATAAGTTCCCCTTTGATACTTTAGTTTTATAGGATGTCGAGGATCCTTTCAAGGGCCATTCCACGAGATCCTTTGATTAAAACTGCTCCTTTTTCCAAAGGGTGTTCTTTTAGATAATCTGAAAAGTCTTCAAATGAACTGAAGGTATTTCCATCGGTCTTAACGCGGGAAAAATTCTTCCCTACAAAATACAAACCATCAAAAGATAGGTTTGCAGTGAGGTCTGCAATCGCCTGATGCTCCATGGGGGCTTCGTCCCCCAATTCAAACATATCTCCAAGGAGTACGGTTTTGGATTTTGCCGGTATTTTATCAAATGCCTCAATTGCTGCTTTCATACTACTGGGATTGGCATTGTAGGCATCGAGATAGATTTCCAGTCCCTTCTTGTTTAAAATTTGAGACCGATTATTCTCGGGCCGGTACGCTTCTATCCCCGCCTTGATTTTAACTAGAGGAACTTTTAAATACAGCCCAATAACTACCGCAATTGCGGCATTTGTAAAATTGTAAGCCCCGGGTAAATTTGTATTTATTTCCGTTTGTTCAGTTTGAAGTTTTACATAGGGATCAGCAGAAAGAAAAAGGATCTGATAATTGGCAATATTGCCTTTACTGAACCCGGTTTTATTGGGGTAGTTCTTTAGTTTTTCAGCTTGAATAGGGTCATCAGCATTCCAGAAAATATGTTTTTCATGGGATATCAGGTGCTGAAATAATTCACTTTTGCCTTTAATAACCCCTTCAACACCGCCAAATCCTTCCAGGTGGGCCTTCCCAAAATTGGTAATATAGCCGTGGTCAGGTAGGGCCAATTGGCTCAAGAATTCAATCTCTTTTTGATGGTTAGCCCCCATCTCAATTACCGCAATCTCAGTATCTTTCCTGATAGTCAACAACGTAAGGGGTACTCCAATATGATTATTCAAATTTCCTCTCGTTGCAATGGTGTTGTATTTCTGGGCAAGTACGGAATGTATCAGCTCTTTGGTAGTCGTTTTTCCATTACTTCCGGTGAGGGCAATTATTTTGGCTCCTGACTGTTCGCGGTGGTAGGTTCCCAGTTGTTGCAGTGCAGTTAGAACGTCTTCAACAAGGAGATATCGTTCATTGTGCATGTATTCATCTTCATCGATAATGGCATATTCAGCACCTTCCCGCAGGGCTTGCTCAGCAAAGGTATTGCCATTGAAGTTCGGTCCCTTAAGAGCAAAGAATAGTCCGCCAACCGCGATCTTTCTTGAATCTGTGGAGACCTTCGGATGCTTGAGATAGATTTGATATAGGACCTCTATTGTCATGGCCTAAAAATAAAAAAAAACCCCGGCAAGATGCCAGGGCTTCACTTTATGTTATATATAGTTTTTAACTATTTTGCTTTCTTACCACGAACGGTCTTGTTCTTGGTTTTCGACTTTGAACCTACGCGCGACATGGCACATCTGAAACCGATATAATCTGTGGCCATATATTGGGGAAGGAACCTTCTCTGGGCGGGATCTAACCAATAGGCCCTGTCTCTCCATGAACCTCCTTTGTAGACGCGAACTTCGTCATTAATTAAGGTTGTTCTTTCATTGCTGGTATCATAGCCTCTGACGATGTTACCTGCGGAATCCCTTTCTACTTTATGCTTTGGTGAATCGTACATTTTTCGCTGATTCGCCTCGTCTTCTTCTTCACTAAATCGATCGAAGAATCTTGTAGATCCGGGGTCTCCATCTCTATATCCACGGTTATCACTTTGTGAAAAGTTGGTTCTGAGATAGGTTTCTTCTTCATCTACCGGTACCATAAGGATTTCACCCGGAAGATTCACAGCTACTACTTTTCCATTGGGCAGAGTGTCGAAAACAATACTGTCCCTCAGGATTTTAACTTTTCCATCTTCTCCGATAGCGGTCTTGGAATATATATTTCCACGATAATAGTTAAAGTCGCTGATTTCGTCATCTACAATAGGCCTGTAAACATCTGCCACCCATTCGGCTACATTACCTGCCATATCGTATAACCCAAGATCGTTCGGTTTATATGATTTAACTTCTGCAGTAATATCAGCACCGTCATCAGACCATCCGGCGATTCCTCCGTAATCTCCTTTTCCTTGCTTAAAGTTAGCCAGCTGATCGCCACGTCCAACTCTTTGTCCATTTCGGGTATACTCACCTTCCCATGGATATTTTTTTCTTCCTCTGTAATTATTATACTCCCTGCTTCCCTGTAAGGCTGCGGCAGCATATTCCCATTCCGTTTCTGTTGGAAGACGATATTCCGGACTTATAATTCCACTACTTCGCTTGGCAAAAGTAGAGACAGAGTCTTTTTTCTTATTTCCTTGCAGGGAATCAATCTGACCGTTATAAACAGATTCAGGCCTGTTGAGGTAAGCCTCGGTATTAAACGTACCTGCAACCTCTCCGGTTACCGCCTGGTATTTTGCATCCTTGGCAAGAAATCCTTCTCGCTCCAATACAGCTTCATTAACACGATCTGTACGCCATTCGGCGAATTGAGTCGCCTGTACCCAGTTTACACCCACCACAGGATATTCGGCATAGGCGGGGTGACGCAGGTAATTATTGGTCATCGTTTCATTGAAACCTAAACGATTACGCCATACCAGCGTATCGGGTAGCGCGCCTTTATAGATATTTGCGTATTTCGGATTTTCAGGAGGATACACACTCTTCAGGTAATCGAGATATTCCAGGTACATTACATTGGTAACCTCGGTCTCATCCATATAAAATGACTGAACATGTTGTTGAGTAGGGGTATTGTTCCAGTCGTGCATCACATCATCCTGTACCTTACCTTTAGTGAAAGTACCTCCTTCAATAAAGACAAGTCCGGGTGCTGTTTCTTGCTCTTTAAAATCTGAGTTGTATTGAAAACCTCCTTCTTTGGCATTGATCTTCCAGCCTGTGGCCCTGGATACATTTTTTGAACTAGACGATTTTTTACAGCTGGTGACTGTAAAACCCGCTACTAGTACGGTGCAAGAGAGTACAACTTTGATAAATTGTTTTTTCATCTGTTGATCTTTGATTTAATAGTTTTTCAGATACCTATAGAATGAACTTTATGCCGATGTATATGTTCTTTCGTAAGTATCTGTTCCTTTCAGGACTTCTTGTGCTTTAGTCTCTTCAACCTCTTGAAAAGACCCGGTTATATAATTAAATTTAATGTCCGGCTATTTAAACGACGTTTTACATATAATATTTTACAGCCTGGTAATTTCTTAAAGCCTGTTTACTATATATATTTAGCCAACATTACAACTTCATAACGGAACAAATATCATTATAGTATGAAGTGCCGTTTTTCTTTCCTTGGTCATCCAAAAAAAATTATCGAATCTACTGGCTTAGACGCTATCTTACAGGCAGGTATCGATGAACGGTTTATCGTTTTGTATCGGGAACGATGAAATAAAGCCGAGTTTTGTACAAGATATTCTCAAATTGGCCGTTTACCACATGTATAAATATTAATTTCCTGTAGTGAACTTGGGAATCATCACAGATTCTGAAGGGTTTTTTTGCTGTTCTATACAGGTTCGGAGGATTACCATAGATTATATATAAGTGTGAAAAATATGAGAAAATTAACAGGCTTACTTATTTTTTTTGGCGCATGTAACTTAATTGCTCAACAGGAACGGGTAATAACCACGGCAGTACCATTCTTGACCATTGCTGCTGACGCACGTGCAGCTGGAATGGGGGATATGGGTGTTGCCACATCAACTGATGCATTTTCCCAGCAGTGGAACCCTGCAAAATTTGCCTTTGCTGAACAGAAGATGGGAATAGGTGTAAGTTATACCCCCTATTTGGAAAGTATCATAACGGATATTTCACTCTTAAATGGTAGTTTCTACAACAAGATCAATGATCGAAGCGCATTTGCATTTAGCCTGCGCTATTTCACCCTGGGTGAAATTGAGTTAAGACAATTTGCCAACGACCCTGGAACCCTTGCAAAACCCAATGAACTCGCTCTCGATGGATCGTACTCCCTGAAACTAAGTGAGCAATTTTCGATGGCTGTTGCAGGTCGTTTTATAAGATCTAACCTCAGACTTCCTGAGATCAGCAATGTGGATTCGCAGGCTGCAAGTTCCTTTGCGGTAGACGTTGCAGGGTATTTCAGATCTAACGAAATTGCATTCTCCAACTTCAATGGTCGCTGGAGAGCAGGCTTTAATCTTTCCAACCTCGGAGGTAAAATACAATATGACGAAGGAGGTCAGGAAAACTTTCTCCCAACCAACCTGAGATTTGGTGGAGGATTTGATTTTATCCTGGACGAAGACAATGTTCTTGCAATAACAACAGAATTCAACAAATTACTCGTTCCTACTCCGCGTGATTTTGACGGCGATGGGGATGTCGATTCGGAAGACAACGATGAATATCAGCAAATAGGTTTTCTCAGTGGTGTTTTTGAATCTTTCGGTGATGCCCCTGATGGCTTGAGTGAAGAATTTCAGGAGATCACCTGGGCATTGGGAGCAGAGTATTCCTTTCAACAGTCATTTATGGTGCGTACCGGATACTTCAACGAAAGTGAAGCAAAAGGTTCACGTAAATTCTTTTCCCTGGGTGCCGGATTTAAATTTAAAGCAGCCCAAATAGATCTGTCTTATCTATTCTCTTCGTCACAAGTAAGAAACCCTCTTGAAAATACCTTGCGATTTTCGCTGACCTTCAATCTGGGTGAAGAATTCATCAACAACTAATAAATTTAAAATAGAAATTAAAACCTGCCTCTGTGCAGGTTTTTTTATTTTCGGGCTTGTGTAATCGTATATTTAGATATGAAAAAACAATCCCATTCATTTGAACTTCGAATTTTTGAATCTCTTACTGAACTTTCAGATGAAGACGCGGCCCTGTTAGTACAGGCGCAAAAGGCTAGAGAAGATGCATATGCTCCCTATTCAGCATTTAAAGTAGGGGCGGCTGTGCTGCTTGCAAACAGAAAAGTGGTTATCGGGAATAATCAGGAAAATGCCTCTTATCCTTCGGGCTTATGTGCGGAACGCGTCGCTGTTTTTCATGCCGGTGCCCAGTACCCGGGGGTAGCTATTTTAAAAATAGCAATTGTTGCCGGGCCTTTAAAGAATTCTATCAGCAAACCCGCTGCTCCTTGTGGGAATTGCAGGCAGTCTATATTTGAATACGAGAGGAAACAGAATCAAAACATCGAATTACTCCTAATGGGTACTAACGGGGAGGTTTATAAATGTCCGTCCATCAAAGACCTCTTGCCCCTGGCTTTTGGCAGTGATTTCCTTGAATAATTTGCCTTCAATATATTAAGTAAAATCTCTTCCCTAGCCACGCTATGACGGCCTTGTAAGCTTTTTTCTCAATTCTTTTTCACTATGAATATTATGTGTATTTTTGTTTTTCTGTGAATATTTCCAAGGGAGAACACCAGCCCGAGGCACTGACAATCGAATAAACTACATTTTCAATGAAAAAAATTTCCAAAGAGGTCTATCTTAAGTGGTATGAGGATATGTTGTTTTGGCGCAAGTTTGAGGACAAACTGGCCGCAGTCTATATCCAGCAAAAAGTACGTGGTTTTCTTCATTTATACAATGGACAGGAAGCTGTTCTAGCCGGTGCTTTACATGCTATGGATCTTTCTAAAGATAGAATGATTACTGCATACAGGAATCATGTTCAGCCTATTGGGATGGGTGTAGACCCACGGAAAGTGATGGCCGAATTATACGGAAAGGTTACCGGTACTTCCAAAGGGATGGGTGGTTCAATGCATATATTTTCCAAGGAACATCGTTTCTACGGAGGGCACGGAATTGTAGGAGGTCAAATTCCTTTGGGCGCAGGATTGGCTTTTGCAGATAAATATTTTAAAAGAGATGCAGTTACGCTATGCTATATGGGTGATGGCGCAGTAAGACAAGGCTCTTTACACGAGTCTTTTAACCTGGCCATGCTTTGGAATTTACCCGTTGTGTTCGTTTGTGAGAACAACGGATATGCCATGGGGACCTCAGTTGCTCGTACTTCGCATTCTACTGAAATATGGAAATTAGGTCTTGGTTACGAAATGCCCTGTGGGCCAGTGGATGGAATGGACCCGGTAACCGTTGCGGAGGAAATGAGTAAGGCCATTGAACGCGCAAGAAGCGGGGGAGGACCAACTTTTCTCGAAATGAAGACTTATAGGTACCGAGGCCACTCTATGTCGGATGCCCAGCACTACCGAACCAAGGAAGAAGTTGAAGAGTACAAAAAGATAGATCCAATTACTCAGGTATTGGATGTAATCAAAGAAAAGAAATACGCTACAGAAGACGAAATTAAGGAGATAGATAATCGCGTAAAGAACCTGGTAAAAGAGTGCGAAAAATTCGCAGAAGAATCAGAATACCCTCCGGCGAATCAACTTTACGATATGGTATACGAGCAGGAGGACTACCCGTTTATTGACCACAAATCATAATTAGATGGCAGAGATTGTAAACATGCCCAGGCTAAGCGATACCATGGAGGAAGGTACCGTAGCTAAATGGCTGAAGAAAGTTGGAGATAAGATAGAAGAAGGCGACATTCTCGCAGAAATCGAAACAGATAAGGCTACTATGGAGTTTGAGTCTTTTCACGAAGGCACTCTGCTGCATATCGGGATTGCCGAAGGTGATGGCGCTCCGGTCGATTCTCTTCTCGCCATTATTGGGGAAGAAGGGGAAGATATCTCCGCTTTGCTCGACGGAGGTTCGGAGAAATCAGACTCAGCTGAGAATCCTGACGAAAAATCGGATACAGCTCAAGTGGAAGTTGATACACAGGGATCATCCTCCACCGAATCATCAGGCGAAATCCCAGAAGGGGTTGAAGTGGTCAAAATGCCCAGGCTAAGTGATACCATGGAAGAAGGAACTGTGGCGACCTGGTTGAAGAAAGTTGGTGATGATGTGGAAGAAGGAGATATATTAGCGGAAATTGAGACGGATAAAGCAACCATGGAATTTGAGTCGTTTTATTCCGGGAAACTACTGTACATTGGAATCAAAGAAGGGGAATCTGCTCCCGTAGACGATGTTCTTGCTGTTATCGGGCCTGAAGGGACTGATATAGATGCCGTTTTGAATACTAAACCTTCTGCCGGCAAGCAAACGGAATCACAACCCCAGGATAGTGGTAAATCTGATTCCGGAAGTGAAAATCAGGAAAAATCTGAATCTCCTGCCCCTGCTAAAAGGCAAGATGGAGAGCGAATATTTGTTTCTCCTCTGGCCAGGAAAATGGCAGAAGAAAAAGGAATCGACCTCAATGCAGTAAATGGTTCTGGAGATAACGGACGTATTGTAAAAAGAGATATTGAGAATTTCACCCCAGCCGCTGATAAAACTGAAGCAGCACCTGCAGCAGCAGCTATGCAGGCGCCCGCCTCTAAGCCGGTAATTCTTCCCGTTGGAGAAGAAGGATCTGAGGAATCTAAAAATTCCCAGATGAGGAAGGTGATCGCTAAAAGACTGAGTGAATCAAAGTTTACGGCACCGCACTACTACCTTACCATAGAAGTGGATATGGCCAATGCCGCAAAATCGAGGGTTTATATCAATGATCTGCCTGATACAAAAGTGTCCTTTAATGACCTTGTAGTTAAGGCTTGTGCACTGGCTCTTCAAAAACACCCACAGGTCAATACCAGCTGGAACGGAGATACTACCCGTTTCAATAAACATATTCATGTTGGCGTGGCAGTTGCGGTAGAAGACGGACTTGTTGTACCGGTACTGAAATTTGCAGATCAGATGAGCCTCACTCAGATAGGATCTGCCGTAAAAGATCTTGCGGGAAGGGCTCGAATAAAAAAATTAACTCCGGCCGAGATGGAGGGAAGTACCTTCACAGTTTCAAATCTGGGCATGTTTGGTATTCTGGAATTTACATCGATTATCAATCAGCCTAATAGCGCTATTTTATCAGTGGGGGCAATTGTAGAGAAGCCTGTTGTGAAGAATGGAGAAATTGTAGTGGGTAAAACGATGAAATTGACCCTCGCCTGTGACCACAGAACAGTTGACGGGGCTACAGGAGCTCAGTTCTTACAGACATTAAGGGCATATATAGAGAATCCTGTAACCATGTTGGCCTGATTCAATTACATCGTATGAAAGAGTCTTTTAAAAAGCATTCAACACATTGATGAATGCTTTTTTTAATAATAAAAACCATCTTATGAACAGAATCTATTTCCTTGTTATTATTGTCATTTTCATAAGTGCCTGTAAGGCTACCAATAATGCGACCATAGATATAACGAATTTCAGCTCTGCGCAACAAATGGAGGCACACATGAATTATCTCGCTTCCGATGAATTAAAAGGCAGGGACACGGGGTCTGAAGGTATAGAAATGGCCGCTGGTTACCTTGTGGACTTTTTGAGGGATCAGGAAATAGCTCCATATTTTGAAGTCTATCAGGACACTCTGGATAATTTTGAACCAGTGGCATACAATATTGTAGGAGTACTCAGAGGTAATGATCCTGTCTTGAGAAATGAAGTTGTTATCATCGGAGCTCACTACGATCACATTGGTATCCGGACGGCAAAGGAGGGTGATTCTATTGCCAACGGGGCTAACGATAACGCCAGTGGTAGTTCTACGGTTATGGAACTGGCACGATATTTCGCAAAGGCGAAAAAAAATAGGCGAACGCTGGTATTTGCATGGTTTAGCGCCGAGGAAAAGGGTTTAAAGGGTTCTGATCACATGGCGCGAAAAATGAAAGCCGATGGGGCAAACCTCTATGCAGTTCTCAATTACGAAATGACAGGAGTGCCAATGGTTGATAAAGATCATCTGGTTTATGTGAGTGGGTACAACAAATCGAATATTGCTGAGGTGAGTAATTCATACGCCGGGGAAAAAGTGGTAGGTTTTCTTCCCACCGCAGAAGAGTTCAATCTGTTTCAACGCTCAGACAATTATCCTTTTTACAAGGTTTTTAAGGTACCGGCACATACTTTTGCAACATTCGATTTTACGAATTTTGATCACTATCATCAGGTAGGTGATGAAGCACAAATTATGGATTTTGAACATATGGCGAGTGTAGTCAATAAGATGATTCCCGCTATTGAAGGAATTGTTAATGCAGATACAAAAGAAATCATCCTGAAGTAATGGCAAAAGTAATTATCACAGGTTGTAGCAGAGGAATAGGGTACCAACTCGCGCAGTTGTTTTCTGACGCAGGGCATGAGGTTTTGGCCTTATCGAGGAATGATGAGCCTGTAAGGGCACTAGGATTAAAAAATCTGCAATGCTTCCCCTTTGACATTTCAAAAGAATCCTCCCTGGCTGAAGTCGGTGAGTTCATCGAAACACATTGGAAAAGAGTCGATATCCTTATTCACAATGCAGGGATGCTGATCAACAATTCCTTTGAGGCAACCACCACAAAACAGTTTGAAGAAGTGTATAAGGTAAATGTATTTGGAGTTGCTGCACTGACAAGGACCGTATTACCTTATATGCCAGGTAAAGGTCATGTAGTTACCATTAGTTCTATGGGCGGAGTACAGGGTAGTGCCAAGTTTCCGGGATTAGCCGCCTACAGTTCCAGTAAGGGAGCTGTGATAACACTTACAGAATTACTGGCTGAAGAGTATAAAGAATCTGGCCCTTCTTTTAATGTACTGGCTTTGGGAGCCGTACAGACCGAGATGCTTGAAGAGGCATTCCCGGGATATCAGGCACCGGTAACCGCTGAACAAATGGCCTCTTATATAATGGACTTTGCCCTTAACGGCCATTCGCTTTACAATGGCAAACTCCTTCAGGTTTCCAATTCTACACCATAAGGGAAGCAGATTGTAAAATCACTCTTATTATCCGGGTTTAACTCCATATCGTAATGTAAAGATGGGCTCGGACACAACTGATGTTGAAGAGTATTTTATATTATTTTTTCCTGTAAAGAAGAACTAATCCAAGAAACTTTATTTTTGTCTCAATGGATTCTGTTTTGCAAAAATATCTACCGGAGTATGCTGTAGTTCCTTGCTTTGAGCTTATACGAACCCATGCCGTTAATCTTAAAGTAGTAAATGAAAGAGTAACCCGGCATGGAGATTATCGATTATTGCCCGATGGAAGTCACCAGATAACCGTAAATGCCAATTTAAATCCATATCGATTTCTCATTACCCTGGTCCATGAGATAGCCCATCTGGTGGCCTTTGAAAATTACGGCAGAAGGATTAAACCCCATGGGAAAGAATGGAAATACTCTTTTCAGCAATTAATGCTGCCTTTTTTACGGCCCCAGATTTTCCCGTCTACACTTTTGCCCCTTCTGGCGAACCATTTCAGGAATCCAAAGGCCAGCAGCAGTACCGATGCTAAACTCTCCATAGCTTTGAAGAAATTTGATCCCCCGGGCGATGAAACTCTTTTATTTGAACTCCCCCCGGGCAGTATTTTTAAGTTAAAAAATAGTCGAACCTTTAAAAAAGGACCTAGAAAGGTAAAAAGATATCAATGTATGGAGATCAAAACGGGCCGAATGTACCTGTTTCAACCCCATGCTGAAGTCAAAGAAGTTAAAGAAATTTTCCATGAAAAATAAAAACTACTACGCCGTATTAATGGCCGGAGGTGTTGGATCAAGATTCTGGCCGGTAAGCACCACCAAAAATCCAAAGCAGTTTCACGATATGCTGGGAACGGGCGATACACTCATACAACGCACATTTAAAAGGCTCAACAATTTTATTCCCACAGAAAATATACTTATTCTGACCAATGAGCGGTACAACGATTTGGTTCTTAGTCAATTACCCAAAATCAAACCTGAACAGGTAGTTCTGGAACCCGCTATGCGAAATACGGCTCCTTGTATTCTTTATGCAGCCCTCAAAATTCAGAAAATGAATCCTGATGCCGTGATGATCGTGGCACCCAGTGATCACTGGATTGAAAATGAGGATGCATTTGCCGCAGATGTACAGAGATGTTTTGAAGCCTGTGCGGAAGAAGAGGCTTTGTGTACCCTGGGGATTAAACCCTCCTTCCCAAATACGGGATTCGGATATATTGAATACGAGAAAGAAAGCAAAGTCGATTTAAAGTCGGTAAAACAGTTCAGAGAAAAACCGGATTACGAAACAGCAAAGTCTTTTCTGGACCATGGAAATTTTTTATGGAATGCCGGAATTTTTATGTGGAGCGTGCAGACTATAATAAAGGCCTTTAAAAAATATCAACCTGAGCAATATGAGCTTTTTGAGCGGGGTGTTCCTCATTACAACACGGAAAAGGAAAGTGACTTTATTCGTGCTAATTATGCAGCTGCAGAGAATATCTCTATAGATTATGCCATTCTTGAACGTTCAGATACCATTTATGTCCTGCCAGCCAGTTTCGACTGGAACGACCTGGGAACCTGGGGATCACTGTATGATAAACTGGATAAAGATCCCAATGAAAATGCTGTAGTTAATGGCAAGATACTGGAAATGGATTCCAAAGGGAACATGATACGATTGCCTAAGGATAAAATTGCAGTGATAGACGGATTACAAGACTATATCATTGTGGACAATGGAGAGGTTTTGATGATCGTGCCTAAAGCTAAAGAACAGGAAATAAAAGCAATAGTTTCAAAAACTAAAAGTACATTTGGAGAGTATTACACATAGTTATAAAAGCAATTATGGATAAAGGTAATAACCCTGATTTGGATGACGATTTAGAGGGCGTAGAGGACGTAAAAAAGGACTTTAAAGGGGCCCTGGGATCTGCGAAGCATTTTCTCAGCGAACTATTGGATATCAGGAAGAATACCGATAGGGAGAATACCAAAGAAGCTATTATTGCCGATATTCCTTTTAAAGGACATACGGCCTGGATCTTGGTCTGCTCAATATTCATAGCCTCCATCGGTTTAAATGCCAATTCTACTGCCGTGGTCATCGGAGCGATGTTAATTAGTCCGCTGATGGGCCCAATTCTGGGTATTGGCTTATCCCTTGCTGTCAATGATATTGATACTTTGAGAAGGGCCTTGCGGAATTTTACCGTTATGGTAGTTCTCAGTGTATTAACGGCCTACCTCTTTTTTGAATTCTTTCCTTTACGGGACGAATCTTCAGAACTTTTGGCGCGTACCCAACCCGATATCAGGGACGTTTTAATTGCCTTTTTCGGTGGTCTTGCGTTGGTAATTGCCCGGGCTAAAAAGGGAACAGTGGCCAGTGTTATTTTCGGTGTGGCTATTGCCACCGCCCTGATGCCGCCACTGTGTACTGTCGGATTTGGCCTGGCCATCGGAAATTTTGCATTTGCCGCTGGGGCGATGTACCTGTTTATCATCAACACCATCTTTATAGGCCTGGCCACATTTCTGGTCCTAAAGCTTTTGCGATTTCCCATGGTGAAATACGCAAATTCTGCTAAGAGACGTTTTATAGCCCGCATCGCTTCTCTCGTAGCCCTGCTCGTGATGATACCGGCCGGATTTACCTTTTACAATGTCTTTCAGGAGTCCAGGTTCAGGAATCAGGCCAACGATTTAATTCACAGTATTGTAGATACCTATCAATTTAAGGAGAGGGGCCGCTTTATGAATAATCTTACGGAAATTGAATACAAACCTGAAGGTACTTCTACAATTGAGTTGGTGACCATGGGGGATGAATCTATTCCGGAAAATGTGATTGCCACATGGAAGAATCAAATGTCATCCTACTCTAATTTGCAGAATACTGAACTGAAAATACTTCAGGGGGGCAGGATGATTCCGAGCAGATGTTGAACTACGTAAATGAACTCTACGAAGCTAAAAAGGCAGAATTGCTAAGCAAAGATGAACGAATCAGGATATTGGAGCAAGAGCTAACCGAGCTGAGCAGCTTCGCAAAAAAACAAATTCCCTTTACAGATATAAGTGCAGAAGCCCAAAGTCAGTATGACAATCTGGAGAAACTTTCTTTTTCATATGTGGTCTCAACCGACTTTAAAAAACTCGATACCATTCCCGTATTTGAAGCGAAGTGGAAAGAAGGAATTCGTAGGGAGGAGCTAAATACTGAGGCAAAGAAATTAAATGAATGGCTTAAAATCAGATTAAAGGATGCTAAGGTGCAGGTAAGGGTCTGGCAAGATTAATTGCGTTCCTCAATATACATTTGCCTCACCTTTTTAAATAGCTCAGAAGAGTAAACAAAGTTGGTAACGGCGGCATTGTCAGTTTTAAAAATCTCCTTATTGGAGCCTTCCCATTCTTTAAACCCGTCTTTTAGGAAGATAATTTTCTCCCCAATTTCCATTACCGAGTTCATATCGTGACTATTGATCACAGTTGTAATATCGTATTCCTGGGTGATTTCCTGAATGAGGTTGTCAATTAAAATGGCTGTTTTAGGATCGAGGCCCGAATTAGGTTCATCGCAAAACAAGTACTTGGGATTCATTACAATAGCCCTTGCTATAGCTACCCTCTTCTTCATCCCTCCGGAGATCTCTGACGGATATTTGTGATTTGCATCAACAAGATTTACCCTCTTGAGGACAAAGTTGACCCGGTCTAGCATCTCGGAGGTAGACTGTTTTGTAAACATGTCTAATGGGAACATGACGTTACCTTCAACGGTCATGGAATCGAAAAGAGCACTGCCCTGAAAGACCATCCCCATTTCCTGCCTGAGGTCACTGCGCTCCCTGGGTGCTAATTCTGAGTAGATCCTGCCGTCATAACTGATGGAACCTTCATCCGGATTAAAAAGCCCCAGTAAACACTTGATAAAAACGGTTTTTCCCGAACCACTCTGTCCTATGATCAGATTCGTTTTCCCCTTTTCAAAAGAAGTGCTTATCCCTTTCAGGACATGGTTATCGCCAAACGACTTATGTAAATTCTCTACTTCTATCATCAGCCTAATAACAATTGAGTGAGGATATAATTCAGGATAATAATAACAACACTGGTCCAGACAAATGCCGTAGTACTCGCTTTCCCTACTTCCAGGGCTCCTCCCTTCATAAAGTAACCGTGATATGAAGGTACAGTAGCTATAATAAAGGCAAATACAATGGATTTTAGAAAGGAGTAAGTCACATGGAATGGGATAAAATCGAGTTGTAATCCTTCCACAAAATCAGCACTTGAGCTGAATCCCCCGAATACTCCGGCAATCCACCCTCCAAGTATGCCTATATACATTGCGATCGCCACTACAAACGGATAAAAGAACATTGCAATGATCTTTGGGAAGACCAGATAATTCAGAGAATTGACCCCCATGACTTCCAGGGCATCTATTTGTTCTGTAACCCGCATCGTTCCAATACTGGAGGTTATATAGGAACCCACCTTTCCTGCCATAATAATTGAAGTGAAGGTAGGGGCAAATTCCAGGATCACAGACTGCCTGGTGGCAAAGCCGATGAGGTTTCTCGGAATAAGGGGATTACTGATATTTAATGCGGTCTGAATGGCTACTACCCCACCGATAAAAAATGAGATAAAAACAATAATTCCCATGGAACCATAAATCAGCTCATCAATTTCTTTTAAGATCAGAGATTTCATGATGGGCCATTTGGTAGGTTTCCTGAAAACGTCACGGATCATTATGGAATAACTACCAATAGAGGTTACATAATTCATTGGAGGTGGTATGCTTCTTGCTGTAAAAATAATAATATTAACGGTCTTATAACTCTGAATTAAAATTTATAGGGTTTATTTAATTATTTTTGAGAATACGCTTGATCTTATGAAAAAATACATCAAATCAATATTAGTTCTTGGTATTGTAGCTATAATTCCAATGCTGCAGACCCAGGCACAGAGCAATAAGAAACCAATAAAAGAAAGCCCCAAACTCGTGGTAGGGATTGTTGTTGATCAAATGCGCTACGACTACCTAACCCGATTTTGGGATCATTACGGAGATGGAGGATTTAAGAGGATGGTCAATCAAGGATTTAACTGTAAGAATAATCACTTTAATTATACACCTACTTCAACAGGTCCCGGCCATGCTTCGGTCTACACCGGGACGACACCTTCAACACACGGTATCATTGGGAATAATTGGTACGACAAGGTCTCAGGTAAAGTTGTCTATTGTGCTTCTGACGACAACTACTCCTCAGTCGGCACAACAGCGGGTACCGGTAAAATGTCGCCTCACCGGATGACAGTTTCAACCATTACAGATGAATTACGTTTGTTTACACAAAAAAGGGGGAAAGTTATCGCTTTGGCTTTAAAAGACAGAGGTGCCGTACTGCCGGGCGGACATATGGCTAATGCAGCTTATTGGTTTAACGGAGGTGCAGAAGGGAACTGGATCAGTAGTTCGTATTATATGGAGGAACTACCCAGATGGGTGAAAAACTTTAATGCCTCAGATGCTGCTGCAAGCTATAAAAAACCATGGAACACATTAAAGGATATAAAAACCTACCAGGAAAGCGGCTCAGATGACAATGTTTATGAAGGCATGTTCAATGGAGAAACTGCCCCGGTATTCCCACATGATCTGCCTGCAATTTGGGATAATAACAGTCAGTTCGATCTCTTAAGGGGTACGGCTTATGGAAATAGTTTAACAACTGATTTTGCCTTGGCTGCTATCGATGGGGAAGATCTTGGGAAGGATGGGATCACCGACTTCCTGGCCATTAGTTTTTCCAGTACGGATTATGTAGGGCACCAGTTTGGGGTGAATTCCAAAGAGATTCAGGATACTTACCTTAGGCTGGACAAGGATTTAGAAAGGTTATTTGATGTCCTGGATAAAAAAGTAGGTGGTGGAGAATATTTGGTATTCCTTTCAGCAGACCACGGTGCGGTTGATGTGCCCGCCTATTTAAAAGACCAGAAATTACCGGCGGGGTATATGGATTCCCAGGGGATGTCTACCAAGTTCAAAGAATTCATGTCTTATACCTATGGCGAAGCCGATGTGATAAAGAACTACAGCAATGCGCAATTTTTTCTGGATCATGATGTGATCAGAAACCTGGACCTTGAGGTTAAAGATGTTCAATATGCAATCGGACAGGAGTTGCTGACTTACGACGGTATCAGCAGGGTATTTACGGGCTATCAGATGCAACATAACGAATACAGCCGCGGCATTCCCTATATCGTGCAAAACGGATATAACCAGAAAAGATCAGGAGACGTCATTTTAATTCTCGATCCCGCAGTAGTATATTATCCCAAAACAGGATCAACACACGGTTCCCCCTATGCTTACGATACTCATGTCCCCTTGTTGTTTTACGGGAAGGGTATCCCCCAGGGAAGCACAGTAGAAAGGACCGAAATCAATGACATAGCTCCCACAATTGCTTCATTATTAGGGATAGCATTTCCTAACGGAACTACAGGACAACCCATTGAGGAAGTGTTAGAATAATTTGCTGAAAATCCTTTTCCAACGGAGGTTTCTGATAAACTCACCCTCCTGGGAGGTAACTATGTAGGGAGTCCCATTCTTTTTGGCTTCCCAATAGCCTTGAAGGTTATCACGAATGATTCTTAGTTTTCTGTTTTTAACAGCCATTTTCATGGAGGCGATCACCGTGATGAAAAATCCATAGCGCATAAGGTACATTGCCTTACCCTGCGATCTTCTTGCCTTTATATTATAGGCCGCCCCTATGGGCCGTTGATGCTTTACTTTTAGTGAAGAAACCCCGGCGGTTTTAAATCCGTTATACTGAGCAAGGAGTTCATCAACGGTATCCCATCCCATAGCAACTCTAAGTCCGTCCATAGCCTTAATACAATCGCGGGAGTAGGCTTTAAAAGCTCCCCTTATGTGATCCTTGTCCATGGGGTGGTTTAAAACCCAGTCTCCTTCGTTGTTTTTTTCATAGGCGTATCCACCGGCTATACCGATGTCTGCAGACGACTGGAAAACTTCTGCGATCTTATTAAAATAGTGTTCAGGGAGCACGATATCTGCATCGAGTTTTACGATAAAATCGTAATCATCATCCAGGAGAGAAAGGCCTTTATTGAAGGCGGCTACTACTTTGCTTCCCGGCAGGTGTTCGTCTGTGGACCGATTGTCTACCCCTTCAATAAAGGGATATTTCATCGCATATTGGTCAATTATATTGTTCGTGCCGTCGGTGGAATGATCGTTGACGACCACGACTCTTTTAGGTAAGACAGTTTGCTTTATAACACTCTCCAGGGCATCCGCCAGGAATTCTTCTTCGTTATGAGCGGGGATAACGACATAATAAGAAGGGGCGTCTGGCTTTGGCATGTCTGAATTTATCCTGATTTATATAACGGAACGTTCTGCGTAAACGATGTAGTATCGGGGCGTGAATTGCCTTAAAAGGGGTCTGAACCCTATTTTATTTACCGGGTGCGCCCATTTATCGGAATCGATGATCTTCCATCCTGATTTTTGCAGGAGCCAATCAAATTGCCAGGCTTCAAATTCGTGGTAATGCCGGTCTCTGGGATCAGTTTTGCTTCTGTAAGCTGTAGCAAACCAAAGTCGCAAGGGAACACTGGCAACAAGTTTTGTAGCTTTTATTTCAGACAAGACATTAAATGGGGCAAGAAGGTGTTCAAAAATTTCAAAAGCGGTTACTACCGATGCCTCAGAGGAAGTAACCACCGAAAAATCCAGATCCAGATCTTCGCCATGCGTATTTTTTACACGGTACCCCTGTTCTTCCATGATTTTGGTAAAAGGGTTTACAACTCCCAAATCCAGGATCGTTTCTGAAGGATCAATGTGTTTTTTTAGAAAGGAAAGGGTTTTCTCGTATCGTTTTTTGGGATAATTTGACTCGTACATTCACTAGCATCTATAAACAACGGCATTGATATTCATACCCGCACCTACACTGGCAAAGATAACGACATCTCCCTTGCTGATCTGCTGATTTTCTATTTTTCCTTTGCGAACCATATCGAAGAGGGTAGGGACCGTAGCAACAGAACTATTACCCAATTCGTGTATATTCATAGGCATTACGCCTTCAGGCATCTCCCTGTCGTATAATTGATAGAATCGTTTTATAATAGCCTCATCCATTTTCTCGTTGGCCTGATGGATAAAGATCTTCTTAACCTCGTCAATGGAAATACCACTTTTATCAAGGCATTCTTTCATCGCCCCGGGTACATAGGAGATTGCGAATTCGTAAATCTTTCTACCGTACATTTTTATATATCGCAGGTCGTCCGGAATTTCCTGGTGATAAGATGAGCCATGGAATAAATAATACGCTTCTTCGTTGGCATAAGTTGCCGAGTTGTGGGAAATAATTTCTCCTCCTCCGTCTTTCTCTTCAACGATACATGCACCGGCTCCATCTGAATAAATCATAGAATCCCTGTCATGCGGATCTACAACACGTGACAGCGTTTCTGCACCTATAACCAGACATCTTTTGGCCATTCCACTTTTGATAAAGGCATAAGCCTGAATCATACCTTCAATCCATCCAGGGCATCCAAAGAGTAGGTCATAAGCCACACATTTCGGATTTTTTATCTGGAGGTGATTTTTAACTCGTGTAGCTAAACTAGGAAGTGTATTCCCCTGGGAGGATCCGTAAGAAACATCTCCAAAATTATGTGCAAAGATGATGTAGTCTAAATCCTCAGCACTGATATTGGCGTCTTCCAAGGCGTTCTTAGAAGCTAGAAATGCCAGGTTGGAAGCATTGTATTCATTTTTGGCATATCGCCGCTCACTTATGCCTGTAATTGCTTTAAACTTTTCAATAATTACAGTATTCGACTGTTGGAAATTAGAACCGTCGCTATTGAGGAAATGTTTGTCTTCAAAGGCTTCGTTAGGAACCAGCACTTCCGGGATGTAACAACCGGTACCGGTAATGGCAATGCTCATAATTCAAATATTATTTATTTCCGAAATGTAACCAAAAGGTGAACAAAACAAAAGTGTATTCCATTCTAAATACGATGTTCAAACCTTTAGAATGGTGAGGTTTCGACTCGTTTTTCTCTTAGCTATAAATTAAAGAATGGACAATTAGTTTCTTATTCACTTTCGGCGTAAGCCTCAATTGGGGCGCAGGTACAAATAAGATTACGATCGCCATAAGCTTCGTCTACCCGTCTGATGCTCGGCCAGAACTTGTTTTCCTGAACAAATGAAAGCGGAAAGGCTGCTTTTTCACGTGAGTAAGGGAAATCCCATGAATCAGATGTAACCATTTGCAGAGTGTGAGGCGCATTTTTCAACACGTTACTGCTCTCTCCTTCTTGGATCTCATCAATTTCCTGACGAATGGAGATCATTGCTTCGCAAAAACGATCCAATTCTGATAACCCTTCGCTTTCTGTAGGCTCTATCATCATGGTTCCCGCCACCGGAAATGAAACGGTTGGAGCGTGAAACCCGTAATCCATCAGCCGTTTTGCGATGTCAGAAACTTCAATGTCCTTCTCTTTAAAAGGCCTGCAGTCGATAATCATTTCATGGGCCGCTCTTCCTTTCTCTCCCGTATACAAAACATCGTATTTTCCCTGGAGTTTTTCCTTGATGTAATTGGCATTGAGAATAGCAATTTCCGTCGCTCGGCGAAGACCATGAGCTCCCAGCATTTTGATATAGCCATATGATATCAGGCAAGCCAGGGCACTACCCCAGGGTGCTGCACTAATGGCCGTAATAGCCTTTTCCCCTCCTGTCTTAATTACAGGATTTCCGGGGAGGAAAGGAGCCAGTTGTTTAGCTACGCATATAGGTCCAACTCCGGGACCTCCCCCTCCGTGAGGGATGGCGAAGGTTTTATGCAGGTTGAGGTGGCAAACATCAGCGCCGATAATTGCCGGGTTGGTCAATCCTACCTGGGCATTCATATTGGCACCGTCCATATAGACCTGACCTCCATGATCGTGAATTAATTGGGTGATTTTCCGAATGGAAGATTCAAAAACCCCATGTGTGGAGGGATAGGTCACCATAAGTGCCGCGAGATTCTCTGAATGCTGCGTTACTTTCTCCTCCAGATCCTGCAGATCGATATTCCCTTTTTCATCAGTTTTCGTTACAACAACTCGCATTCCTGCCATGACTGCGGAAGCCGGATTTGTGCCATGTGCAGAAGCCGGGATAATACACAGGTCTCGGTGAGTATCTCCGTTAGCCTCGTGATACGCCCTGATAGTCATCAATCCTGCGTATTCGCCCTGTGCGCCCGAATTAGGTTGGAGTGATGTTGCTGCAAAGCCCGTTATAATCGTCAGCTCACGAGCGAGTTCTTTTAATACCTCATGATACCCCGCCGCTTGTTCCACAGGTACAAAGGGATGGATATTTCCCCATTCCGGCATACTAAGAGGTAACATTTCGGTGGCAGCATTGAGTTTCATCGTACACGATCCCAAAGAGATCATTGAGTGATTTAAAGCCAGATCTTTGCGTTCCAGGCGTTTCAGATACCGCATTAGCTGCGTTTCCGAATGATAGGAATTAAACACCTCATGGGTAAGGTAGTCTGAAGTTCTTAATAAATCTGTACTGAGGACCGTAGATTTTGAACTTGAGGTACCGGAAGGCTGTTCTTTCCCAAGCGCTTCTGAAAAGATATTTAAGATCTCGTTTACTCGGTCTTCCGTGGTTACTTCATTAAGTGAAATACCGATGGTTTCATCATCAACATATAGAAAATTTATACTTTTCTTCTCGGCAACGGGCCTGATTAAGTTAGCCTCTGCTTTTACCAGGATAGTGTCGAAATAGGCTGAATTTAATTGATAAAGCCCTCTTTGCTCCAACCCATCAGCCAGACGAAGTGTATGATTGTGTACCTTTTCAGCAATATACCTCAGACCTTTGGGCCCGTGGTAGACTGCATAGGCGCCTGCCATTACGGCGAGTAAGACCTGGGCCGTACAGATATTTGAAGTTGCCTTATCTCTTTTAATATGTTGCTCCCTGGTCTGTAACGCCATTCTAAGACCACGGGCTCCATCCGTATCCCGTGTTACACCAATAATCCTACCGGGAATATTTCGTTTAAATGCTTCTCTGGTTGCAAAAAATGCGGCATGTGGTCCGCCGTAACCCAATGGGATCCCAAAGCGTTGCGTTGATCCCACCACCACATCTGCACCGAACTCGCCGGGAGGTGTCAGGATTGCCAGACTTAATATATCGGCAGCAACCGCTACGCGAATGTCAAAACTATGTGCAGTGGTGACGAACTCTGTATAATTAAAAACCTGCCCGTGTTTTCCGGGATACTGTAACAGGGCTCCATAGAAGGACCCGTCTAATTCTACTTCGGTATGCTTCCCTATTATTAATTCGATGCCCAAAGGTGTTGCCCGGGTCTCTAATAATGAAAGGGTTTGAGGTAATACTTCTTCGGAGACATAAAATTTTACTACCTGATTCTTTTTCTGATCCCTTGTTCTCACATCAAAAAGCATAGTCATGGCTTCGGCGGCAGCGGTGCTTTCGTCTAATAGTGAGGCATTAGCCAACTCCATTCCTGTGAGATCACAGACCATGGTCTGGAAGTTTAATAAAGCTTCTAGACGACCCTGTGCAATCTCTGCCTGATAAGGCGTATAAGCGGTATACCAGCCCGGATTTTCGAGAATGTTTCGCTTAATTACCGAGGGAGTAATACTTTCGTGATATCCAAGGCCAATATAAGATTTGAATACCTCGTTCTTTCTCGATAGGTGGTGGATGTGATTTAGAAATTCCTGCTCGCTCATAGGCTTATCAAGAGGAAGGTCATTCTTCAGGCGAATGTCTTGTGGGATCGTCTGATAGATCAGTTCATCCAGAGTATCTACCCCGACAGTTTTTAGCATTTCCGGAAGGTCCTCTTCCCTTATTCCGATATGGCGTAGTGCAAAAGAATCTGTATTCATAATTGCTGCGTAAAATTATAGTGCATTAAGGAGGACAAAATTAGGTAATTATTCCTTTAAAAAAGGTAGTTCAGAGCAGGTACAAGGTCAAAGTTTTTAACCAAAATCACTCAATAGTGCTTCATTGCCTATTTTTGTTTAATGCAGTGGCCGAAAACGATATTTGATTTTTACGTGAAAGCCAGTATTCATGTGTCTTTGGCCGTAGTTTCTTTTTTGTATCTGACCTCCTGTTTCTTAAACATTTACATACCAAAAAGCCTGTTTTTTTATGTTTTTTTTAGCACAATCCCGGCCTATAATTTTATCAAACAGTCCCAAAAAGGAGAAAATCAGTTTTTAAGACTTGTTTTAGTAGATAAAAAAACCCTTTGGCTCAGTCTTTTTTCTCTTGGATGTGCCATTTATTTTGGACTGCAACTCGGTTTCAATACCTTATTAGGCATCTCAATCCTTGCCTTATTGGTCATATTCTACACCATCCCCTTGTTTCCAAGCAGAAAAAACCTCAGGCATTTTGGCATCCTTAAAATTCTGATCATTGGATTAGTCTGGACAGGTACCACGGTCGTCTTACCGGTTCTTGAGGTATTGGAAAATCTGGATTGGGATGTTTGGATCGAATCTGTGCAGCGCTTTCTGGTCATTTTAGTCCTGATGGTCCCCTTTGAAATCAGAGATCTAAGCGTGGATTCAAACGAAATGATGACTATTCCGCAGCGTTTGGGGATTGACAAAACAAGGAGGGCGGGAATACTAATGAGTTTAATCTTCTTGCTGCTTACTTTTCTGAAGGATGATCTCTTCCCATTTGAAGTTTACGGCAAGGCCCTTATTGCGACAAGTCTTGTAGCCCTCATGTTAAGGCTGCCCAAAAAACAAAGCAGGTATTTTGCTTCATTTTGGGTAGAGGCCCTACCTATTTTTTGGGCCGGGCTGCTTTATCTTTTTATTGAACTGCTTTAAGTTCTTTCTTTGAGTTTTCTTTTGAGCTCTTCTTTTGAGGCATCACTGAGAATATAGAGCCTGGCTTTCCCGAACAGGTAAGAGAGTTGCTTGTTCTTTGCAGAGAAGGACTTACAAGTATTGCAAAATAGGATATGCCACTTAAGTTTTATTTTTTCCAATAAGCTAGCCTCATGGTATTGCGATTTATTGCATATCAATGCGGCTTCATCACATGAGATCATAATGTAAACCAGTTTTTATTAAGGCATCCCATCAAGGCAGTTCTTGCCCTGTGAATCGTTACCCAAAGGTTAGACGGATTTATATTGAGTTCTTTACAAATATCTTCAGTGGCCAGTCCGCTCACAGTTTTCATGGTAAAAACACGACGTTGGTTGACCGGTAATTGGTCTATACAAGCCTGTATCGCTAAGCCCAATTCCCTGTTCTCTATCGCATCGTTCTCTAGGATACTATCGGGATCAGCTACCTGCTCTTCAAGCCAATCACCTTCACTTTCCGAAGAAGGGTTATAAGTTCGGCGCACTTCTGCCTTCCCTTTTTTGGAATTGATCTTGCGATAGTGATCAATTATTTTTCTTTTCAGGATGGATATAAGCCAGGTGCGTTCAGAGGCTTTGCCCTTGAAATTCTCCGCAGATTTTAAAGCCGCAATAAAGGTATCCTGGATGAGGTCCTTAGCAGTTTCCTGGTCGCTTACTCTTGATATGGCATAATTGAACAGGTAGTCAGCATACTCATCTACCCAGGAATCGGGCTCTAATTTATGATCTTTCATAGCGTTTTATACCTTATAAAAGTAAGGGATTTTGAAGAAAAAAAGTACATTTGGGAGAAATGACACAGAGGTGAAAATTTACTTAAGCCTATTCGTTCTATTGTTCCTCGCCGGCAGCTGCAAAGATGCTCATCAACTTCCGATCAATGAGTTCAGTCAAGTAGACCTGCAGAACTACACCTTATTGGATGTACGAACCCCTGAAGAATTCGAGGCGGGACATCTGGAAAATGCAATCAACATCAACTGGTTTGACGATGATTTTACGGAGCAAGTAGCCGTTTTGGAGAAAGAGAAAACTGTCTATGTGTATTGCCAGAAAGGAGGACGGAGTGCCAAGGCACGTGCGGTTCTGGACTCTCTGGGATTTAAGGCTATAGACCTCACTGGAGGTTATGGAGCATGGATGGAAAACCCGGAGAATTAAGCCGATTTCTTTATTAAACCTGCCCTTTTGAGCAAGGCGTCGAGCTTGGGTTCACTTCCCCTGAATTTTTTGTAAAGTTCCATTGGTTTTTCTGTACCCCCTTTACTCAAAATATTCTCCCTGAATTTTGCAGCTACGGCTTTATTAAAAACCCCTTTTTCCTTAAAATAGGCAAAGGCATCAGCATCCAGGACTTCAGCCCATTTGTAACTGTAATATCCCGCAGAATAACCTCCCTGGAAAATATGTGAAAATGCCGTACTCATACAAGTTTCCGGAATATCGGCAAAGAGCTGAGTATCTTCGAAAGCTTTTTGTTCGTAGGCCTTTACAGAATCTACCCCGGAAGGATCTTCAGCATGCCATGCCATGTCGAGAAAGCCAAAACTCAATTGTCTGAGTGTAGCCATTCCCTCGAGGAAATTAGAGGATTCCTTAATTTTTTCAATCATTTCCATGGGAAGGACTTCCCCGGTCTTGTAGTGGGTGGCAAATCGTTCCAATGCTTCTCTTTCAAAACACCAGTTTTCCATAATCTGGCTGGGTAACTCTACAAAATCCCAATAGACTGATGTCCCTGAAAGGCTGGGATAAGAGGTGTTGGCAAGCATCCCGTGAAGTGCATGCCCGAATTCATGAAATAAAGTAGTAACCTCGTTAAACGTCAGTAAAGACGGTTTGGATTTAGTGGCCTTGGTAAAATTGCAAACTATTGAAATATGCGGTCTTTCATTTCCTCCTTCTCTTTTGTATTGGGGTTTATACGAGGTCATCCAGGCTCCTCCTCGCTTCCCCGGTCTGGGATGAAAATCGGCATAAAATACTGACAGCAATTGCCCATTCTGGTCCTTGACTTTAAAGGTCCTAACATCTTCATGGTAGGTATCAATATCTGATACTTCTTCGAATTGAATTCCGTACAATTCCCCGGAAATATCGAAAACACCTTTTATGACGTTTTCCAGTTTAAAATAAGGCTTCAGCTTTTCGTCGTCAAGGTCGAATCGTTTTTGCTTTAGTTTTTCACTGTAATAACTACTATCCCATTTTTCCAGAGTATCTATTCCATCCAGTTCTCTGGCAAACTGTTGCAATTCCGATAATTCCCTAAGGGCAGCCGGTATTGCTTTTTCCTGGAGTTCCTTGAGAAAAGCCAATACCTTATCCGGCGTTTCTGCCATGCGCTCTTCCAATACGTAATGGGCATGGGTGTTGTACCCCAGCAGCCTTGCCCTTTCGTATCTCAGACGGGCAATTTGAAGGACCAATCCCTGATTGTCTAATTCATCTTTATGGAAGCCCTTACTACCGAAAGCAATCGCTAGTTTTTTTCGGAGTTTTCGGTTTTTTGCATAAGTCATAAAGGGGACATAACTTGGATAATTGAGGGTGATTATCCATCCTTCTTTTCCCTTTGAGGAGGCCAGTTGGGCAGCAGCTTCTTTAGCCCCATCAGGCAATCCATCAACCTCTTCCTCCTTGGTCAGATGCATTTCAAATTTGTTGGTCTCGGCCAATACGTGTTCCCCAAAGGTGAGTTTCAATTGAGCCAGTTCCTTGTCGATTGCCCGGAGACGAGTTTTTTTATCCTCTGGCAGATGAGCTCCGTTTCTGCTGAAGTACTTGTATTTTTTGTCCAATAACATTAACTGTTCTGCATTGAGTCCTGAGGAATCTTTCACTTCATAAACAGCAGCAACTCTTTTAAAAAGGGTCTGATTAAGGGCTATATCATTGCTAAACCCGGTAAGCATGGGAGAAATTTCCTGGGCGAGAGCCTGGATTTCTTCATTGGTCTCAGCGGAGTTAAGGTTAAAAAACAGAGAGGAAAGCCTGTCCAGGTGGGCCCCGGCAAACTCAAGTGCTTCTATCGTATTTTTAAATGTCGGTTCGGCTTCAGAAGCTACGATCGCATCGATTTCCAAACGAGCCTGTTGTAAGGCTTGTTCAAAGGCGGGTTTAAAATGACTTGGGGTTATTGAACTAAAAGGAGCCAGATCAAACGGCTCGAGCAATACGTTTTTCATGTAGTCGTTAAATTTATTTCAAACATCGGTAAAGGGGGGTAGATTTTATAACGAAGACCAGCTGTTTTTCACCCTTTCCTTACTTCTTTTGCCCCTTTGATCACTTTTTCTTTGAGACCTTTTTGTAGAGTACAACTTTATCCAGGACACAGGAATCCTGACAACCAATGATCTGGGCCGCTAATATTCCCGCATTTTTTGCCCCGTTCAGGGCAACCGTAGCCACGGGAACTCCTCCAGGCATTTGAAGGATAGAAAGAACAGAATCCCAGCCGTCTATGGAATTACTGCTTTTAATTGGGACTCCAATAACAGGGAGAGGTGATAAGGAGGCCAGCATACCCGGTAAATGAGCTGCGCCACCCGCACCGGCAATGATCACTGAAAATCCTTCGGTGTGGGCTGTTTTTCCAAATTCAAAAAGTTTTTCCGGGGTCCGGTGTGCCGAGATGATGTCGACCATTACTTCCAAATCAAAGCCTTTTAAGATATCCACAGCTTCCTGCATGACAGGAAGATCGCTGGTACTCCCCATGACAATGGCAACTTTGCTCATACTTTCTTTTTACTAATTACGTTGATCGTTTGTTTTACCTCTGCGGCAATTTTCCTGGCTTCCTGCATATCTTCATTTACGATAGTTACATGTCCCATCTTTCTGAAGGGACGTGTTAGGGACTTTCCGTAAATATGCGGTGTTACTCCCCGAAGATCGAGAATTTGTTCTATGTTTTCATAATAAACTTCACCTTCATGGCCTTCGGCGCCCACAAGGTTGACCATAACCCCTGCTACCTTGCTTTCAGTATTCCCAAGTGGGAGGCCGAGAATACAACGCAGGTGTTGCTCAAATTGGTTGGTGTAACTGGCCTCTATACTGTAATGACCGCTGTTATGAGGTCTTGGTGCTACTTCATTGACAAGGACCTCGTCTTCCTGGGTTAAAAACATTTCCACGGCCAGCAAACCTACATGCTGTAATTCTTCCGAAACTTTAAGGGCTGTTTTTATGGCTTTTTTAGCAATCTTATCATCAATTCGGGCCGGACACAATACGTATTCTACCTGGTTGGCCTCAGGGTGAAATTCCATTTCCACTACCGGATAGTTTACACCGCTTCCACCGGCGTTTCTGGCCACGATCACCGCTAATTCTGTCTTAAAGGGAATCAGTTCTTCTGCCAGGCATTCCACATTAGGCAGACCTTTCAGATCAGAGATCTCCCGGATAATTTTCACGCCCTGTCCGTCATAACCAAATTGTGCACTCTTCCAAACGATGGGCAGATGCAACCCCCCATTGCTTATGCTTTCCTGAATCTCACTGGTATATGCGAAACGCGAAAAGTCGGCTGTGGGAATACCGTGATCCACATAGAATAATTTCTGGGTGATCTTGTTTTGTATGAGCCTGAGTTCCCTGGGAGTTGGATAGACTCGTACACCTTCTTCTTCCAACTGCTCCAAAGCATCAATATTGACATTTTCAATTTCTATGGTAAGAACATCCACATTTTTCCCAAATTTGTAAACCGTCTGGTGGTCCATTAAATCGCCGTGAATGAATTCATTACAAGCCAGGCGGCAAGGAGCATCTTTTGAAGGGTCCATTACCTTAGTGGTGATGTCCCACTTGCGCGTTTCGTAAAGCAGCATTTTACCAAGCTGCCCTCCTCCTAAAATACCAAGGGTGAATGATGAAGAAAAATAGCTTGTATCAGAAGATGTAGACATGTATTTTGAAGAGGTTTTGACAAAAATACATCTTAATCTCATAAACCAAGGCTAGCGCCCTTAAAAAGAGATTTCAAAATGCTATATTTGCCCTCCTTATGGTTAAGAATAAAACTATAAAAATCCACGATAAGAATTTCGAACTTTTCCTGACGGAAAAAGAAATTCTCAATGCAGTAGAAAAGGTTGCCAGGGAAATAGCAGCAGATTACAAGGACGAGGTCCCGGTCTTTGTGGGAGTTTTAAATGGCGCCTTTATGTTCGTGTCCGATTTTCTAAAATTCTATCCATATCCTTGCGAAGTTTCCTTTGTGAAATTGAGTTCTTACAGGGGCCTTACCTCCACCGGTATTGTGGAAACTCTTTTAGATGTACCCGATAATATTGAAGGTCGAAGTGTGATTATTCTGGAGGATATAATTGATACCGGAAGAACACTGCAGGAACTGGTGCACATCTTCTCCAATACCAATGTTAAGAATTTCAAGATTGCCAGTTTGTTTTTTAAATCGGAGGTCTATAATGGGGAATATACCATAGACTATTTCGGGATAAAGATCCCGGATAAATTTATAGTGGGATACGGCCTGGATTATCAGGAACAAGGAAGAAACCTCAAACAAGTTTATCAAATTAACCAAGCTCATATGATCAACCTCGTTTTATTCGGGAAGCCCGGAGCCGGAAAAGGAACCCAGGCAGGATATTTAAAGGAAAAATACAACCTGAAGCATATTTCTACAGGAGATGTATTTCGCTATAACATCAAAAACAATACAAAGCTGGGGCAATTGGCCAAATCCTATATGGATAAGGGAGATCTCGTTCCTGATGAGGTCACCATAAGTATGCTAAAGGATGAGGTTGAAAAAAACCCCGAAGCCAGTGGGTTTATTTTTGATGGTTTTCCACGTACAACAGCCCAGGCTGAGGCACTGGATAATTTTATGGACTCCAAGGACATGAAAATACACGGAACCATTGCTCTGGAAGCTAAAGACGAAGTGCTAATAAATAGGCTTCTGGAACGCGGTAAAAGCAGCGGTCGTCCTGATGATCAGGATGAAGGAAAAATCAGGAACAGATTTGAAGAATACAATCAAAAAACAGCGCCGTTAAGGGAATACTATGAGGCCCAAGGCAAATTCCACAGTGTAAACGGAATTGGTGATATTGAAGAAATTACGGAACGCCTTTCAAAGGTTATAGAGACGATTTAATAAGCTGGTCCGCATCACTAAAGAATCCCTTAAAGACTATCACTTTACCATATGACTGAAGGAAATTTTGTTGATTACGTCAAGGTACATGTCGCCTCCGGAAATGGTGGAAAGGGCTCTACACACCTGCACAGGGAAAAGTATGTTCCAAAAGGCGGTCCAGATGGGGGAGATGGCGGTCGCGGAGGTCACGTCATTCTCAAAGGAAACGAAAGTCTATGGACATTACTTCATTTTAAGTTTAAAAGACATTTTAAGGCAGGTCATGGCGAACACGGCAGTAAGAACAGGAGTTCAGGGGCTGATGGGGCGGACGTCTACCTGGAAGTCCCATTGGGAACTGTAGTCAAGGATTCATTGACCGGGGAAGTTTTGATGGAGATTACAGAGAACGGACAAGAAGAAAAGATTGTTGAGGGCGGAATGGGAGGACGTGGAAACTGGCACTTTAAAACCTCTACCAATCAGACCCCCAGATACGCACAACCCGGAATACCGGGACAGGAAAGAGATATCACTCTAGAGCTAAAAGTCCTGGCCGATGTAGGTCTGGTAGGTTTTCCCAATGCAGGGAAGTCTACCTTACTATCGGTGCTGACGTCGGCAAAGCCTAAAATTGCCGACTATCCCTTTACCACCTTAAAGCCCAATCTGGGGATAGTGAAGTATCGCGAATTTAAGAGTTTTGTAATGGCCGATATCCCCGGGATCATTGAAGGGGCAGCGGAAGGAAAAGGCCTTGGGCATTATTTTCTTCGGCATATTGAGCGAAATTCCATTCTTTTATTTCTTATCCCTGCCGATAGTACCGATGTTTCCCAGGAATACATGATCCTATTAAATGAGCTTAAGAACTACAATCCCGAATTGCTCGATAAAGACCGATTGGTTGCCATATCCAAAGCCGATCTTCTCGATGAAGAATTGATGGAGGAAATGAGGAAAGAAGTAAAAAAGGATCTTAAGGAAGTCCCTTTTACCTTTATATCTTCCGTTTCGCAGTTTGGACTACAGCAGCTTAAAGACACCCTCTGGGGTCTGTTAAACGAATAAGCTTTCATTCTCTTCCTGAACTTTCTGAATTTCCGTAATTTAGAGTAGCGGCTATTTAATTTTAGGGTCTAATACCTCTTAAACTATTCAGGAACCCCAAGTGCTATATTCATGAAACACTGGCTGTACATCTTGCTCATATTGTTCTGTGCCTGCTCTTCGCTGAAGGTAGACTATGACTATGACGCCCAAACAGATTTTAGTAGCTTTCAGACTTACAATTACTATCCGGACATGCAGACGGGCTTAAGTGAATTGGATACCCGGCGGCTGTTAATGGCTCTCGACTCCATTCTTGTCTCCAAAGGGTACAAATCTTCGGAAGAACCTGATTTTTTTATCAATATCGAATCCAGAGAATTTGCCCTTCCTCAAAACAGTAATGTTGGCGTAGGAATAGGCGGGGGTGGCCGGAATGTTGGCGGAGGAGTAAGTATTGGATTGCCCCTGGGCAGATCATCTAGTGAACGTGAGATTTTATTCGATTTTATCGATAGTCAGCGGGATATTCTATTCTGGCAGGCCATCTGTAGCAGTAGTTATCGCGAAAATGCCACACCCATTGAAAGGGAACGCTTGTTAAGGCAAATAGCCATTAAAATATTGTCTAAGTATCCTCCGTACTAACGGAGATTTTCAGGCCCTAATTGGAAAAACAGTCAGGCAACGTCCCTTCTTACAAGGACTTTAACAAACCTCCATCTATCGGGATATTTGCTCCGTTGATATACGCAGCTTGTTCTGAAGCGAGAAAAGCAACCAGATAGCCGTATTCCTCTGGTTTCCCCAATCTTTTTAAGGGGACGTTATCGATCATATTGTCTCGTACTTCGCTGGTTTCTATTTGGTGTTGTTCAGCCTTTTTTTGATTGAGTTCCTTTAATCGTTCCGTGTCAAAATATCCGGTAAGTATATTATTTGCGGTAATTTGATAAGATCCCACCTCAGTAGCCAGACTTTTCGCCCAAGCAACCACCGCAGCTCTGATCGTATTAGATAATACCAGATAAGATAAAGGTTCCTTCACAGATACAGAGGTGACATTAATAATTCTGCCCCACTTCCTCGCTTTCATTTGTTCTACGGCCAACTGAGTGGTAAAGGCTACAGTTTTAAACATGGTATCAAAGGCTTGCTGATAGTCCTCTACTTCCATCTCAAGAGGTGTTCCTGCCTTTGGTCCCTGCGTATTGTTGATGAGTATGTCCACGGTATTCGCGGCGAAGTATCCCTTCAGGATTGCTTTATATTTTTTGTAATCATTAAAATCCACCACCAGATATTGATGGTTTTGTTCAGGTGATGATGTCTCAAGGCTAGCAACAATTTCCCTAAGTTGCTCTTCCCGCCTGGCCATCAGTGTAACACTGGCACCACTTTGGGCTAACTGCTTGGCTATACCAAGACCTATTCCCCTGCTACTGCCTCCTACAAGGGCATTCTTTCCTATCAGATTGATCAGCATATCTTTTTATTTATAAGCATCCCTTACCGGGCTAAACACATCCATAAGTCGGCAGTGGGTTAAAGCTCTCCCTTTATGGAGGACATTCGGCGGAATAATAACAAGTTCTCCGGCCTTGTAGATCGCAGTACTTCCGTCTACGGTAAATTCAAATTCCCCTTCCAAAACCTGCATGATTTGTTCATTTTCATGTGCGTGTTCGGGAACTTCCGCATTTTGGGTAACCTCCCAGTAAACCAGGGTCATTTTTTGCCCGTGTATCATTTTACCCAGGTAACCCGGTATGATCTCTCTTGGCGCAATATTATCTAAGTGAATTTTCATTCTAAAATGGTTTCAATGTTTTTGAAGAAGGTACATATGTTCATTGAGTATTTCTTCTTTTGCCAAAGTTATATCTGGCTTGTAACAGGCAGCCAGACTTATGGTATCCTGGTGATCAATGAGTTCGTATCCTTCTGTAGATACATAAAAATTATCCGGCACGGTTTGATAATTAAATTGCTGATTTTTTTCAAGATTGACTTCAACAAATTCGATAAGTCGTTTAAATACTTTCTGCTTTTCAAGTGAGGGTTGAAAAGAAACACTTCCCACAAAATCATTTGCATTTTGTAGTCGGCTGAAGAGTTGAAATAGTCTGGTGGTATCATCTGTTCCCAAAAAAAACAACACCCCCTCGATCAATATAAAAGTTTTTTTACCCTTACAAATTGGCGACAGACTTTGGTAAAGTTCATCTAAAAAAGGTGCATTGAAGTTCGCAGAAACAAATTGGATGTCTCTATAGGGAAGCACTCCCTCATCTTGCAATTGGGTGGTTTTTTCTTGTTTAAAAAGAATGACATCCTCAGTGTCAATTTCCACATACAGGACAGCAGGATCGAGGATAAAGGGATACATGCTAAAGCCACATCCAAAATTCATCAGTACCTCAATTTTATTTTCTTTGATCAAGGTCTTAAACGTATCGTAAAAGTATCTATTTCGCAGGCGATGCGCCAAAGCTTCATAGGACGAAACCGCCCTGCTATAACGTTGGGCATGTTCATTGGCGGCCTCATTGGCCCATAGATTGGCAAAAGGATCCATGCTCAGAACAGGGTCTCCGGCCCTGAATGCAGCTGTGACAAAAGCGGTCTCATGTATGTTGATTTTCTGTTCCAAACTGAATAGAATTATCAAAATCTAAGATAGTAAGATTCTGAACGTCATATGGCTTTGGGATGCATAATTCAAACCCTATCTTTGTTCGAAATTATACTGGAAAATGCGGATTCATTTTATTGCTATTGGCGGCAGCGCAATGCACAACCTGGCCCTTGCGTTACACGATAAGGGTTACGAGATTTCAGGGAGTGATGATGTTATATACGAACCCTCTAAAACAAGGTTAGATAAGCAGGGTCTTTTACCAAAACATTTTGGCTGGTACCCCGAGAAGCTCAACAAGGACATCGATGCTGTCATCCTGGGAATGCATGCCAAAAAAGACAATCCTGAATTGTTGAAAGCCCAGGAATTGGGCTTGAAAATTTACTCTTACCCGGAATTCCTTTACGAGCAATCGAAAAATAAAACCCGCGTAGTGATAGGAGGTAGCCACGGTAAGACTACCATAACTTCTATGATTCTGCATGTACTCGACTATAACGGAAAAAAAGTGGACTACATGGTGGGGGCTCAACTGGAAGGTTTTGATCGTATGGTACACCTCACAGAAGAAAACGATTTTATCATTCTGGAAGGGGACGAATACTTATCCTCTCCAATAGACAAACGCCCAAAATTTCATTTGTATCAGCCAAATATTGCCTTGCTAAGTGGAATTGCATGGGATCATATGAATGTCTTTCCAACTTTTGAGAACTACCTCTCACAATTTCAAATCTTTGTTGACGGGATTGTTAAGGGGGCAGTATTACCTACAACGAAGAAGATAAATGGGTTGTAGATGTTGTTGAGCAGACCGAGAATACCATAAGGAAATTCCCTTACGCTACGCACGCCTACCAGATAATAGACGGACAGACATTTCTGGATACTGAAGAGGGCCCATTGCCTGTCGAAGTTTTTGGGCAACACAATCTGAGTAATTTATCCGGGGCCAAGTGGATATGTCAGCAAATGGGTGTTGACGAAGACGAATTCTACCAGGCCATCAGCTCCTTTTCCGGAGCCTCTAAGCGTCTTGAGAAACTGGGGCAGAGTGATACGTCTGTAGTTTTTAAAGATTTTGCTCATTCGCCCAGCAAGGTTGCCGCCACAACAAAAGCTGTAAAAGAACAATTTCCGGAAAAGAAGCTGGTTGCTTGTCTGGAGTTGCATACCTACAGTAGTCTCAATGAAGCATTTCTATCGCATTACCGGGGTACCCTGGATGCTGCTGATGTTTCTGCAGTATTTTATTCTCCCGAGTCGGTAGCGATTAAAAAGCTGGCTCCTTTGTCTGCTGAGCAGATTAGGAAAGCATTTCAAAATGAAAAACTGGAAGTGTTTACAGATCCCGGCAAATTTGAACAGTATTTATACCAACAGGAGGTGAAGAATAGTGTTTTCCTCTTGATGAGTTCGGGAAATTACGGCGGTCTCGACCTTCAATCCTTTCAAGAACATCTGGGAATTTAAAAAACAATTGTATCTAAGGCCTTTATACCCCGAATTGCCTGAGGTGATGATCCAGGTGTTTGTACTGCATCTTACCCCATTGATCGTGCGAGAGATGCCCGAATAGGGGATGAGGATTCCAGGATTCCCTCTTATTTAGTTGATGAAACTGAGAGATCAACTCCTGTAATATTTCGCGCTCTGAATCGAAGTTTTTTGATTCAGTTGCTTTTGCAAAAGGTGAAGTGGGCAGGTTTTTGCGCCAAGGTTTGTCGTTGTAAAGCGATTTTTTAAAAAACCATTTAACCAAAAGGTTGCCTTTTTTTTTGTTGGGTTTATTGGAAATACCCACTTTTAGGGGTACCTGACAGTGCCAAACCATTTGGCCAACAGTCATTTTACCCCATTGCCCTTCATCCGTGGATTTTAACTGAGCAACCCTTTCCTGTATTTCCAGATAAGCTTCCCTGTTGAATAAAGATTTCACAACTTGCTTTTTAATTGCAGTGAGAAATGTACATTAAAAATTTTAGTTGTTTATCTTTAGACATGAAAAAAATGCCTGAATCATTCTCCATAAAATCCTGGGCTGACGACGACAAACCAAGGGAAAAACTAAGACAGAAGGGAAGGGCGGTACTGACAGATGCTGAGCTTTTGGCCATAGTTATAGGTTCTGGTAGCAGGGAGGACAGCGCCCTTAGTCTGGCCAAGAAGATCCTCAGGAGTAGTAATGGAAACCTCAATCAGCTTGGTAAAATGTCCATAGCTCAGATGATGAAATTTAAAGGGATAGGAGAGGCTAAGGCAGTAACTATTGCGGCAGCACTAGAGATAGGCCGCAGGAGGAGAAAAATTCCTTTAAACACACCAGCCAAGATCGCCGGAAGTGCCGACGCTTTTGCTGTTTTGGAGCCTATTTTAGGGGAACTTGAACACGAAGAATTCTGGATCCTCTATCTCAATAATGCAAACAGGGTAGTGCATAGTGCTCAACTTAGTAAAGGGGGGATTACCGGAACTCTGGTAGATGTGAGACTAGTGTTAAAAAAGGCACTGGAGCTGGGTGCAGTTGCTATTATTCTTGCACATAATCATCCTTCAGGAACCCTGGTTCCAAGTAACGCCGACAGGGCAATTACCAAAAAACTTAAAGAAGCTGCCAAAGTACTTGATATAAGAGTTCTCGATCATTTAATTATTGCTGACAAAACGTTTTTCAGCTTTGCAGACCAACAAGAATTGTAATATGTTGTTGATCTATACCCATAAAATCACTCCCCGCTTCATTTATATCATGAAACAGATATTTAAGCGGATGCTGCAGATTGATGTAGGTTTTACCACTAAGGTAGAGGATTTTATAAAGCATACAGGGCCTAAGATCACCTATACAAAACAACCGTTGCAGAATGAATTCTTTATCAGGAGCCATTCCTTGTTATTTGAACAGGGCATTCGCAATGTAGAGCTTTCCATTTCACAATGGGATGACGTACCCTGTTTTTTTCAGACCGGGGAAAGGAGTAACGTACCTTTCGACATTTTTGCTGCCAGTTTTTACCTTCTCTCGCGTTATGAAGAATACTTTCCTCACGTTAAAGACCTCTTTGGTAGATTTCCATTTAAGGAAAGCCTGGCTCATGAACATAATTTTTTGAAGCGACCCGTAGTTGATCTTTGGGTTCAAAAACTAAAAACATTATTACAGCAGCGATTTCCCGATCTTGAAGTTCCTCCGAAACCTGTTCGCTATACTTCTGTAATTGACGTTCCGGTTTCGCACAGCTTTGCTTACCGGGGATTTTTCCGCAGTGGAATTGGGCTGCTGCTCGATTTGTTTTCCTTTAAAATCAAAAGAGTTGCCCAGCGTATAATGGTCCTGACAGGACTCAGAAAAGACCCTTTTGATAACTTTTCCGAGCTCATAGAAATTCACAAGAAATTTAGTGTCCCGGGGATGTTTTTCTTCCAGTTCGCCCAGTATTCAAGGTATGACAAGAATATATCGACAGAGAATAACACTTTTCAATACTTGATAAAATCTGTAGCAGATTATAATAAGGTTTCTCTTGCGGCCTCTTACAGTTCCTTTACGAATTTTGATCTCCTTAAACACGAGAAGCAGAATTTGGTGAATGTGATCAACAGACCCGTAAATTATGTGCGTTTGCGTTATAACAGAGTGGACATTCCTGAGACTTACAGAAACCTGGTAGATGCCGAATTTACGGATGATTACTCCATGGGATATACCCATGAGACGGGTTTTAAAGCAGGGACCTGTACCTCATTTTACTTTTATGATATTCAATTGGAGATTCAGCAACCTGTGAAGATCCATCCTTTTGCTGTTCATGACTACGCTTTGTTAAAAATGGACTCACAGAATGAGATATTTGCCGAATTGGATCGATTACACCGTGAGGTAAAAGAGGTGAACGGGCATTTTATCACAGTGTTCTCAAATGAATTGCTGGGGATGGAACAGAAGATGAACTGGCTCGATCTTTACGCAAAAATGATAGCCAGATACTATGTATAGAGAATTGATCACTGATGTATTTTTTGATCTTGACCATACCCTGTGGGATTTCGAAAGAAATTCAGCGCTGACCTTTGAACGGATTTTTGTGGATCATGGGATCGATCTGGAACTGGATATCTTCCTCTCTGAATACGTACCGGTAAATCTTGAATTCTGGAAACTCTACAGGGAGGACAGAATCGGGAAAGAGGAATTGCGATATCAGAGGCTTAGGAAAGTCTTTGATGCTGTTCAATACCCAGTAGAGGATGCTGTTATTAATAGCCTTTCCCATGCCTATATTGAACAACTTTCAAACCACGGACATTTGTTGCCCTATACTAGAGAGATACTGGATTATTTAAAGCCTCGCTATAAAATGCATATTATCACCAATGGATTTGAAGAAGTGCAGGAAAAAAAGCTGCGTAATGCCGGAATTTCAGAATACTTTGATCAAATGATCAACTCGGAAATGGCCGGAGTAAAAAAACCAAATCCTATAATTTTTCAACTTGCTCTGAACCGAACTCGTGTCCTTCCTCAGCACGCCATAATGGTAGGTGACAGTCTTGAGGCGGATATCCTTGGGGCACGTGCTCTGGGAATTCATACCATTCATTTAAACGTTCACGCCGACCCCCTTCATGAACACGGGGAAATCATTCACAATCTAAGTGAAATAAAATCGTTTTTATAAAGTTATATAGGTAAAAGGTCCCGTATCCTCTGCGGATATTAAAGGTCTTTAACAGCACCTCTTGATGAAGAAACTACAATACTTCTTTATAGTATTAGTACTCGGCTTGTCCTCTTGTGTAGAGGAACAAAACTTTGACCAGTTTGATGATCTGGAAATCATCCCAACAGTTGAAGCGAGTATTCTTTATGTTGAGAGCCCGGAAAGCGTAATCAATGACGCCAATGGTGCAGTTTGGTATATACAGACCTTTAATTTTGATGCCTTTAACGAGGGTTTCTTTGCGGATAACGTCCTGGATGGAGTTATGACTTATGAACTTGAAAACACTACAAGTAAGGAGTTGGAGATTATTTTTGAATTTCTCGATGATGCAGGTAATGTTTTAGACACAGAATTTTTTTCATTAGAACCCGCACCCACAGCGGTCATCAGACGAGAAACAACTTATGGCACCCCTAGTGGCCGAAGTTTAGATATCATCAGGAATACTTCCGAAATTCGTGTTAATGCGAGCAATTTGGGCGATACCACCAGTGTTTCTTCCCTGCCAGACCCTGTAGTAATCTTCAGGTCTAGTGGAAAATTCAGGTTACAGATAAAATGAGATCGTGGCGACTCTTTATCATAGCCACAATCTGGGGTAGCGGCATTCTGTCTGCTCAGAACAAGGAATTGCTCTACGATTTCACAGAAATACCACAAGCCATATTATTAAATCCCGGGATGAATACTTCTTTTTCCTGGTATGCCGGTGTTCCCCTTGCTTCGGGGATTTATGGCCAGGCCGGAAGCAGTGGCATTACAGTAAACGATTTGTTTGCAAATGATGGCATTGATTTTAACCAAAAGGTTCGCACACGTGCTTTAAACGGTATGACTAAAAGGGATGAGTTTGGAGCTACCATTCAACTAGACCTCTTGAATGGCGGTTACAGAAGTACGAAGAACCCCGATCACTTTTATTCTTTCGGAGTATATTTCGAATCGAGTACTATCTTGTATTGGCCACAAGACCTTGCATTCCTGGCATTTGAAGGCAATGCAGACCAGTTGGGGAGAAGATTTGATCTCGGACATTTAAAAACCAGGGGGGAAGGCCTTACTGTATTTCATTTTGGACTTAACAAAGTAATGGATCGCAAACTTACCGTGGGAGCCAGGGCTAAGATATATTCAGGTATTTATGATTTTCACTCGTCCACTAATTCTGGCTATTTTGTCACCAATGAAGGGCAGAATAATTTATTGTCGAATACCCTGGTGGCAGACATGCAGTTGCGAACTTCGGGGGTTGAGGAGATCAGGGCAATACTCGATAACGAAGCTTCCGGTTCTGTGGCAAATGTGATTACTAAAAGAGCTCTCCTAGGTGGCGATCTAGGTTTGGGAGTCGATTTAGGGTTTACTTATCAAATAAATGAAAGAACCGTGGTAACCGGCAGTCTGCTCGACCTGGGATTTGTTTACCATGCCGGAGATGTAAAAGGATATTCCCTGCAGGGGAGTGCAACCACTGAGGGCGTTGAGGTCATCCTTCCGGATGCCTTTGACGATGCAAATTCCGATTTTTGGCAAGATCTCGTTGATGAAATTGAGGCCCAATTGCCCTTTGAAGACAATAATTCGAGCTACATCACATTCAGGCCCACACAGTTATACGGCTCCCTGAGATATAATTTTGGGGAACCTGTAAATGGAGAACTCGATTGTGATTGCGATATCGGTGTTACGGATGCTGATACTCGTTTCTCGTACCGAAATGCTCTTGGAGTACAACTACACGCCATAAACAGGCCAAGAGGTCCACAGGCTGCCATCTCCGCCTTTTACCTTCGCAGGATTGGTAATTTCCTCAGCCTTAAAACCACATATACAGTAGATAAATTCTCAATGACCAATGTGGGATTAGGCCTGAATATACAAGCCGGACCTGTAAATTTCTACGTTTTGGGGAATAATCTTCTCGGTTATCAAAACCTTGCTGACAGTAATTATGCCTCTTTTCAAATAGGATTAAATATCCTATCTTGGGGAGCTAACCGATAGCTCTTATCCATGAAAATTTACTTTTCTGTGCTGTTTCTCTTCCTGGGGATGACAAGTTTTTCTCAGTCGGTCATCAACAATTACAAATATGTAATCGTCCCAAAAAAATTCGATGATTTCCGGAAAGAAAATCAGTATAAGACAAGTACCATGGTAAAGTTTTACCTCACAAAACAAGGTATAAATACTGTGTACGATGATGCCTTACCACTCGAATTAGAAAATAACCGTTGTCTGGCGCTCTATGCCGATCTGGATGATCAGTCGAACATGTTTACCACAAAAGTGGCTATTGTTTTTAATGATTGTAAGGGAGAGGAACAGTACCGAACTGCCGTGGGAACCACAAAAATAAAGCAATATGATGATGCCTACAGAGAGGCCATTGTTGGGGCCTGTACATCATTGGGGAATTATCAATACAAGTATTCAAAACCAGAGGATAAAAGTACGGTTGTTCTGAATTTTGAGAACGATGTGAAAGAATTGCCAGCTCCTCCTGTAGCGCCAGAACCTGAGCCACAGGAGTCTGTGGAGGAATCCGAAGCATTACTGCCACAACAGGACAAAGAAGAGGTGAACCTAATGCCCATGCCCGAGGAGAAAACGGAAGCCGTAACATTGGAAGATGCCATTTCCGGTGATGAGGCTGCAGAGGACAATTTATTTTTAGGCACCTTGTACGCTCAAAAAACGGAAACAGGTTATCAACTGGTAGACACCACTCCCAGCATCCAATTCTACCTGCAGGAATCTTCACTTCCCAATGTGTTTATGGCAGAGCGTAAGGGGCAGAAAGGCCTGTTATTCCTAAAAGATAACATATGGATCTTCGAATACTACCAGGGTGAGGATCGAATTCAGGAAGAATTACAACTTAAGTTTTAATAGCTGTATTTGTCCTTCCACCTTAGCTCCAGAAATTCTTTAATGGCCTTTTCCCGCTGATTCTGTCCCGGAGAGTAAAAAACAGTTCCGGAAATAGCATCGGGTAAGAATTCGGAAGCCACAAAATTCTGTTCGTAATCGTGAGCGTACTTGTACTCTTTTCCATACCCGAGGTCTTTCATCAGTGCGGTAGGGGCATTCCGCAGTTCGATGGGCACCGAGAGATCTCCATGTTGCCTCACGGCCTCCTGTGCTTTCTTAATTGCGGTATAGCTTGTGTTACTTTTTGGGCTGCTGGCGAGGTAAATGGCACATTGACTCAGGAGAATTCTGGATTCCGGATAGCCTATGGTAGTGACGGCCTGAAAAGTATTATTGGCAATCACCAGGGCCGTTGGATTTGCGAGACCAATATCTTCGGAGGCCGAAATCAGTAATCTGCGCGCGATAAATTTTACATCTTCCCCTCCTTCTATCATTCTGGCCAACCAGTAGACGGCAGCCTGGGGATCACTCCCTCTGATGGATTTTATAAATGCAGAAATGATATCGTAATGCTGCTCACCGGTTTTATCGTACAATACGGTATTCTTCTGAACTTTCTTCATCACCATTTCATTGGTGACGATTACGTCATTACCGGATTCTGAGGACACGACGAGTTCAAAAATATTAAGTAGTTTTCGGCCATCACCCCCGGAGAGTCGCAGGAGAGCCTCAGTTTCTTTAAGCTTTATTTTTTTCTCTTTGAGGATACTATCTTCTGCAATTGCCCTATTCAACAAAACCTCCAGGTCTTCTTTTCCAAAGGGATTCAGCACATAAACCTGACAACGAGACAAAAGGGCGGGAATTACTTCAAAACTCGGGTTTTCCGTTGTGGCACCAATCAGGGTAATCCAACCTTTTTCTACTGCTCCAAGCAATGAATCTTGCTGTGATTTACTGAATCTATGGATTTCATCGATAAACAAGATGGGGTTGCTAGTGGTAAATAAGTTTCCCCTCTCTTTAGCCTTTTCTATAACTTCCCTGATATCTTTTACCCCGCTATTGATTGCACTCAGGGTATAAAAAGGTCTTTTGCTCTCTTTGGCAATGATCTGCGCCAGGGTAGTTTTACCGGTGCCCGGAGGTCCCCAAAAGATGAGGGATGGAATATTTCCCTTGATGATCTGCTGAGTAAGAGCACCTTCCTCACCAACCAGATGGCGCTGGCTGATATATTCTTCCAGTGTCTTCGGCCTTAGTCGTTCTGCAAGGGGCTGATTCATAACTTTAAAAGTACATTTTTTCTGTGGATGACAAGAGGGCAGAAATTGGCAATATGGTTCGAAATTTGTACTATTAACAGAAAGAAGACCGGATTGAAAAAGGAAACAGATTTCAAGTATACCCATAATGTTCTGTTAGTTCCCATGATTGCCGTGCTATCGATCTGGACCGTTTTCTGGCTGGAACTTCAATTTAGCACCAATTGGAACGAATTTGGAATCTATCCGCGGACGCTATCCGGACTAAGAGGAATCCTTTTTAGCCCTTTCCTGCACTCCTCCGTTGAACATCTTTACAATAATACCCTGCCTCTGGCTATCTTGCTCGCTACGCTGATGTATTTCTATCAGAGTATTTCCTTTAGATTTCTTTTCTGGGGATTGCTGTGTACGGGTATTATTACCTGGCTCATTGGTCGTCCTGCTTTTCATATAGGGGCAAGCGGACTTATTTATCTGCTGGCCAGTTTTATTTTCTTTAAAGGGATTTTCACCAAACACTACCGATTAGTAGCGGTTTCCCTGGTCGTTTCATTTATTTACGGAAGTATGCTCTGGTATATATTTCCGATTAAAGAGGAAATTTCCTGGGAGGGGCACCTGGGGGGATTTCTGATGGGACTGTTAATGGCAATCTTTTTGAAAGTAAGTGTGCCTCCTCCTGTAAAATACGCCTGGGAAAAGGAGGACTACAATGAAGAGGAGGACGAATTTCTAAGGCATTTTGACAAGGATGGAAATTTTATAGAAAAACTTCCTGAAGAAGAAAATGAGCTCAGGATCACCTACCATTATAAAAAGGCTGACAAGGATTCCGGCGGTGAAAAATAATTAGCCCATTCTTTGCCTGACCACCTCAAACAAAAATATACCACAAGCAACAGAGACGTTTAAGGAACCTATACCTCCCATCAGGGGAAGTTTAGCCACATGGTCTGATTCTTTTAGAATAGAAGGAGATATTCCGGTATCCTCAGCACCCATAATTATAGCGGTAGGTCCTTTTAGATCAAGATCGTAAAGTAAATGGTTTGTTTTTTCGGTAGCGGCAACGACCAATACTCCCGAAGCTTTAAGATAAAATACGGCATCTTTGATATGATCGGTCTTTGCAAGGGGAATATTAAAAACAGCTCCTGCAGAAGTCTTTACGGTATCGCCGGTAATAGGGGCAGAACCTTTTTTTGGAATAATTATCCCATTTACACCCGAGCATTCCGCAGTTCTAATGATGGCACCTAAATTACGTACGTCCGAGATTCCATCAAGCAGAAGAAAGAGAGGATTATCCTTAGTCTCTAAGACCTGATCGACCAGGGATTCCATGGTCTCAAAAGAAATAGGGGAGATGGTGGCCACAACACCCTGATGGTTGTTCTGACTTAATTTATTGATTTTTTCCAAAGGCACAAAGGAAGCAGGGATACCGGCCTTACGAACGAGATTTTCCAATTCCTTTGACAAGCTTCCTTTAAGCCCTTTCTGTATATACACCTTATCAATAGGCTCATTGGCTTGTATAGCCTCTATTACGGCTCTGATACCGTAGATCTGAGTGTTTTTGGACATAGATAGGGAGAGTTTAAATTTGAGCTTTAAAAAGCTTCTGTAGCTGTTTTAATTAAATGAGCAGAGGTAGCCACTTATAAATCTGCTTTATTCAAATGAACAATGGCACTTATCAACTGTCTTTCTTCAGACAGATCGGTCTTTTCTTTTTTAAAATAGAGCTTCATTTTTTCCGCTGAAGGTGGATCGAGTTGCTTGAGGAATTTGTTTCTTTTAAGCGAAATTTCTTTGATTGGCCCGTTGTTCTGCTGCAGGAAATAAGAGCTAAATGTGGTAAATTTACTAGGAGTAGGGTTTACCATTGAATTTGCTGCAGGTTTTGCCTCTGTGTATTTAGACTCCAGGTGTTTGTAGAGTGTAAATTCGTTGCTTTGGTATAATTTGATTAGGTAACCTTCCTCATGAACATCCTTGTCGGTCGTAAACGTCAGATAGTGATATGCTTTCTCGCCAATACTTGCTTCAAGGACTACGTTGGGATCCCTTATCAATGCCTGGTGTTTTTCTTCTGTCAGATGAGTTTTTTTAAGTTCGATCTCCTTGGAAAATATGTTATACCGGTAATAAAATTCGCCCAGGTCTTCATCTTTGTACCATACATGGCCTAATTCAAAAGAATCGTTTTCATAAGGCGTTCCCACTTCGGCACCGACAAAATGTGTAACCTTCCCGTCATCGTCTCTTACGAGTTGAAACAACTTTTGCATGCTAGGGGTCCATCTTTGATGGAAGTTAGCGAAGGGATCGTTTTCCACTGCCCCTATCTGGGGTGCCGCTGTACCCACCTGCTGACTGCAGAGCACATAAGAAGATAAAAGAATCAAAGAGAAGGCTAATCTTTTCACGACGAGGTATCAATTGAATTGATGTATTCAAAGGTACGAATCAGATCGGCTTCTTCGCTCAAATCAATTTTCTCTTCTTTGATAAAAGTGCTTACCTGATCCCTAATCTCCTTATCCAGGATTTTCAGAAGGGCTCCTCTTTTTTGGGCGAGTTGATCAATTCTATCTACCCCGGCCTTTTTGTAGTAGTACTCTGTAAAATGGGCATATCTGCTTGGGATGGCCATAACCATGGAGTTAGCGGCTGCTTTGCCTTCACTATACTTTACAGCCAGGCGGTGATAAAGCGTGTAAGAATCGCCCTCTGAGATGATGGAGAGATATCCATTTTTTGTCTCGTTCTTTTTGGTGATATAGGTCGTGAACCTCAATTCCCTCTTGGCGTATTTTATTCGGACTTTGTCGTCTGCCAAAAGTCTTTTAGGTTTTTCCTCAGGAAGATTAGATTCCTTAATCTCGATCTCACTATTTAACGCATTATAACGTATATAATAATCTCCAATATAATCTTCACCGAAATAAACCTTACTCTTAATAAATTCATCATTGAGATACGGAGATCCCAATATTTCTTCTTCAACAGAATTTTTTTTGGAGCGTAGATCAGCCATGCGGGCGGCAAGAAATGGATCAGTAGTTGCTTTTCCCCCAATTCCAAAAGCACCTCCGGCTCCTCCTGCAATCTGACCAGATACTTGTCCATAAGAAAAATTAATAGTTAAGAAAGCTAAGAATAAAGAGAAAATGTATTTCATGCTCATTAAGTATTTTTAAAATTGTAGGCGCTAAAATTAAACGAATTTTTTTAGATATGGATAATTATGTTTATCCGATAATGAATAAACAAAAATGGCTGTCTATAATAGTAGACAGCCATTTTTTATTTCCAAATTCTATTTAATCCTACGGAGGACACAGACTTAGTTCAGCCGTAATATCTCCAACAAATGGACTAGGTCCATCAGAGTAAGCTAAATTTCCATCGGGACCGTACAACTGATAGGTATTTTCCGAATCAAAACTACCAGCTAAGTATTCAAATGTTACTTCTATGGCAGAAGGAGGTATAGTGAATGTAACTGAATTTTCACTTCCCTGAGCTGCACTAACGTCATAGTCTGTTGCTACGCCGTCAACTGTAACCCTGAAAGAAGCTCCGTTCCAGCCATCTCCAAAGGAATCCTGCATATCTAATTGGTAATCCCCGGCAACCGGCCCTGTTGGGAAACATGCGATCAGGATATCGTACTTATAAGGTGAATTAAAATAAGATCCCCCAAGGACGTTACCATTACCATTTTGATTAGACCAGGTGCTTCCGTCTGTAAGTGTTACTTCAAAACGAAAACTAAATACATCTGCACCCTTATAGTCGGCTCCTAGCAGGGTTCCTGCTTCAGCCAAAGTGATGTCGTATGTAAGTTCGGGCAGTCCTCTTGAACTTGTGGTGAGGTCACTTGCCTGATAGGTTTCAATTAATTGTTCTGCAACACTGTTTCCGCCCCCAGAGTTATCTGTATATGAGGCATACAATTGAATTGATTGAAGTAAACCTCCAAATTCGGCGTCCTGCTCTTCAACAGTCACTGTCCAAAGAGAATTAGGCTCAAATGCATTGAAAGGGTTGCCTTCCTGGTTTCTGGTTCTCAAAACTGCACCAACGGTAAAGTCGTTTAGAACCGTGTCCACGGCTTTATCATCCGCTTCACAGGAGATAAAGAACGTTGTGGAAAACGCTAAAAGAACTATTAAAACTTTTTTCATCGTATTTTTTTTAAATTAATTAGCAACAGGGAATGAAGGTGATGCAGGGTTTGTATCCCAGAAAACCTGTCCGGTAACATTTGATTTCTGCGCTATAGAAGAATTCGTATTAGCGGCATTCGCAGGATAGAAATGACTCCTAATAAATGCACCAGGATTAGGCTCTAAATTGGGCTCTAAATTGGTAGGATATCCTTTTCTTCTATAGAAATTATAAGCGTCATGGCCGTTACCTTTAAGAGCAATAAAGAATTGCTCTGCCATGATGTTCCATTTACCTTCATCATCAGCAGCATCAAAAGCAGCATCAACAGAGGCTATAAAATCAGAAATATCTGTAGCCGAAGGCTCGAATGAAAGGTCAGCTGTTGCATCGAGTGATCCAAAAGTGGTTACCTTGTTGATAGACTTGGTAACTCCAGCCAAAACAAAGGCTTTTCCAGATGCAGGGCTGCTGTTCATAGCTAATTCCGCTCTCCAAAAATCGACTGTAGAGGCAAGGATTACAGGAGTAATTCCTGCTCCACCACCACCAGTTCCTAAACTGGTTTCAGAGAAACTGTTATCATCAAACTGACCTGCCTGTGGGTAAACTCCAACTGCAGTCCTCAATAATCCATCTGGTGGAATACCTGAGTTGTTACCGTGATTTCTTCCCCAGTACCCATTGTCTAGAGTACAGAATGGAAAGCCACCAGCTACATACTGTGGAGGAGGTGATTGCAAAGAACAGTCTAATGTTTCCTCATTTGGAGGCACAGGGTCACCATTGACATCGTTAGATCCTGGAGTACCATCGTTCTGACGGTAATAGTAATAACGAATACGAGGATCATCCGAAGTATCCATAAGATTCATCATCCAAACAGAGGCGTAGTCACCACCACCGGTTACGGTATAGTTCTGAGCGTAGTTAGGATGTCTTGTATCTGGTTGAACAGCATTTGCCCCCCACTGAAACTGGAAATCGTCATCAGTTGAAGAAATGTAATTTCCACTACTTACAATACTGTTAAAAGCTGAGGCATTTCCTAAATTAAGATGTAACCTCATTTTTAAAGTATTAGCTGCCTTTACCCATGCATCCCAGTCTCCGTCATAATAGAAGTCGATATCCGGATCTGCCAAGGCTGTCGCATTGAAATTAGCAATAGCCTGATCTGCCAAAGCCAGAGCCGCTGCATAAATGTCAGCGCCACTATCAGGTGCCGGATTTAAGTTGTCCGCACCTCCAATAGCTTCAGAATATGGAATATCACCAAAATAATCTACTAATAGGGTAATGGTGTACGCTTCAATCAATTGCGCAATGGCAAGGTGATGTACAAGGCCTGCTTCTTCTGCAAGAGGCGCCAAATCCCGACCGTTCTTAATTATTTCCTGGTAAGCATCTTCCCAGCTTCCATCAAAGTTCTGAGGTGAATAGGCATTCTGGTAGTTTCTACTACCCATCCATTCCATACGCACTGTCTCAGCACCTGTCTCTCCCAGAGATTCAACAACTCGTGCGAATCTAACCTGAACTTCGTTCAAATAGAAGTCCGGATCTGCCTGAGCAGGTGTCAGGGCATTCGGGTTATCCGCAAGGTCCAGATTGGTGGTTTCGCACCCTGTGAAAAGGACTCCACCGATCAAACCAATACTTAAATATTTAAATATGTTTTTCATGATCAATTTTTATTTTAATTAAAATGAAGCTTTTACACTGAATCCATATCTTCTTGAACTTGGTCCATTAAGATAATCAAATCCTCTACCATTTCCAATACCAACACCGGCCACGTTAGGATCGAAGTTCGTACCCTTGGGAATGTTAATGGCTTCGTACCACATGTTGAATCCGGATACCGTAAAGCTTAAGGAACCAAAAGGTGTTTTATCTAAGAATTTAGACGGAACGCTGTACCCTAAAGAAACTTCTTGTAATCTGAAGGTAGATGCATCGAATACCCCTAGTTCATCTGGCCCGAACAATACATTGTTAAAGTAGAATGTAGAGTTGTTGATCTGAACATCGTTAGGTGTTCCATCTCCTTTTACCCCAGGAAGGATAAAGGTGTTCAAACGGTCTACAACATCAGTTGTAAGACCCCTACCAATTAGTACAGAAGCGGTTCTGGAATAGATATCTCCACCATGGGTATAGTTAAACAAGAAGTTAAAATTAAAGTTCTTGTAGCTAAAGCTATTCCCAATGTTCAATACCCAATCGGGGTTAGGGTCACCAATTTCGAATAGACCATTTTCCTCGATATAATCTCCATTTGCATCAACGACAAAGTTGTCATCTGCATCGCGCTGAATTCTTGTACCTAACATTATTCCGAGAGGCTCACCTACTCGCGCAGCATTACCAAGGTTGGTAAAACCAGCAAAAATAATATCTTCTGCATCCAATCCGAGATCAGTTACTTCAGATTCGTTAAAGAACCAGTTTGCATTTAAGCTCCAATCAAGATCTCCTGATTCCTGACCTCTAACAAGAGCCAGGGTAGCATCTACTTCCGCACCCCAGGACTTGATTTCCCCAACGTTAGTTTGAGTAGTTGTAAAACCTGTGGATGGGTCAAGAGGACGATCAATAATAAGATCCTCAGTGGTTCTGGTATAGTAGGAGGCATCTAAAGTAAGACGGCTTCCGAAGAGACGAGTCTCAACACCAAATTCTAGTTCTTCCAAAAGTTCAGGCTTTAGATTGGGGTTACCCAATAAGTTAGCACTTACATTGGTTACGGTATTGTTTCCGTCTCCGTCCTGGAAGTTCTGTGTATCAAGGATCAGGGTAGAAGCAACCGGATATCCCGTTGGGAAGTTAGCCGATGTTCCATAACCTGCTCTAAGTTTCATATAGTTTATACCATTCTCGCTTTGAAGACCAGGAATAAACTTGGTAGGAATAAGCGATAAACTTGCACTGGGGTAGAAGATAGCGCGGTTGTCTTGAGACAGGTTAGATACCCAGTCATTCCTTCCGGCTAATGTAAGATAGATCATACGATCGTAGTCAAAATCAAACTGCCCATAAACCCCGGCAATATTACGCTCTTGTAAAAATTGGATAGGCTCAAAAAGGGAGAAGTTAAAGTGACGCAGTACGCCAAATACTTGCTGTCCTGAACTAGCCACACCATTCTGATCGAATTTTTCACTTCTGGTGGTAGCACCAAGGTTGAAACTGAAACCAACTTTCTCAGAGATCTCGTACTGTCCGGTAAGGATCAGGTTGTGATCGAATAAGGTATTGGTATTGTTCCAGGTCTGGAGGATACCACTTTGGGTAGCTACACTACCTCCAATACCACCTTTGTTCTGAGAGGTGATGTTATTTTCACTATAGACATCCAAACCGAAACGGTAAGTGATGTTAAGGTTATCATTTATGTCATATACTAAGGCCATGTTTCCAAAAACCCTTTTGGTATCCTGTTCTGTCTTGGAGTTTTTTACGGTCCAAAGTGGATGCTGGATACTATTGTTTTGACGATAGTAAACACTGGATCCGTCTACAGGACTTTCAAAAGGCAATCCCTGAATGTCGACACTCCTTGGTGTATAGAATACGTTGGCAAATACTGAAGATCCAGTTCCAAACACACTGTTACCTGTACTTGCAGCAACCGGAGGCGACTGGAAGTTTGTATTAGCGAAGTTCAGCGTACCTGATGCGGTGATCTTGTTGGAGAGCACTGCTCTACCCCCTAGACCAACTGTATATCTTCTAAGGTTGTTACCCGGTGTAAAACCTTGATCGTCAAGGTGACCGAAGTTCATGTTATAACTCATGCTTCCATCATCAGATGAACCGTTGATGTTAACCGAGTTGGTTTGAACTACACCTTGCTTAAAGAATTTCTCAACACTATCATAAGGCCTCCATGGGTACCTTGCTCCCTGAAACTCGGGGAAAGCAGCCTGGATGGCTGAAGTTGAAGTAGAGTAGGGATGAGCAAGTGTTCCTGCATCGTCTATAGCTGCCTGAGTTCCCCAACCTGCTACGCCATCTCTGTCAAAGCTCGGTCCCCAGTTACTGAAGAACCAACCGAAGGCCTGGTCGAATCCGTTACCGAATTCATCCTGGTAATCGGGAAGAGAAGCGATCTCGTTGATAAACATCGAGCTGCTAACCGTTACTTCGTTTTTCTTTGCCTGACCCGATCCTGCAGCACCGTTCTTGGTAGTAATAAGGATAACCCCGTTACGACCAGCAGTACCATAAAGGGTGGCTGCTGCCAAACCTTTTAATACGTTTACACTTTCGATATTATTGGGATCCAAATCAAGGAATCTACTGGAACCGTTGTTTCCATCAACGAAGCTGTTACCACCTCCGCCCTGGGATTGTCCGTTAGTACCACTGTCAAAGGGTACGCCGTCAACAATAAACAAGGGCTGGTTACTACCACTAAAAGTACTAAGACCCCTGATGATAATACTGGTACCAGAACCGGAAAGACCACTCTGGGCCTGGATGTTAACCCCCGAAGCCTTACCTGTTAAGATACGACCAACATCACCCTCGGCACGTTGCTCAAGCAGTTCATCACTAACTTCAGAAACTGCATACCCCAGGGCCTGCTTCTCTTTCTTAATACCTTGTGCCGTTACCACAACTTCTTCAAGCGCCTGAGCATCCTCCTGCATTTGCACGTTGATAGTGTTACTGGCTCCAATTGTAATCCGTACATCTCTTTGTCCGATGTAGCTAAAAAGAAGAGTCTGACCTGCACTTCCTCTGATGGAGTAATTTCCATCGAAATCGGTTTGAGTACCGGAAGTACTACCTTCAATTACGATGTTTACTCCTGGAAGCGGAAGTCCGTCCTGGTCCGTTACGGTACCGGAGACCGTCTTCTCCTGCGCAAAGGTCAAATGCACAACAAACGCCAATAGTAGCGTCAAGATTCCATTTAAATTTGTTCTCATTTTTAAATTATTTGAATTAGCTAAGTGCGAAAATCACAATTCTATGTTAATAATCCAAACTTATTTTAATAAAACTTTAAGAGATAATTCCCTTAAAGAGGAATCCCAGCCCACCATATTTAAAAAATTTTAACATATTCTTTATAAATCCGTAATAGATAACGATCCTATTTATTTGAGGCAGACCGATTTGTCATTTTCGCATTACTCACAACCCGTTGGAGGAAACCATTAGCAAAGCCATTCAGCGGATTAAAAGAAATGTGGTTGTGATACCAGTCAAAGCGCACAAATTGTAAAAAAGACTACCGGGTGTAATAATTGAGAATCACAAAATGCATTTAACCTTATACCTTATATATATAGGAAAGAAAATTCGCTGTTGAGATGGGGATTTTACACAGCTCTATAAAAGGAATTTTAAAAAGCTATAAAATTCGTTGTCAACCGTTTGAATTATGTTTAATAATTACTACATTTGCCGACCCTTAAAAGGGGCTATCATTATTTTAGAGTAAAATTTATGCCAACAATTTCACAATTAGTACGAAAAGGAAGGGCCACAATTACCAAGAAGAGTAAATCGGCTGCTTTGGATTCGTGTCCCCAGCGAAGGGGGGTTTGTACGCGTGTTTATACAACTACACCGAAGAAACCAAACTCGGCTATGAGAAAAGTAGCCAGGGTTAGGTTAACCAACGGAAAAGAAGTAAACGCATACATCCCCGGAGAAGGACACAATCTTCAAGAGCACTCGATAGTATTGGTTAGAGGCGGAAGGGTGAAGGATTTGCCAGGAGTTAGATATCACATCGTGAGAGGAGCTTTGGACACTGCAGGTGTAGCCGGCAGAACTCAGAGACGATCTAAGTACGGCGCCAAAAGACCCAAAAAGTAAGCAACACTTTTAAAAAGAAGCAATGAGAAAAAGACAGGCAAAGAAAAGACCACTTTTACCAGATCCGAGATTCAATGATCAGCTGGTAACCCGTTTTGTAAACATGATGATGTGGGACGGAAAAAAGTCGGTAGCCTTTAAGGTGTTTTACGATGCAATTGATATCGTAGAAGAAAAGAAGACTGACGAAGAGAAGTCAGGTTTGGAATTATGGAAAGATGCACTTTCCAATGTAATGCCTCACGTTGAAGTAAGAAGCCGAAGGGTTGGGGGAGCAACATTCCAGATCCCGATGCAGATCAGACCGGACCGCAAGATTTCTACCGCCATGAAATGGTTGATCAGTTTTTCAAGAAAAAGAAACGAAAAGTCGATGGCTCAGAAGCTGGCTGCAGAAATTCTTGCAGCGGCTAAAGAAGAGGGCGCGGCGGTGAAAAAGCGAGTTGATACTCATAAGATGGCTGAGGCCAATAAAGCATTCTCTCACTTTAGATTCTAATACGCAAGATGGCTAGAGATTTAAATTATACAAGAAATATAGGTATTGCCGCTCATATTGATGCCGGTAAAACCACCACTACCGAACGAATCCTTTTTTACACTGGTGTAAGCCATAAAATTGGAGAAGTTCACGATGGAGCGGCTACCATGGATTGGATGGAGCAGGAGCAGGAGCGCGGAATTACTATTACTTCCGCAGCAACCACCTGTACCTGGAATTTTCCCATGAAGAATGGGCAAATGACTCCGGAGTCAAAGCCTTACCATTTTAATATTATCGATACTCCCGGCCACGTTGACTTTACTGTTGAGGTGAACCGGTCTTTACGGGTTCTCGATGGTCTCGTTTTCCTTTTTAGCGCCGTAGACGGGGTTGAACCTCAGTCTGAGACTAACTGGCGTCTGGCAGACAATTACAAGGTGCCAAGAATGGGATTTGTCAACAAAATGGACCGTCAGGGTGCCAACTTCCTCAACGTGTGCAAACAGGTTAAGGACATGTTGAAATCCAACGCTGTACCTATTGTACTTCCCATTGGTGATGAAGCTGATTTTAAAGGAATTGTGGATCTGGTAAAAAACCGGGCCATTGTATGGAATGAGGAGGACTTAGGTGCAACCTTCGATGTGATTGACATTCCGGCTGAAATGCAAGCTGAGGTAAAGGAATACAGAGCTGCGTTGATTGAGGCCGTTGCTGAATACGATGAAAGTCTGATGGAGAAATTCTTCGAAGATGAAGACTCTATCACGGAAGACGAGGTACACGCTGCTTTGAGAGCTGCGGTAATGGACATGAGTATCATTCCAATGATCTGTGGTTCTTCCTTTAAGAATAAAGGGGTTCAGTTTTTACTTGATGCCGTATGCCGATACCTTCCTTCGCCCTTAGACAAGGATGCTATCGTCGGAATAAATCCTGAAACCGAGGCTAAAGTCTCAAGGAAACCGGATATTAAAGAGCCTTTTGCTGCCCTTGCTTTTAAAATTGCCACTGATCCTTTTGTAGGTCGATTGGCTTTCTTTAGAGCGTATTCAGGAAAACTGGATGCGGGATCTTACGTGTTGAATAACAGATCTGGTAACAAGGAGAGGATCTCTCGTATTTACCAGATGCATTCCAACAAGCAAAACGCCGTTGATTCAATTGCGGCTGGAGATATTGGAGCTGCTGTTGGTTTCAAAGACATCAAGACAGGGGATACGCTTTCTGATGAGAAGCACCCTATTGTTCTTGAAAGTATGAACTTCCCAGATCCGGTTATCGGGATCGCGGTTGAGCCTAAAACCAAGGCTGATGTAGATAAGTTGGGTATGGCCCTTGCCAAACTGGCTGAGGAAGATCCAACCTTTCAGGTTAAAACAGATGAGGCCTCAGGTCAGACTATTATTTCGGGGATGGGAGAACTGCACCTCGATATTATTACAGACCGTCTGCGCAGGGAATTTAAGGTAGATGTTAACCAGGGTCAGCCTCAGGTTGAGTACAAGGAAGCTATCACCCGTTCAGCAGATCACAGGGAAACATATAAGAAACAAACAGGGGGTAGAGGTAAGTTCGCGGATATCGTATTTACCATGGAACCTTCTACTGAAGAAAAACCCGGACTGGAGTTTGTGAATATGATCAAGGGAGGGAACATTCCAAAAGAATATATTCCTTCTGTTGAGAAAGGCTTTAAAGAAGCGATGAAAAACGGTCCTTTGGCCGGATTTGAAATGGACAGCATGAAGATAATTCTAAAAGACGGTTCTTTCCACCCTGTGGATTCAGACTCCCTGTCTTTTGAATTGGCTGCCAAACTTGGATATAAGCAAGCTGCAAAAGCTGCACGCGCTGTACTTATGGAACCTATAATGAAAGTTGAGGTACTTACTCCTGAAGAAAACATGGGAGATATCGTAGGTGACCTTAACAGAAGAAGAGGCCAGGTAAATGCGATGGACGACAGAGCAGGAGCTAAGGTGATCAAGGCAGAAGTGCCACTTTCAGAAATGTTCGGTTATGTCACTGCTTTGAGGACACTATCTTCTGGTAGGGCAACGAGTACTATGGAGTTTGCGCATTACGCAGAAACACCATCAAATATTGCAGAAGAGGTAATAAAAGCAACCAAAGGGGTAACCGCTTAATTCTTAGAGATGAGTCAGAAAATCAGAATAAAGTTAAAATCATACGATTACAACCTGGTAGATAAGTCTGCCGAGAAGATAGTCAAAACGGTAAAGACAACCGGAGCTGTGGTAACAGGACCAATTCCATTACCCACGCATAAAAAGATCTTTACGGTTTTGCGTTCACCTCACGTAAATAAAAAGTCGAGAGAGCAATTTCAATTGAGCTCTTACAAGAGGTTACTTGATATTTACAGTTCTTCTTCCAAAACTATTGATGCGCTCATGAAATTAGAGCTGCCAAGTGGAGTGGAAGTTGAGATCAAGGTGTGATAGAATAATTGGAGGGCGGTATGCCTTCTGCGACATGTCCGGAGCGATTCGCAAAGGAAAAACGGAAACAAAAATACATTCGGGGTCGAATTATTTTTGGCCCTGTTTTTTTGTCAGATAAATGAGAATTTTTAAAAACAATTAATAATAAATAGTATGTCTGGGTTAATAGGAAAAAAAGTAGGCATGACCAGCATCTTTGACGACAACGGAAAGAACGTTCCGTGTACCGTCATTGAAGCAGGTCCTTGTGTCATTACCCAAGTCAGAACCGAAGAGGTAGACGGGTATAATGCCCTTCAGCTCGGTTTCGATGACAAGGCAGAAAAACGTGCTAAAAAGTCCGAACAGGGACATTTTAAAAAGGCAGGTGCTTCTCCCAAGAAAAAAGTCGTCGAGTTCCGTGATTTTGAAGGAGAGCACAAATTAGGAGACACCCTTGGGGTGGATCTCTTTGTGGAAGGGGAGTTTGTGGATGTTACTGCAACTTCAAAAGGAAAAGGATTTCAGGGGGTGGTTAAAAGACACGGCTTTGCCGGTGTAGGACAAGCCACTCACGGGCAGCACAACCGATTAAGGGCTCCAGGGTCTATCGGTGCGGCTTCGTATCCTGCGAGAGTGTTCAAAGGAATGAAGATGGCAGGCAGAATGGGAGGAGAACGGGTTACTGTTCAAAACCTTCGCGTCCTGAAAGTAGTTCCGGAAAAAAACCTGATCGTTTTGAAAGGGTGTGTACCCGGTCATAAAAACGCATATTTAACGATTGAGAAATAATGAAGGTAGCAGTCTTAGATATCAACGGAAAAGAAACAGGGAGAAAGGCAGACCTTTCTGATGCTGTTTTCAAGATAGAGCCTAATACACATGCCATTTACCTGGATGTAAAACAGTACAGGGCTCATCAGAGACAAGGTACCCACAAGGCTAAGGAAAGAGCTGAAATTGTTGGAAGTACCCGTAAGATCAAAAAGCAAAAAGGAACCGGAACCGCAAGGGCAGGAAGTATCAAATCGCCCATCTTTCGCGGAGGTGGAAGAATCTTTGGGCCCCGACCTAAGGATTACACCCTTAAGCTCAACAAAAACCTGAAACGTCTGGCCCGTAAATCGGCCCTTAGTATCAAAAATGATGAAAAGGCGATCATGGTAGTTGAGGACTTTAATTTCGAGACCCCGAAGACCAAGGAATTTTTAAAGGTTCTAAAAGGTCTGGGACTGGAAAATAAAAAGTCGCTCTTTGTCTTGGGCGAATCAAATAATAACGTATATTTGTCGTCGCGCAATTTGGAAGGTTCTGAGGTTGTAACTAACTCAGAATTAAGCACTTACAAAATATTAAATGCAAATAATATTGTGCTTTTGGAAGGGTCGCTAGAAGGTATAGAGGCCAACTTAAATAAATAGGAAATCATGAGTGTGTTAATAAAACCAATCATAACGGAAAAGATGACAGCTGATAGCGAGTTACACAATCGCTACGGTTTCATCGTAAATCCCGGTGCCAACAAGTTGCAGATCAAAGATGCGGTTGAGGAAACATACGGGGTATCCGTAAGGAAGGTGAGAACCATGAATTACGGTCCAACACGCAAGACGAAGTACACCAAAACAGGGGTACAACAGGGTAAGACAAGTGCCTATAAAAAGGCGATTGTCGATGTTGCGGAAGGTGATGTCATTGATTTTTACAGTAATCTATAAAGACACCAAATGTCAGTTAGAAAATTAAAACCGATCACTCCCGGACAGCGATTTAAAGTAGTAAACGGATTTGACGCGCTTACTGCTGATAAGCCGGAGAAAAGCTTGCTTGCTCCGTTAAAAAAGTCGGGAGGTAGAAACAGTCATGGAAAAATGACCATGCGCCACAAAGGTGGAGGTCACAAAAGAAGGTATCGTCTGGTCGATTTCAAAAGGACGAAACACGGAGTAAATGCCGAGGTGAAATCCATTCAATACGATCCCAACAGAACTGCCTTTATCGCTCTTATTGAGTATAAAGACGGGGAAAAGAGTTATATCATCGCACAGAACGGGCTACAGGTAGGGCAAAAGGTCACATCAGGAGCCGGGTCTGCGCCAGAGATCGGAAATGCATTGCCTTTAAATGAAATTCCGTTGGGAACCATTATTTCCTGTATTGAATTACGTCCTGGTCAGGGAGCGGTTATGGCAAGAAGTGCCGGAACCTTTGCTCAACTTATGGCTAAGGAAGGAAAATATGTAACGATAAAACTGCCATCCGGGGAGACCAGAATGATTCTGGGGAATTGTTTGGCAACCGTTGGTGCTGTTTCCAATTCAGATCATCAGTTGATCGTTTCAGGAAAGGCAGGACGTAGCCGTTGGTTAGGAAGAAGACCAAGGACAAGGCCGGTAGCGATGAACCCTGTAGATCACCCAATGGGTGGTGGGGAAGGAAGAGCTTCCGGAGGTCATCCAAGATCGAGAAACGGTATTCCTGCAAAAGGATACAGAACTCGTTCTAAGACCAAGGACACGAACAGATATATAATAGAACGTAGAAAGAAATAAAAAGTAGAAAGAAATGGCACGTTCACTAAAAAAAGGACCCTACGTTCACATAAGTCTGGAAAAGAAAGTCAGACAGAATGTAGACTCAAATAAAAAGACCGTCATCAAAACATGGTCCAGGGCCTCCATGATCACTCCTGATTTTGTAGGACAGACTATCGCAGTACACAACGGAAAGCAGTTTGTTCCTGTTTATGTAACTGAGAACATGGTGGGTCATAAGTTGGGTGAATTTTCACCAACAAGATCTTTCCGCGGTCATGCCGGTGCAAGAAATAAAGGTAAAAAGTAAGCTATGGGAGTTCGAAAAAAACAGATGGCCGAAAGAATAAAGGCAGAGAAGAAAGAGCTGGCCTTTGCGAAATTGAACAACTGCCCTACATCGCCTCGTAAGATGCGACTGGTTGCTGACCTTGTAAGGGGTGCTGAGGTTGAGAAGGCATTAGCTATTCTCAGGTTCAATCCCAAGGAAGCGTCCAGAAGGCTGGAGAAGTTATTGCTGTCTGCTATAGCAAACTGGCAGGCCAAGAACGAGGATGCTGATGTTGAAGAAGCAGATCTTTACGTGAAGGAAATTCGCGTCGATTCAGGCAGAATGCTAAAGCGCCTCAGACCTGCACCACAGGGAAGGGCACACAGAATAAGAAAACGTTCAAACCATGTAACCTTGGTTGTAGGCGCTAACAATAATACAGAAGCTTAGTATGGGACAAAAGACAAATCCAATAGGAAACCGACTGGGTATTATCAGGGGATGGGAATCTAACTGGTACGGAGGTAATGACTACGGAGATAAACTTGCTGAGGATGATAAGATCAGAAAGTATATCAACGCACGTTTGGCTAAGGCCAGTGTTTCCAGGGTCATCATTGAAAGAACTCTGAAGTTGATCACCGTTACCATCACCACAGCAAGACCCGGGATCATCATCGGAAAGGGTGGCCAGGAAGTGGATAAATTGAAGGAGGAGCTTAAAAAGATTACAGATAAAGAGGTTCAGATCAACATTTTTGAGATCAAGAGACCTGAAGTTGATGCCAACCTGGTTGCAGCGAGTATCGCACGACAGATTGAAAACAGGATCTCCTACAGAAGAGCCATTAAAATGGCAATTGCTGCGGCAATGAGGATGAATGCTGAGGGGATTAAAATTATGATCTCCGGCCGATTGAACGGAGCTGAAATGGCGCGATCAGAATCTTATAAAGAAGGACGTATTCCTTTGTCTACTTTCAGGGCTGATATTGATTACGCCATGGAAGAGGCGCATACGACTTATGGCCGTTTGGGGATCAAAGTATGGATAATGAAAGGAGAAGTTTACGGAAAAAGAGATCTGTCTCCTTTAGTTGGAATGTCTAAAGGTTCGGGGAAAGATAAATCCGATGCCGGAAGAAAACGAAGAAGAAAATAAATTAATAAAGTAGGATAAGATGTTACAGCCGAAAAGAACCAAGTTTCGAAAAGCACAGAAAGGCCGTATGAAGGGAAATTCCGGAAGAGGCCACCAGCTCTCTAATGGGATGTTTGGAATTAAATCATTGGATTCCAGCTTTATTACTTCACGTCAGATCGAGGCAGCGAGGATTGCTGCAACCCGATATATGAAAAGACAAGGCCAGCTTTGGATCAAGATATTTCCGGATAAGCCTATTACCAAAAAGCCCCTCGAGGTAAGGATGGGTAAAGGTAAAGGTGCGCCAGAATACTTTGTAGCCGTCGTAAAGCCGGGAAGAATCATGTTCGAAGTAGCAGGGGTTCCTATGGATATAGCTCAGGAAGCACTCAGGCTTGCTGCTCAGAAATTACCGGTGAAAACGAAATTTATTGTGGCAAGGGATTACGAAGCCGCTTAATATTACTGATAAAGAAGATCATGAAACAGTCAGAAATAAACGAGTTGTCGGTAGAGGAATTAAAGGAAAAAATGTCCGATTTCAAAAGGAAACATGCCGATTTGAAAATGGCTCACGCTGTAACACCACTTGAAAATCCTCTTCAGCTGAGGCAGGTGAAGAAAACAGTAGCTAGACTAGCCACAGAATTAACAAAAAGGGAAAACCAATAACGGGTTCTGCTTTATGGAAAAAAGAAATTTAAGAAAAGAACGAGTAGGCGTTGTAACCAGCGACAGAATGGAGAAATCAATTGTGGTTTCTGAAGTAAAGCGGGTAAAGCATCCTATGTATGGTAAGTTCGTATTGCGGACAAAGAAATATGTTGCACACGATGAAACCAACGATTGCAAGATTGGCGATACTGTAAAGATCATGGAAACCAGACCTTTGAGTAAGACCAAATGCTGGAGATTGGTAGAAATCCTTGAAAGAGCTAAATAATTATGTTACAACAAGAATCTAGACTTAAGGTGGCGGATAATACCGGGGCGAAAGAGGTACTGACCATTCGTGTACTTGGAGGAACCAAAAGGAGATACGCCTCTGTTGGTGACAAAATAGTAGTATCTGTAAAGGAGGCTACACCCAACGGTACAATAAAAAAAGGAGCTGTGTCTACGGCGGTAGTGGTACGTACCAAGAAAGAGGTGCGCAGACCAGATGGATCATACATCCGCTTTGATGACAATGCCTGTGTACTCCTCAACCCCACAGGGGAAATGAGAGGAACCAGGGTATTTGGTCCTGTAGCGAGAGAGCTCAGAGATAAGCAGTTTATGAAGATTGTTTCATTAGCTCCCGAGGTGCTATAAACTGACAAGACGATGAAATTAAAAATTAAAACAGGAGATACAGTACGCGTTGTTGCAGGTGACCACAAAGGTTCCGAAGGCAAGGTGGTTACTGTAATCCGACAGAAGAACAAGGCGATTGTTGAGGGCATCAATATGGTGTCTAAACACGAGAAGCCAAGTGCTAAAAACCCTCAAGGGGGAATAGTAAAAAAAGAAGCACCAATCCATATTTCAAACCTTTCCCTTATCGACGGCAAGTCTGGAGATACCACAAGGGTAGGATATGAAACCAGAGACGGGAAAAAAGTGCGGATTTCAAAGAAATCTAACGAGGTAATATAGTTATGACTTACGTTCCAAGATTAAAGAAAGAATACAAAGAGCGCGTAATCAAGGCGCTGCAGGACGAGTTCGGGTACAAGAATATTATGGAAGTGCCTAAATTGAAGAAGATCGTTGTAAGCAGAGGTGTAGGTGCCGCTGTGGCCGACAAGAAGCTTATTGACCATGCGGTTGAAGAACTCACCAATATTACCGGACAAAGGGCGGTATCCACGATCTCTAAAAAGGATGTGGCGTCTTTTAAACTGAGAAAAGGAATGCCTATCGGGGCGAAAGTTACCTTAAGAGGTGAGAGAATGTATGAATTTCTCGATCGATTGGTAACTACGGCTTTACCCAGGGTAAGAGATTTCCAGGGAATCAGGGCTACCGGATTTGACGGCAGGGGAAATTACAACCTCGGAGTTACCGAACAGATCATTTTTCCTGAAATAAATATTGATAAGATCAACCGGATCAACGGAATGGATATCACTTTTGTGACCAGCGCTGAAACCGATAAAGAAGCACAATCCCTCTTGGCAGAATTGGGACTACCTTTTAAAAAGAATTAGTATGGCTAAAGAATCAATGAAAGCCCGTGAACGTAAAAGGGCAAAAACAGTAGCAAAATACGCTGAGAAGAGAAAAGCCCTTAAAGAGGCAGGCGATTACGAGGCATTACAAAAATTGCCCAGAGACGCTTCTCCGGTGCGTATGCACAATCGTTGCAAGCTCACAGGAAGACCTAAAGGATACATGAGAACTTTTGGTTTGTCCAGGGTAATGTTCAGGGAAATGGCCAACAAAGGGTTGATTCCGGGAGTTAAAAAAGCAAGTTGGTAATCCAAATAAAAGGCAAGAAGATGTTAACAGATCCTATATCAGATTATTTGACAAGAGTTAGAAACGCCAGTAGGGCGGGTCACAGGGTTGTTGAGGTGCCAGCTTCCAATCTTAAAAAAGAGATCACTAAGATTTTGTTTGACCAGGGGTATATCCTGAGCTACAAATTCGAGGAAGATAAAGTACAGGGCACAATAAAAATTGCTCTGAAATACGATAAGCAGACCAAAGAGCCTGTGATTAAAAAAATTCAGCGTATCAGTAAGCCGGGATTGCGTAAGTACGCAGCATCCGATGATATGCCGAGGGTTTTAAATGGTTTGGGGGTTGCAATAGTCTCCACTTCTCACGGAGTGATGACCAGCAAGCGGGCCAAGAAAGAAAATGTTGGCGGTGAAGTGCTCTGCTACGTTTATTAAACCGATTAAAAGTAAAAGAAATGTCTAGAATAGGTAACAATCCGATAGCGATCCCAGAAGGAACATCCGTAGAGGTCAATGATAACATCATTACCGTAAAAGGGAAGCTGGGTGAACTTACTCAGGAATTCTCCGCAGTCGAGATCAAGATAGAAGACGCCCAAGTTTGGATTACAAGGCCTTCTGATTCTAAGGAACACAAGGCAAAACACGGTCTGTACAGATCTTTGGTTTACAACATGATTGAAGGAGTGTCTAAGGGTTGGACTAAGGAATTGGAATTGGTAGGTGTAGGATACAGGGCCAGCAATCAGGGTCAGAAATTGGATCTTGCCCTTGGGTTTTCGCACAACATTGTTTTTGACCTCGCACCAGAAGTGAAGGTTGAAACCACTTCGGAAAAAGGTAAAAACCCTACCATTAAATTAACATCGTACGACAAGCAATTGATCGGGCAAATTGCAGCCAAAATACGTTCGTTCCGCAAACCTGAACCTTACAAAGGAAAAGGAATCAAATTTGTCGGAGAACAATTGAGAAGAAAAGCAGGTAAATCAGCATAAGAGTAAGATTATGGGATTGTCAAAAACAGAAAGACGAGAGCGCATCCGAAAAAGGATCAGAAAGATTTCCTTCGGAACCTCAGAGAGACCTAGACTGTCTGTATACAGAAGTAACAGCGAGATCTATGCACAGGTAATCGATGACAACGAAGGTAAAACCCTGGTTGCAGCTTCGTCACGAGACAAGGAATTGAGTAAAAGCAAAGGAACGAAAATGGAAATCGCAGCTCTGGTAGGGAAGGCCCTGGCCGAAAAAGCGAAAAAAGCCGGAATTGAGACTGTAGCTTTTGACCGTGGAGGCAATCTTTACCACGGGCGAGTAAAATCATTGGCCGAAGGTGCCAGAGAAGGTGGATTAAAATTTTAATAGATACTATGTACGGCAAATACAAGAATGTAGAAACAGTTAAACCCGGAGGCCTTGAACTTAAAGACCGTCTGGTAGGCGTTCAGAGGGTAACCAAGGTAACCAAGGGAGGTAGAGCATTTGGTTTCTCTGCCATCGTGGTTGTCGGGGATGAAAACGGTGTAGTTGGTCATGGTTTGGGTAAGTCCAAGGATGTCGCTACTGCCATCGCCAAGGCTATTGAAGATGCCAAAAAGAATCTGATTCGTATTCCTTTAAACAAGGGCACAGTGCCCCACGAACAAAAAGGAAAATACGGAGGAGCAAGGGTATACATTCAACCTGCTTCTCATGGTACTGGGGTAATTGCCGGTGGTGCCGTAAGGGCGGTATTGGAATCTGTTGGGGTACAGGATGTATTGTCAAAATCTCAGGGATCATCCAACCCTCACAATGTGGTAAAAGCTACTTTTGACGCCTTATTGCAATTAAGAGATGCCAAAACGGTAGCTATGCAGCGAGGAATTGCCATGGAAAAAGTCTTTAAAGGATAAGGAACGATGGGAAAGATAAAAGTAACACAGGTAAAAAGCGGTATCAAAAGAACTCAGAATCAAAAGAGGACACTTGAAGCGCTCGGGCTGCGTAAAATTGGACAAGAGGTTGTTCACAACGATACGCCTAACATCCTTGGGATGATCAATAAAGTTAAACATTTGGTTTCTACAGAAGAAGCTTAAGAAATAAGTGTTGAGATGAATTTAAGCAATTTAAAACCAGCAAAAGGTTCTGTTCACAAGGATGGCAAAACCATCGGTAGAGGCCAGGGATCCGGAAAAGGCGGTACTGCCACCAGGGGTCATAAAGGGGCGAAGTCCCGTTCTGGTTACTCCAAGAAAATTGGTTTCGAAGGTGGACAAATGCCATTACAGCGCAGGGTTCCCAAATTTGGATTTACCAATATCAACCGGGTAGAATACCGGGGTATTAATCTCAATAAACTCCAGGACCTAGTTGATGAAGGTAAGGTGAAAAAAGAAGTCACCCTGGAAAACCTTATCGAAAATAATCTAGCCGGGAAGAATGATTTGGTAAAAATTCTCGGGGGAGGTGAATTAAAGGCTTCCTTGAAAATAACAGTACACAAGTTTACCGCCAGTGCCAAGAAAGCGATCGAAGCTGCTGGAGGAGAAGCGATAACACTATAAGAGAGCAGGCTCTATGAAGAAATTTTTTGAGATCATATCTAATATCTGGAAGATAGAAGAGCTGAGGAACAGGATACTGATGACCCTCGGCCTTTTACTTGTCTACCGTTTTGGTGCACAGGTGGTACTTCCTGGTATTGATACCTCACAACTGGCAGCCTTATCTTCAAATACAGAACAAGGTATTCTGGGGATTCTGAATGCATTTACAGGAGGAGCATTCGCCAATGCTTCTGTTTTTGCCCTCGGGATCATGCCTTATATCTCAGCATCTATTGTAGTGCAGTTGATGGGGATTGCGGTGCCATATCTTCAGAAGCTAGACAAAGAAGGAGAAAGCGGACGGAAGACCAAAAATCAGATCACCAGATGGTTAACTATCGGTATCTGTATTGTTCAGGCTCCTGCATATTTGTACAGTCTCGGGGCTCTTGGAGTACCTGATAGCGCCTTTTTACTCGGAAAAGGACTCGGGTTTATTGTCCCTTCAGTGATTATCCTGGTGACGGGCTGTGTCTTCGCCATGTGGTTGGGAGAAAAGATTACGGATAAGGGGATTGGAAATGGGATTTCACTCCTTATTATGATCGGAATTATTGCAACTATGCCTCAGGCATTTGTGCAGGAAGCAATTACCAGATGGGACGGCAATGGGGGGCCAATGCTGATTCTCGTTGAAGTGATACTCTGGTTCGTAGTTATTTTGGCAAGTGTCTTACTCGTCATGGCCACACGCAGAATCCCTGTGCAGTATGCCAGAAGATCGGCTTCCGGGGGATACGAAAAGAATATTATGGGGAGCAGGCAGTATATCCCTCTGAAGTTGAACGCTTCCGGGGTAATGCCAATCATCTTTGCTCAGGCCATCATGTTTGCACCGGGCTTACTTGGCCGGACTTTCAATGATACCGCAATTGGGCAGTGGATGGAAGTTCAATTTCAGGATATCTTCGGTTTGGCATACAATATATTGTTTGCCTTGCTGATCATCATATTTACCTATTTCTACACCGCTATAACGGTACCTACCAATAAAATGGCAGATGACCTCAAAAGAAGTGGTGGATTTATTCCCGGCATCAGACCAGGAAAGGAAACAGGTAGTTTTTTAGATAAAATAATGTCATTGATCACGCTACCCGGTTCAATATTTCTAGCCTTTTTGGCTGTATTACCGGCTATCGTAGTGAAGTTAATGGACATTCAGGCAGGATGGGCGCTGTTTTACGGCGGAACCTCTCTGCTGATTATGGTAGGAGTTGCTATCGATACGGTACAACAAGTAAATGCCTACCTATTAAACCGTCACTATGACGGCCTAATGAAAACAGGTAAGAACAGAAAAGTAGCATAAGATATGGCCAAACAAGCAGCAATAGAGCAGGATGGAAGTATCATAGAGGCCTTGTCCAATGCCATGTTCAGAGTTGAACTTGAAAACGGACACGTGGTTACTGCTCATATCTCGGGAAAAATGCGCATGCATTATATTAAATTATTGCCCGGGGATAAAGTGAAACTTGAGATGAGTCCTTACGATTTGAGTAAGGCCAGAATTACATATAGATATTAAGAAACTCGAGATATGAAAGTAAGAGCATCGATAAAGAAAAGAAGTGCCGACTGCAAAATTGTTCGCAGGAAAGGCAGGTTGTACGTAATTAATAAGAAGAATCCCAGATTCAAACAAAGACAAGGGTAATTATGGCAAGAATTGCAGGGGTAGATATCCCAAAACAAAAAAGAGGTGTTATAGCCCTTACCTATATTTTCGGAATTGGTAAGAGCAGAGCTCAGGAAATTCTGGACAAAGCAAAAGTAAGTGCTGATGCCAAAGTGTCTGATTGGAATGACGACGAGATCGGGAGAATCCGTGACGTGGTCTCTTCTTATAAGATCGAAGGGGAATTGAGATCCGAGAATCAGCTTAATATCAAAAGGTTGATGGATATCGGTTGTTACCGGGGAATAAGGCACAGATCCGGTCTTCCGTTACGAGGACAGAGAACCAAGAACAATTCCAGGACAAGGAAAGGAAAAAGAAAAACAGTGGCCAACAAGAAAAAGGCTACTAAGTAATAAGGCGTAAGATGGCAAAGACAGGTACAAAAACAACCAAAAAACGTAAGGTTATTGTTGAATCAACAGGCGAGGCTCATATCACTGCTTCCTTCAACAATATCATCATTTCCCTGACGAATAAGAAAGGGGATGTGATTTCATGGGCGTCGGCAGGAAAAATGGGATTCAGAGGTTCTAAAAAGAATACTCCCTACGCCGCACAGATTGCTGCAGAAGAATGCGCAAAGACAGCTCATGAGGCCGGGCTAAGGAAAGTAAAGGTTTACGTAAAAGGACCGGGAAATGGCCGCGAGTCTGCCATCCGTTCCCTGCACAATGCAGGAATAGAGGTTACAGAGATCATCGACGTAACACCTATGCCTCACAATGGCTGCAGACCGCCTAAACGAAGAAGAGTTTAATCATTATATCCTAATTAATTTCTCACAAAAGTGTAGTTACGATTATCGAAGGATAAGCCTTAATTCATAATCACACTTTTAATTTTAAAGAAGATGGCAAGATACACAGGACCAAAATCTAAGATCGCCCGGAAATTCGGAGAAGCGATTTTTGGCGACGACAAGTCGTTTGAAAAGAAAAATTACCCGCCGGGACAACACGGAAACAACAGACGCCGGGGAAAGAAATCAGAATACGCTATCCAGTTGATGGAGAAGCAGAAAGCCAAGTATACCTATGGTATTCTGGAAAGACAATTCCGTAACCTCTTTGCAAGGGCTAACCGTAGCAAAGGTGTAACCGGGGAAGTTTTACTTCAATTATGTGAAGCGAGGCTAGATAATGTAGTCTACAGAATGGGCATTTCAACTTCCAGGAGAGGCGCCAGACAATTGGTTTCTCACCGACACATTACCGTAAACGGAAATGTTGTGAATATTCCATCCTACTCGCTTAAACCGGGTGACGTAGTTGGCGTAAGAGAAAAATCAAAATCTTTACAGACCATTGAGGATTCCCTATCTGCAAATAGCAGCGTTTACGAATGGATTACATGGAATAGCGAAAAGAAGGAAGGAACCTTCGTAGCTGTGCCGGAACGACTGCAGATTCCTGAGAACATCAAAGAACAATTAATCGTTGAGTTATACTCTAAATAAACCACATATACCCGACTATGGCATTATTTAATTTTCAGAAACCCGATAAAGTTATAATGATCGATTCCTCAGATTTCGAAGGGAAGTTTGAATTCCGCCCTTTGGAACCTGGTTATGGATTAACTGTCGGGAACGCACTTAGAAGAGTATTGCTTTCCTCCCTGGAGGGATTCGCCATTACTTCGGTACGGATTGACAAAGTTGAACACGAATTTTCGGTAATCGAAGGTGTCGTTGAAGATGTTACTGAGATTATCCTCAACCTAAAACAAGTTCGATTCAAAAGACAGATCGACGATGTCAATGAAGAAACCGTTTCTGTTTCTGTAAGTGGTAAAGAACAACTAACTGCAGGTGACTTCCAGAAGTTTATCTCAGGTTTTCAGGTGTTAAACCCAGACTTGGTGATCTGTAATATGGATCCTAAGGTGAGTATCAACATGGAGTTGATCATCGAAAAAGGCAGGGGATATGTACCTGCTGAAGAAAATAAGAAATCCAGTGCACCTATTGGGAGCATCGCGGTTGATTCCATCTTTACCCCGGTAAAGAATGTAAAATACAGCATCGAAAACTTCAGGGTTGAACAAAAGACCGATTACGAAAAATTGGTTTTTGAAATCGTTACTGATGGTTCAATTCATCCTAAAGAAGCTCTCACTGAGGCGGCAAAGGTTCTTATTCACCACTTTATGTTGTTCTCTGATGAGCGAATCACCCTTGAGGCTGATGAGATTGCTCAGACGGAAACTTACGACGAGGAGTCATTGCACATGAGGCAATTGCTCAAGACAAAACTAGTGGATATGGATTTGTCAGTTCGGGCCCTCAATTGCTTAAAAGCAGCAGAGGTGGATACATTAGGAGATCTTGTATCATTCAACAAGAACGACCTGATGAAATTTAGAAACTTTGGAAAAAAATCCTTGACAGAATTGGAAGAACTTGTTATCAACAAGGGCTTGAACTTCGGGATGGATTTGTCAAAATACAAATTGGATAAAGATTAATTTAAGTTCTGTTTCGGCTCCTGTAAGGGTGCACTGAAACAAAAGAACACATAGTACATAAGCATGAGACACGGTAAGAAAATCAATCACTTGGGTAGGAAAACGGCACATAGGTCGGCTATGCTTGCCAATATGGCCTGTTCCTTGATTGAACATAAAAGAATCAATACCACTGTGGCCAAAGCAAAGGCCCTTAAGCAGTTTATTGAGCCCCTGATCACTAAATCCAAAGCTGAGAATAATAAGTCTTTGGAGAAAGGAACCCACAACAGGCGAATCGTCTTCAGAAACCTCAGAGATAAATATGCGGTATCTGAATTATTCAGCACAGTCGCCGAGAAAGTAGGAGACAGGCCAGGAGGTTACACCAGGATTATCAAATTAGGTAACCGATTGGGCGACAATGCTGATATGGCAATGATAGAGCTGGTAGACTTTAACGAGATCTACAACGCAGGAAAGCCAAAGAAAAAGAAGTCGACTCGTAGGAGTAGAAGTTCTAAAAAAGCGGAGGCAGCCGCAGCTCCTACTGAAGCTGTTCAGGAAACTGAAACTGTGGAAGCTGAAGCTCCAAAAGCTGAGGCGCCAAAAGCTGAAAAGGAAACTAAAACAGAAAAGCCTAAGGCAGAAGCTCCAAAGGAAGATAAAGCCAAGGACGCTGAAGAAACAAAAACAGATGACTCCAAAGAATAGGATGTTCATAATGTCTTTAAAATTTGAAAAGGATAGACCTGCAAGTCTATCCTTTTTTTATGTTTATTTGTGAAACCAAAAAATTGCAGTTTAATGAAGTATCAAACCAAGAAAAAAGCACTCATATTACTGGCAGATGGAACTATTTTTTACGGTAAATCGGTAGGTAATGCCGAAGGGACAGCCTTTGGTGAAGTGTGTTTTAACACGGGGATGACGGGATACCAGGAAATTTTTACCGATCCGTCTTATTTTGGACAGTTAATGGTGATGACCAATGCCCATATTGGAAATTACGGGGCCAATAACGAAGAAGTAGAGTCGAATTCCGTAAAGATTGCCGGACTCATATGCAAGAATTTCAGTTACGATTACTCCAGGCCGGATGCAGACGAGAGTCTCCTTGAGTTTCTGAACACCAACAAATTGCTTGCTATTTCCGATGTAGATACACGTGCACTGGTAAGTTATATCCGCGACCATGGAGCGATGAACGCTGTGATTTCAACCAGAGTAGACGAAATAGATGCCCTTAAAGCCGAATTGAGTAATATACCCAGTATGGAAGGCCTTGAGCTGGCATCAAAGGTATCTGTTACGAAACCTTATTTCTTCGGGGAAAAAGATGCCAAATACAGGATAGCTGCATTAGACATCGGGATTAAAAAAAATATTCTCAGAAATCTCGCAGCCAGAGACGCGTATATTAAAGTCTTTCCATATGATACTCCTTTCTCGGAGCTACAATCCTGGAATCCTGACGGGTACTTTATTTCAAATGGCCCTGGTGATCCTGAACCTCTGAAAGAAGTTATAGAGACCGCCAAAGAGATCATTGCCCAGGACAAACCCTTATTCGGCATATGTCTGGGTCATCAGATCATCGCCCTTGCAAACGGAGTTTCTACTTACAAGATGTTTAACGGACATAGGGGAATTAATCACCCGGTAATCAATTTCGAGACAGGGAAAGGGGAAATCACTTCTCAGAATCACGGATTTGCCATCAACAGGGAGGAAACAGAAGCGCATCCGGAATTAATAATCACCCACGAGCATCTCAATGACCATACCGTGGCAGGGATACGCATGAAAAACAAAAATGTCTTTTCCGTGCAGTATCATCCCGAAGCAAGTCCGGGACCGCATGACGCTTCCTACTTATTCGATCAGTTTTTTCAATTGATTGAGGAGTATTCCAGAAGCAATGTTCCTGTCTAGATCAGGCAAAGCCCAATTCTTTGGGAATTGCAAAAATTCACAAAGGCCTTTTGTATCTTTGAAATGATAGTAATCAACCTATAAAAAGCAAAAAGTTATGAGTATTATATTAGATGTGCACGCCCGACAAATATTCGACTCCAGGGGTAATCCAACAGTGGAGGTGGATGTAGTGACACAAAATGGAGTAATGGGCCGGGCTGCCGTTCCTTCAGGTGCTTCTACCGGAGAACACGAAGCTGTGGAATTACGGGATGGTGGAAAAGCATTTATGGGGAAAGGCGTAATGAAAGCTGTGGAGAATGTAAATACAGAGATCGCCGATAAGATTAGGGGAATGATGGTGGATGATCAGAATCTGATTGATCAGACCATGATCGCACTCGATGGTACTCCAAACAAATCTAAACTCGGAGCAAATGCCATCCTGGGTGTTTCGCTTGCCGTTGCCAAAGCTGCTGCTAACGAAATGGGAATGTCTTTATACAGGTATGTAGGCGGAGTAAGTGCTAATACGCTTCCCGTTCCCATGATGAATATCATCAACGGCGGTTCGCATTCGGATGCGCCCATTGCCTTTCAGGAATTTATGGTAATGCCCGTAAAGGCAAAAACGTTTTCTCATGCCATTCAAATGGGAACTGAAATATTCCACCATTTGAAAAAGGTGTTGCACGACCGGGGATTAAGTACAGCTGTAGGAGATGAAGGCGGATTTGCACCAACCCTCAAGGGCACAGAGGACGCCTTGGACACCATAGGCATTGCCGTAAAGAATGCAGGCTATTCCTTTGGGGATGAGGTTATGGTGGCTCTCGATTGCGCTGCTGCAGAGTTTTACGTAAACGGAAAATACGACTATACCAAGTTTGAAGGGGATAAGGGAGCTGTGAGATCTTCGGAAGAACAGGCGAAATACCTGGCAGCCCTTTGTGACAAATACCCAATAATTTCTATTGAGGACGGAATGGATGAGAACGATTGGAACGGATGGAAGATCCTTTCGGACCTGGTAGGCGATAAGGTTCAGTTGGTTGGTGATGATCTCTTTGTGACCAACGTGACAAGACTTTCACGAGGTATTTCAGAAGGTATTGCCAATTCCATCCTGATCAAGGTTAACCAGATAGGAACCCTAACGGAAACAATTGCAGCTGTAAATATGGCCAAAAATGCAGGCTACACCAGCGTGATGTCTCACCGATCGGGTGAAACCGAGGACAATACCATAGCCGATTTGGCAGTTGCACTAAACACAGGACAGATAAAAACAGGTTCTGCCTCTCGATCAGACCGGATGGCAAAGTACAACCAGTTGTTGCGCATTGAGGAAGAACTGGGCGAGGTTGCCCATTATCCAGGCGTCAATGCCTTTAAAATAGGCCATTAGTATTATGTAAAGTATTTAAAAAGCCTTTCGTTATCTGAAAGGCTTTTTTTAACTTCCCTCATTACCTAGAAACACAATATGAATCACTTCTTGTTTGTCGCTGCAGAAAATGATGCTATTCCCAATTGCAAAGCCGGTGGTATGGGGGATGTAGTGCGCGATGTTCCCAGACAAATTGCAGAACGTGGTGATGAAGTTCATGTGGTGGTTCCAAGTTATTCCAGATTGCAAACAAAGGGCATGCTGCTGCGGGAACTTCATTTCAGTTTAAACGGGAAGCCTTATACTGCTGAACTCTATGAGGTGCCTCCTAAGAAGGAGTTGAAGAATATTCGCCATTATGTGGTGCATCACCCGGAGATAAAAGCCGGTGAAATAGGAAAAATTTATCACAACGATCCTGAGAAACCGTTTTTTACAGATTCGAATAAATTTGCCATTTTCTGTACTGCCATAGCCACGGCAATAAATGACGAGGCTTTTGGCCCGTTGGATGTTGTGCATTTACACGATTGGCATACCAGCCTCCTGCTCTTTTTGCGGAAATATCATCCGAGATACACCTCCTTAAACAAATACAGGTTTGTCTACAGCATTCACAACCTCGCCATTCAGGGGATACGCCCTTTTGAAGGCAATGAGGCTTCTGTCAATACCTGGTTTCCTGAAGTGAGCTATAATGCAGAGAAATTGATGGATTATCGATATCGGGACTGTATCAATCTCATGGCTATAGGGATCAGGCTGGCCGATGCGGTTCATACCGTTTCACCTTCCTACAAGAAAGACATTTTATTGCCCAGCAAACCGCCTGCTTTTATCGGTGGGGAATCCCTGGAAAAAGATCTGCTTGAAGCCGACAATCAGGGAAGATTGTTCGGAATCCTGAATGGGAGCAATTACAAAAATATACGTTCGGCAGAACGGAATATGCTCTTTAAAAACGCTGTAAAGGCTATATTCGGGTGGTTACAGGAGGAATCTAAGAAGTACAAGGCAGATTTCCTTGCCCATACAGGTGAAAAACTACTGCCCTTTCTCAGCAAGAGACCACAATTTATTTGCTCAAGTGTTGCCCGATTAACAGAACAAAAATTCTTTTTCTTTAAGCAATCGCCTGAGGCTTTGATCGCTGTTCTGAAGAAACTCGAAAAAGTAAATGGGATCTATATGGTCCTGGGAACCGGAGCCCCGGAATACGAGGAACTATTCCGAAATTTAAGCAGGGAGCATGAGAATTTCATTTTTTTCAACGGACAGTCTGAAGATGTAATTGATTCCATATACCTGGAAACAGATTTGTATTTTATGCCTAGTCAGTTTGAACCTTGTGGCATAAGTCAGATGCTGGCCATGAGAAACGGAAATCCCTGTCTGGTCCACAATACAGGCGGATTAAAAGATACTGTGTCCCATTTGAAAACCGGCTTTTCATTTGACGGAGACAACTATGATGAAAAGATCTCGAATATGCTGGGTTGTTTTGACCAGGCCCTGGACGTCTATCAGAACAAACCGGAATTGTGGAAAACTATAAAATTGAACGCAAAAAAAATGCGCTTTACCTGGAAGAAATCTGTGGACGAATACTACGAAAAACTCTACAGCTTACAGAATTAGAGATTCCAGGACCATCCGGTGTAATTTAATGGTAGATTACATTTAATGTTTTCATAAAGCGCTGTCGGAAATTGTTAAGAAGAGCCCTTTTTCTTACCTTTAACATCCCGTCAAAATTAACACAAATACACCTGCATGAAAGACAAAGCAATACTCGAATACGAAGGAAAAAAATATGAATTTCCAGTGGTGGAAGGTACCGAGCAAGAACTTGCTATTGATATCAAAACCCTGCGTTCCTCTACCGGAATGATCACTCTTGATCCTGGTTATAAAAATACCGGATCTTGTGAAAGTGCAATCACTTATCTGGATGGAGAAAAGGGAATATTGCGATACCGGGGATACAATATCGAGGAATTAGCAGAAAAAGCTGATTTTTTGGAAGTAGCCTACCTTCTCATATTCGGAGAATTGCCCAATAAAGAAGAATTAGATCAGTTCCACGAGGATATAAAGCACGAATCTCAGGTAGATGAGGAGATGAAGAAGATCCTCGATGCCTTCCCAAAATCGGCACATCCGATGGGGGTGCTTTCCTCCTTGACAAGTGCTTTGATCGCCTTTAATCCATCTTCCGTAAATATTTCCTCAGAGAAAGAGATGTATCATGCCATCATCAGGATTATGGCGAAATTTCCGGTTCTGGTGGCCTGGACGATGCGAAAACAAAAAGGACTTCCATTAGACTATGGGGATGATTCTCTGGGGTATGTGGAAAACCTTCATAAAATGATGTTTAAGCGTCCCAATAAAGAATACGTGAAAAACAAGATCGTGATAGACGCTTTGGATCAACTTCTGATTTTACATGCCGATCACGAACAGAATTGCTCTACTTCTACAGTTCGAATTACCGGGTCTTCCCATGCAGGTCTATTTGTTTCTTTATCGGCGGGTATTTCAGCCCTGTGGGGACCGCTTCACGGAGGTGCCAATCAGGCGGTATTAGAAATGCTTGAGGCCATTGAAGCAGATGGAGGGGATACTCAAAAATATATGAACAAAGCCAAGGACAAAGACGATCCTTTCAGATTAATGGGCTTTGGCCACAGGGTATACAAAAATTTTGATCCACGGGCCAAGATTATTAAAAGGGCTGCAGATGAAGTGCTGGGTGATCTGGGGATAGAAGATCCCATTCTCTCAATTGCCAAAGGCCTGGAAAAGGTAGCTCTTGAAGATCCTTATTTTGTGGAGCGTAAGCTATATCCCAATGTCGATTTCTATTCCGGGATCATATACAGAGCCCTGGGAATTCCTACAGAAATGTTCACGGTGATGTTTGCAATGGGAAGATTGCCGGGTTGGATTGCGCAATGGCGCGAAATGCGACTGAGGGGAGAACCTATAGGCAGGCCAAGACAAGTTTATATCGGTGAGAACGACAGACCTTTTGTGCCGCTTAAAAAACGCTAGGTAGCCCGTTATGCTCCAACTCAACGTAAGGGATGAAACTTCCCCCTTAAAGGCAGTGGTTCTGGGAATCGCAGACAGCCCCGGAGCTATTCCAAAGCCGGAGGAAGCCTACGACCCTAAATCTCTGGAACATATTCTGGCTGGAACATATCCCAGGGAAGAGGATATGGTAAATGAGATGTCTGCATTCGACCGAATCCTTAAGAAGCACGGGGTACAGGTATTCAGGCCTGAAATCCTGGAGAATTGCAATCAGATTTTTTCTCGTGATATCGCCTTTGTCATAGAGGATAAGCTCATCAAAGCAAATATACTTCCCGAAAGGGAGAAGGAATTTGAAGCGATAATCCATGTACTCGATGTCATTGACCCAGATAAAATACTAGTTCCGCCTGAATCCGTTCATATTGAAGGGGGAGATGTGATGCCATGGAAGGATTACATTTTTGTAGGCACTTACAGAGGGGAAGACTATTCAAGTTACATTACTGCAAGAACCAATACGATAGCTGTCAATTATTTAGAGAAGGCTTTTCCGCATAAGAAAGTTAAGTCTTTCGACCTGAGGAAATCCAATACAGATCCCAGGCAAAATGCGTTACATCTCGATTGTTGCTTTCAGCCTATTGGCAGAGACAAGGCCATACTTCACAAAAATGGTTTTCTGCTGGAAGAAGAATACGAATGGTTGCTGAATTATTTTGGGAAGGAAAATGTATTTGAAATTACCAGTGATGAAATGTACCAGATGTTCAGCAATGTATTTTCGATTTCTCCTGAGGTGATCGTTTCTGAGCGATCTTTTACGCGACTCAACAATTGGTTGCGGGAACAGGGCTTTACCGTAGAGGAGATTCCTTATGCTGAAATAGGGAAACAGGAAGGGCTTTTACGCTGTAGTACGCTCCCCTTGATCAGGGAATAAGACTGCAAAAATTCCAGATAAAAAATGGGCGTGGGCCATAAAAAAATCGGGTTAAAAAGCTACCTTTAGCCCGCTAAACTACTTCCTTTCATGCAGATTACAAACACAATATTAATGGTTCGGCCGGTTCGTTTTAGAATGAATGAGGAAACCGCCGTGAATAATTATTTTCAGGAAGATATCGACATTAAAAATCAGACCATTAACCTGAGAGCACAGCAAGAATTTGACGATTTTGTGGCTGTTTTAAGGGCAAAGGGCGTAGAGGTGATTGTTGTTGATGATATTTATGAGAGGGACACACCCGATTCCATTTTCCCCAATAACTGGGTGTCTTTCCACGCTAGCGGCGCCGTAGGTCTTTACCCTATGTTTGCGGAGAATAGACGCAGGGAACGACGGGAAGATATTCTGGACATTCTCGAGGATAAGGGATTCGAAATCAAGACAGTAATCGACTATTCCTCAGCAGAGGAAGACAATCTATTTTTAGAAGGCACCGGAAGTATCGTAATGGACAGGGAACACCAAAAAGCCTATTGTGCGCTTTCCCCAAGGGCAGATGAGGATCTTTTTATCGAATTCTGCGAGGATATGGAATGTACGCCGGTTATTTTTACGGCCAACCAGCCGGTGGATGGTCACCGAATGCCAATTTACCACACCAATGTTATGATGTGTATTGCAGAGACCTTTGCAGTGATTTGTCTGGATGCCATTGACGATAAAAAGGAACGCAGGAACGTCCTTAATCATCTTAAAAGCGACGGTAAAGAAATTATAGCTATTTCTGAGATACAGGAGCAACACTTTGCCGGTAATATGCTACAGGTTATTGGAGAAGAGGAGAAAAGGTATCTGGTGATGAGCTCGGCTGCCTACAACAGCCTGAATCCCGAACAGATCGAAGCCATAAATCGGCACTGTGAAATCATTCACAGCCCCCTGGAAACAATTGAGACTTGTGGTGGTGGTAGCGCTCGTTGTATGATGGCAGAAATATTCCTTCCCCGGGCTGAAGTATTATCTTAATTCTTATTAACTCCAAGGGGTCAATAAAAGATTAATCTTTTGCCTTGGCGATGTTTCGGATCATGCCTCCAAAGATGAAGTAGTGAAAAGGAACTATAGCGTACCAATACAGTCGGCCTCTAAGTCCTTTTGGTCTGAATGTAGCGGTTTGATGCAGCATATCGTCCTTGTCAATTCTAAACTCCAGCCAGGCCTCTCCCGGCAAACGCATTTCCGCGAATAGCAGAAGTCGTTTTCCTTCCTTGTCGGCCAAAAGCACACGCCAGAAGTCCAGGGAATCCCCGGGGTATATTTTATCGGGATGGGTGCGTCCCCTTCTCAGTCCCACACCCCGGTAAGCTTGTCGATAAAGCCGCGAATTTTCCAGAGCCAGTTGCCATAATACCATCCCTGTTCTCCTCCGATTTTCCAGATATTTCCAAGAACTCGATCAGGATCATCAACTTTGACCTTCTTTTCATCTTTCAGAACTCCGTATTTGGGAACCTGTATGTACTTTTCAAGGTTTTTCTGGAATCTGCCACTTACCATACTGTCTTTCCAACTGCTGATCACCAGATTTTGCTCAATTTTCTTGAAGGCCATATCAATGGCTTCCATATATGTGTGTGTTTCCAGCTCCAGGAGTTGCTGAAGCCGATTGTCCCTGGCGACAACTTCCATTTTCATGCTATCTACCAGATTCACAGCCAGCTTGTAGGAAGTGGAAGTGACAAAGTACAACCAATATGAGGACAATTTGGGGGTCATGACGGGTACAGTAAGAATCCAATTCTTAAATCCCCTTGCTTTGGCGTATTGATGCAGCATTTCTTTGTAGGTGAGGATATCCTTTCCACCGATGTCAAAGGACTCGTCAAAGGTGTCTTTTCTGCCGAGTACTCCGGACAGGAAATTGATCACATCCCGGATACCTATGGGCTGTGTTTTGGTCAATACCCACTTGGGGGTAATCATAACCGGTAGTTTTTCACAGAGGTCGCGGATGATTTCAAAGGAGGAACTCCCTGAGCCTACAATAATACCCGCCCTGAGCACAGTGAGATGAAAAGAACCCTGGTATAGAATGTCTTCAACGTTTTTTCTGGATTTTAAATGTTTGGATAGTTCTTCTTCATTGACGATACCACTGAGGTAGATCACCTGCTCTACCTCACAAGCCTCCATATAAGCATTGAAGTTTTCAGCAGATAGGGCTTCTTTCTCATCAAAATCCTGAGTAGAAGAGCTCATGGAATGGATGAGGTAATATGCTGCATCGATGTCTTTAGGGATTAAATCTGCTTCAACCTCTTTAAGGAAATCGACCTCAACCACCTCAATACGCGAGAGGATGTCCTCATCTACCGACAGCCTTTTTTGATCCCTTACAGCGCAAACAACTTCATGACCTAAGTCTAATAGCCTTGGCAAAAGGCGCATACCGATATATCCGTTGGCCCCTGTAAGTAGAATTTTCATAAGCTAGAGATCTTCAATGTTGGTTGGGGCGTTGTCTGCCTTATAATCCATCAATTTTTTAAAAAACTTTTGAATAGCCTTGGTGTCTGATCTGACTTTGATAAAATAATGATCGCGATAAATGGAGTAGACCGCGAAGTCACCTTTGTAAATCGTGAGCTTATAGTAGGGGATGACCAGGGCAAAGGTTTCGAGCAAAGACCTAAACCTTACGATAATCCCTTTTGGTCTTAACTCTACATTGCAGCTATCCAGATTGTTATCGAGGATTAGGAGATTTCTTATCTCAAGGCTGGCCTCAGTAATAAATAATTTAGGGGAACCTATTCCGCCCAGTGCCCACCGCTCTTTCAATGGGAAAGGTTTTCCCACTTCCTCGTCAATCTTCCGGGTGATTTCTTTGTTGTTATACGAAACGTTGAGTAGCATTTTCTTCCTTTTTCATTAGCAGCATAAAGTTACCGAAAACATTGGGGATTCCCGTTCCGAAACGGTATAAAAGCTTAAAAAATACGTAGTTTTGCGTCTTCAAAGAAGGTCATTTAGAAACTATGGAGCACCAACTTGTCTCAAAGGTAAAAGAAGCGGTCAACGAGCTTTACAAAGTGGAACTTCCCTCGGTAGAATTTCAGCCCACAAGAAAAGATTTTGAGGGAGACATCACTCTAGTGGTCTTTCCCATGCTTCGATATCTCAAAGGGAATCCTGAAAAGATCGGATCAGCCATAGGAGAATATTTATTGAAAAATGTCCAGGACATATCAGAATATAATGTCATTAAAGGATTCTTAAACCTCAGTCTCTCTGATTCATACTTCCTTAATGCTTTTAACGAGATTCATTCAGAAAAAAACTACGGAATCGCAAAAGAAAATACAAAGGGAGCGGTCATGGTGGAATATTCTTCACCGAATACGAACAAGCCTTTGCATCTGGGTCATATCCGTAATAATCTATTGGGATATTCAGTGGCTGAGATTCTGAAAGCTTCTGGGAATAAGGTATACAAGACTCAGATCATCAACGATCGCGGAATCCATATTTGTAAGAGCATGCTGGCCTGGAAGCGTTTTGGCAATGGGGAAACACCTGATTCTACTGGCTTGAAAGGGGATAAACTGGTTGGAAATTACTACGTCGCGTTTGACAAGGCGTACAAAAAGGAAATCGAGCAGCTGGTTGAGGCAGGGAAGAGTAGGGAAGAAGCAGAACAACAGGCTCCCATTTTACAGGAAGCTCAGGAAATGCTCCGTCAGTGGGAAGCCGGAAATTCAGAGGTAGTTAGCTTGTGGAAAACTATGAATTCATGGGTTTATGAAGGATTTGAAGAAACCTATTCAAATCTGGGGGTCGACTTCGATCAGTTGTACTACGAAAGTGACACTTATCTCCTGGGGAAAGATGTAGTTGAAGATGGACTAAAAAGAGGGGTATTTTACAGAAAGGAGGATGGCAGTGTATGGATCGATCTTACCGATGAAGGTCTGGACGAGAAGATCGTTTTGCGATCCGATGGCACTGCAGTCTATATGACGCAGGACATTGGCACCGCTATACAGCGGGTTAAGGACTTTCCTGATATCACCGGTATGGTTTATACGGTAGGGAATGAACAGGATTATCATTTTAAGGTCCTGTTTCTGATTCTTAAAAAATTAGGTTTTAGTTGGGCAGAACACCTGTATCATCTAAGTTATGGAATGGTGGACCTGCCGAGTGGTAAAATGAAGAGCAGGGAAGGTACTGTGGTTGATGCAGATGATCTGATCATAGACATGGCCAGAACCGCAGAAGAAATCTCTAAGGAACTGGGCAAGCTCGACGCTTACTCAGAAAAGGAGAAGCAAAACTTATATCAGATCATAGGCTTAGGTGCCTTAAAATATTATATCCTAAAAGTGGACCCCAAAAAACGCATCCTGTTCAACCCGGAGGAATCGGTCGACTTTCAGGGAAATACAGGTCCGTTTATTCAGTATACCTACGCCCGTATACAATCCATTTTGAGAAAGGCAGGATATGATGAATCCAATTCAGAGAATAGTTCAACAAAAACTACTCTTGAGTTACATCAGAAAGAAAGGGAATTGATCAAGTTGGTGCAACTTTTCCCTGAAACGGTACAAGCCGCAGCAGATCAGTTCAGTCCGGCCCTGGTGGCCAATTACATTTACGACCTCGTGAAAGAGTTCAATTCTTTTTATCAGCAGGTCTCCATTCTCGGAGAAAAAAAAGAAGAGGTCAGAACCTTCAGGGTAAAGCTCTCTGCAGAGGTTGCAGCTGTGATAAGAAATGGGTTTTCGCTCTTGGGAATTAGTGTTCCTTCTCGTATGTAAAAAAAAAAGACCGCTCGAAAGCGGCCTTTTATATAAGTCTTAAGGAAAATTATTTTTCTTTACTCTGAGCTACAGCAAGACCGTAGATCACAAGTCCGAATCCAATTTTGTTGACTGCATCACCGATGTTGTAGATAACATCCATATTAAGTCCCATAGAACCTAAACCATCATACCATCCAGGAGTTCCGGCCATATAACCCAAGGGGTAAATTGCCCATCCTACCAGTACAAACCAGCATAATGTTTTGTGAGCACTCAAGACTGATCCTCCAGCTTGAACTGCAAGTTTCTTCGCTTCGCCGAACCAGATCTCGTATACGATCCAGAAGTAAGCAATACCAGAAATCAAGCCCCAGAATGCAGCACTGTCTCTGTAAACAGCCTCTCCGAAGTATCCGGTTACCAGCATGATTACTGAAGCAAAGATTAGTCTCCACATGAGGGACTTCTTAGCTCCTGCTACTTTGAGAATTAAAAAGAATTCAACACACATTAGTGGAACGGTTAATACCCAATCCACATAACGGAAGAAAGTTGGAGATTCTGCAAAGCCTGCCCAGTAATCTCTCATGTACCAATAGTGTACGGCAGCAATAAAGGTAATTAATCCCGAAACCAGGATTGAAGTTCTCCACTTTTTGTCAAAACTGCTCATTGACAAAAAGAAAAATGCAGAGGCTGCCATCATGGCCATACAGCCAACGAAGAAGGTAAACCCTACATAGTCATCGGTCGCCATCCTGGAAACCAGTGAAATTGATGCTAAAAAATTTTCCATAGATATAGAATTAGTTAATTTTGTTTAAGCGAAAATAAGAAACATTGAACAATATTTCATAAATTTAACCTCACTATTTTATCAATTTGGAAAAAAACAACAAAATATTAACACTTTTAGCGGTTTTATGATCGTTCTGACGTTTTTCTTCCTCTGGATTACCGTTAATTTTAACATTGAGGCAGAGGCTGTTTTAGCCTATTTTTTAATATTCACCTTTGGAATATTACACGGCTCTAACGATTTGAAACTTATTCAGAAGACCTCCTCTGGCTCAAATAAGAATTTTTTTCTAAGAGCGCTCGCGAGCTACGTTACGGTCATCGGATTAACCGTTTTGTTTTTTTCCATCGTTCCGGCCCTGGCTCTGGTCTTTTTTGTCCTGGCCAGCAGTTACCATTTTGGAGAACAGCACTGGTCTGAAAATACCAGGCCGTCTCCTCTTACTTATATTTTCTACAGTTGTTATGGGCTGGTAATTTTCTTCCTCCTCTTCTATACCAATGCTGATGAGGTAACACCAATTGTATCTCAGGTCACAGGGTTTCATATGCAGCCTCAATATTATTTGTACGTGCTGATAGCCTCCTTCGCAGGCTTCCTTGGGATCTATTTGTGGTGGTACGCCAGGAAGAAAATTAAAGTAAACTTGGTCAAGGAACTGTTTTTCCTCCTGGTATTTGTGATTGTGTTTAAAACCGCCTCTCTCTTATGGGCGTTCAGTATCTATTTTGTGGTATGGCATAGTATTCCGTCTCTGAGAGATCAGACCAATTATCTGTATGGGAAGGTCACTAAGAATACGTTGCTGAAATACGTGAAAACTTCCTTTGTTTACTGGTTGGTATCAATGATAGGCCTCGGATTGTTATATTACCTATTTCATGATAAACAGGGGTTGTTCCTCTCCATAATGATCTATTTTCTTGCCGCTATTACTTTTCCCCACGTGATTGTGATGAATCGGCTTAACCGGACTTAAAAGCTCAGTCTGAAACTTGCATTCGGGGTAAGTCCGAGAGAAACACTTTCCACAGTTTCGATCTCATCCTGGTCGTTTAATCGATAATAAATATTGAGAACATTGCGCTTCCCGAGAAGATTTAAAACAGAAACCCCTGCCGATGCCTTTACCCTTGAACTGAGACTAAAGTCGTAAATAAGCGAAGCGTCGGCTCGGAGATAATCGGGTAGTCTACTGCTGTTTGGATCCTGGTAGTTGATCCTGCTGGGAAAGAAAAAAGTGTCTATGGCGTTATTGCCTTCCACGGGTTTAGTATAGGGTTTGCCTGTTCGGTAATTTAAACCTAGTCCCAATTTGAGATTCCTGTAATTATAGGTGCTGGCAAAGGTGGCTGTATGTCTTATGTCGAGGTTGTTTGGAAATTCATTTGGAGAAATGTCCTCAAAATAATAGGTGTTGTCATTAAAGGCATAACTCATCCAACTGCTGAATTTGTTGTTTTTGTAATTGATAAGGAACTCTGCACCTTTAATGGTATAACTCCCAATTTCGCCATCAAATTGATATTCATTCTGAAATCCCTGAGTGGAAGTACTCACCCCTGTCACTTCCTTGTAAAATCCCTCCAAACCAATGAACCACTTATTTCTATCGTAATTGATCCCCAATGAGGCTTGCTTACTTCTAGTGATGGGTAGTTCGAGATTATCTGATAAGATCCAGCGTCTTTTTTCTATCCCGAGAAAATTTTGTTCCAGGTCTATGATCTGATTAGTAGTCTGGTTCTTAAATTCTCCCCTGAATTCAAGACGAAAATCGGGCCACAGCATATAACTCAGGTTTAAACGGGGTTCAAGGATAAACTCTTCGAATGTCCCGAGATTCTGTAGATAGTTGAGTCGGGCTCCCCCGAGAAATTCCAATTTTTCATCTGGAGACTTGTATTGGAATTCACTGAAAAGGGCATGTGACCGGATAACCCCTTTGATATTGCTCCTGAATGGGGGCTGACTCACATCCGTAAAGTTTCTAATTCCAACTTCTGTCAACTGATAGCCGTTCCTGGTGAGGAGTTCATCTGTAAGTTTGAAAGCTGTTGTAGCTTTGAGGGAGGATTCTAACACCTTGTTGTTTTGGAATAAGGTCTGTTGTCCGTTTCCTTCAATATTTTGAGCGTCCAGGTTATATCTCGTGTAATAAGCGTTGAGCTGGGTTGAAAACCGGTCAGACCATTGGCTTGTAAGTCGGCCCCCAAAGGAAAAATTGGTCTGGTCGAGCAAGCTTTGGTTTACCCGACTTGTAGTTTGGTTGGTTTCTACATAATCCAGATTATTATTGATCTGTATGGCGCTCACCCTTAGTTTGTGATAGTCATTGATATCGTAGAGCACTTTTGCGGTAAAGTCATAAAAGTAAAAATTCTCCTCGCGGTCAATTGCGTCATCAGAACCGCTGCTGCCCTTTACCTCAGTATCCTGAAAAGCTCGTTCGAAGAATTGGTTGTAGGTGGGGGTATTGAGAAAATCGGTCACCGACCTTCTCGCTGAAAATTGCACGGCCAGCCTTTCGGAAAGTGGAATATGGCTGTACATGTCACCACTGATCAAATTAAAACCTCCGCCTCCGAAAATACGGTCCTGTACTTCGTTCTTTGTTTCCATGCTTATAATTCCACTAACCCCATCGCCGTATTGAGAACTCGTCCCGTTCTTTATGATCGTGACCTTGTCTGTTAGATAGGGGTTGAATGCGGAAATTAGCCCGAAGAAGTGACCTGATTGATACATTTTAATACCGTCCCACAAGATGAGATTCTGGTCATTGGTGCCTCCCCGGATGTTGATGTCAGAAACAGTTTCATCAATACTTTTTATGCCGGGCAGGGCTTGAATGGTTTGCAGGATATCGGGTTCTGACAGGCCAGGGAGGATGCCGAAGTCTTCGATATTGAGCAAAACACTGCCGTCTTTTTCCCGTGATATACCTGTGGTGAGGAACTGATAGACCACTACTTCTTCCAATTCCTGATAACTAAGGGCGAGGAGAAGAACGGGACAGTCTGCGTTTTTGATCAATTCGGAAGCACTGATATACCGCGGTTTGAAGCCGAGGAATCTAATTCTTAGATTCGCATCTTTGGGGACATTAGAGAGCGTAAATTTCCCGTCCATATCTGTTAGGATGGCCTCAGAGCTTCCCAGTACTTCTACGGAAGCTCCGGGTATGGTATTTGCTCCGTAATTGTCATACACAAAGCCACATAGATCCAGAGTAGTTTTGGGTGTGATTGTGAAATAGCGATCGGATAGCTTTTCAAATTGAAGTTGAGTCTCTTTTTCCAGGAATTGTAAAATGGCCGCAAGCTCCGTTTCGTCAACCGGAATAATTTTCAATTCCTTCAGGTCGTCATCGACATAGGAAAATTTGATATTGTACTCTTGCTCTAATTGTTGAAGAAAGGGAATGAGGGGTACCTTATTGGTTTCCTCGTCCTGCGCATTCGTCAGGACCCCAAATAATATGAAGAAGCAAAAAAGGAATCTTTTAAGGCGCGTTATCTGCATAAAAGAGCACTTTATTCCCCTCTAAGGTAAAGTTTATTTGAGAAGGAGTACTTATACTCTGTAACGCCAAATTTATGTTTGTGTTGCTGAAAGTACCAGTAAAAAGCGCATTAAGGTCCACGTTTTGGGTTTCGACCTCCACATTGTACTGGCGTTCGAATTCCTGAAGGACATAAACAAAGGGTATACTTTTAAAACTACTTTCATTGTTGATCCAGGAAGGTTCTGTAGTAACAGGCATCTGAACATCAATGATTTTCCCTTTTATGACCAGGAATGAAGTGCCGGCAGGTAATTTTCTCTCTTTATTCTGGAATTTGACACTTACAAGGCCTTCGTAACAGCTTACTTCAAAAAACTCATCCCTGCTTTCCACATTGAACTGAGTACCCAATACGCTTACAATTCCCATAGGGGTATTCACTGTAAATTTTTCTCCTTTTGCTACTTTAAAGTAAGCTTCACCTTTCAGAGATAATTTGCGTTCTTGATCCCAGTTGCGTTCGCTAAAAGACAATTCTGAACCTGCATTTAGGGTTACTTCAGAGGCATCAGGTAATACGATTTCGGTGCGTTGTGCATATTCAGTCGTAAAGGATTCATCCAGCGTCGAAATATAAAATATTGAAGCTGCAATGAGTACGGTAACGGCGGCAGCAATCCGCATTAAAAAACCGGAAGTGCGCATTTTGATAACCTTGGGCTCGCTTACTTCCTGTCTTTTCTTAAGATCGGCAAGAGCCTGCTCTACGTCAAACGAAGGCGGGGTAAGGGAATCGCTGGCCTTTACAATCTTTAGGTAGGAGGCGTACTCCTCAGATCGCTTAAAGGTCTCAAGATCCTCTCCGCTTAATTCGTTATTGAGCCATTTGGCCAGGTAATTTTCTTGCATGATTTCTGCACTTTACTCCTATATAACACTCCAATGATAAAAAACCCTACCGTTGGTCGATATTTTTTTATTCAATTCCTTGGGAAGGCCAATAATCAATGCGCTTAACCTAAATTCCATCAATTTGTTCCCTGAGGGTCTTCAGGGCCAAATGCATACGTTTTTCAATGGCCTTTACGCTTACACCTTCCATCTCGGCAATTTCTTTGTATTTCTTCCCGTCGATTCTATTGAGAAGAAAAACAGTGCGTTGGTTTTCGGGAAGGCTCTCAAGGGCCCGATCCAATTTTTGCTGAAATTCTTTTTCTTCCAAAAGGAATTCCGGCGATTCCTGTTTTCGATCTTTGGTCGCCTTTTCGGCGTATTTTAACCTTACTTTTTCTGCTTTCAGGACATTGAGATAGAGGTTGTTGGCTACCTTATAAACAAATGCTTTTGCTTTTTCAGGAGTCACCTTTGCACAGTTTTCCCACAACTTCACAAATGCCTCTTGCACAGCGTCATAGGCCTTTTCTTCATTCCCGTACTTATAATATATATAATTAAAGATCGTTTTAGAATTAGACTTGAAGATTGTGTTAAAGACCTGTTCTTCGCAAACATTATCCATATAGTGCCCCTCTTACTTAATAGATGAAAGCCAAAGATATTTTAAAAAAAATTAAAAATGGGGTAGGGTATTTCTATAAACAGCTGTTATATGTCTGTACGAACAACAAAAAAATCCAAATCGTTATGAAAAATGTTTTTAAGTTTTCAGTGTTTTCATTGCTTTTTATAGCAGCACTGACGTTCACTTCCTGTCAGGAAGAATTTGAAGAACTACCGCAGCCGGACGAGCAACAGACCATTATGGCCAGCTCATCAACGGCTTTACTTATTGAAAGGACAACATCGAATGATGGTTCCTATGACAATATTGTAGATAGTGCCAGCTGTTTTGCCCTAAACTTTCCATACACCGTTGAGGTAAATGGAATTCAGATCACTATCGATTCAAAAGAAGACCTTCATGTTATTGAAGAGATCTTTGATGCCATTGATGATGACGTAGACGTACTGGACATCATCTTCCCTATTACGATCACCTTCAGTGATTATTCTGAAGAGGTTATCAATAATATGGATGAACTGCGCGCACTGGCTGAACAGTGTATCGAAGGTGGAGATGATGATGATATTGAATGTATCGACTTCGTATATCCCATCACCCTGTTTACTTTTGATATCAATGAACAGCAAACCGGAAGTGTTACCGTAAACAGTGACCGGGAACTGAGATTGTTCTTCAAAGAGCTGGATGATGATGATCTGATCAGTATCGATTTTCCAATTACCCTGGAATTATACGATGGTACTCAGATGACAGTGAGGAGTAATGCAGAATTAGCTGCTGCTATTGAAAACGCCAAGGAAGCTTGTGATGAAGATGACGATGATGACTATAACGATGACGATTTTACCCTGGAGCGCTTTAACGAACTTATCACTGAATGCCCGTGGTTAGTCAATGAAGTGGAAAGAGATGCGGTTTCTCAGACCGATCAGTACTTTGAGTATTTGATGAACTTCACTGAGGACGGAGCAGTAACTGTTAGAGATAGAGTAGGAAATGTCCTGAACGGAACATGGAGTAGTCGTATTACCGATCACGGAATACTTTTAAATCTCGAATTTGATGTACTGGTCGATTTTACCCTGGAATGGTTTGTATATGAAATAGAGCCTGGAAAAATTAAACTGTTCGCAGAAGGTGGAAATAAGATCATCTTGAGATCTGTGTGTGATGTTTACGATGAGGAGCCCAATACCCTTAGAGAGATCTTATTAGAATGTGCCTGGGTGATCAAGAAGGTTAAGAATAACGGAGAGGAAATTGATCGTCTGCTCGGATATGAGTTTAAGTTCATGGCCGAAGGTGTGGTTACCCTGAGCAACGGAGTGAATACTTCTACAGGTTCCTGGGAAATTACAACCAATGCACAAGGACGCCTGGTAATGGCCCTGACTTTTGGAGAAGATCCCAATGATCCAGACAGATTAAATCCTAATCCTAATGAAGTTTATTTTGAATGGTTATTAAGTGATCTGAGAAATGACCGTTTAAAATTCGATATCGAGGGAACTGCCTATGAATTGATACTCCAGAGAGTGTGTGATGACACGCCTAATAATCCTGATGGTGATGTCCTTGAAATCAAAACCGCTATGATGGATGGAGAATGGATAGTTGCCCAGTACAAAGACGGTGAGGTAGATGAGACGCAAAACTATATGCCTTATACCTTTGGATTTGGAGAAGAGCATGTAATGAGCATCACTACCGGTCAGACAGGTGTAACCCAGGCAGGAGTTTGGAGAGTACTTCGAAATAGCGAAGGGAAGCTCAAAGTGTACCTCAATGCCGGGGTCGAAGGAGAGCTGATTGAACTTACAGACGACTGGGACTTTGTCTCCATGAGCTATAATGAAACAAACATGGAATACGACAGAATAGAACTGAAAAGTTATAGCAACTCAAATGCGAGCTATGATGTCTTGGTGTTCGAAAAACTGTAATTAGCTTATTTGTCCCCAATTCTTGATAAAAGGGTCACTTCAACCAGAAGTGGCCCTTTTTCTTTTATATTTCCTGCCACGGGCTTCTCTGATCCCGTTCCAATTGTTAAATTTGCATTCCTCTAAATAGTAAGTGGATATGTTCGATAATTTAAGCGAGAAACTAGATAAAGCCTTACACGTTTTAAAAGGTCACGGCCAGATCACTGAGATCAACGTCGCTGAGACTACTAAAGAAGTAAGAAGGGCTTTACTCGATGCTGATGTCAATTTTAAAATTGCCAAGGAATTTACCAACAAGGTAAAGGAAAAAGCCCTGGGCCAGAACGTCCTTACTACACTCCAGCCGGGACAGCTGATGGTGAAAATCGTCAAGGATGAACTCACTCAGCTCATGGGAGGCGATGCCGAAGGGATCGACCTCTCTGGTAATCCTTCAGTGATTCTTATGTCTGGTTTGCAGGGATCAGGTAAAACCACATTTTCAGGTAAACTGGCACACTATCTTAAAACCAAGAAGACCAAGTACCCTCTTTTGGTGGCTTGTGACGTTTACAGGCCTGCAGCAATTGATCAATTACACGTAGTAGGCGATCAGATAGGAGTACCTGTGTATTCCGATAAGGAAAACTCAGATCCGGTGGCCATAGCCAAGGCGGGGATCGCTCATGCCAAAGCCAATGGTCAGAACGTCGTCATTATCGATACCGCGGGAAGACTCGCAGTGGATGAGCGTATGATGACCGAGATTTCGGATATCAGAAAAGCTGTAGAACCCCAGGAAACACTCTTCGTTGTCGATTCCATGACCGGTCAGGATGCAGTAAATACAGCCAAGGCCTTTAATGATGTACTTAATTTTGACGGAGTAATCCTTACCAAACTCGACGGTGATACCAGGGGTGGTGCAGCCATTTCGATAAGGTCTGTAGTTGAAAAACCGATAAAATTTATCGGAACCGGTGAAAAAATGGACGCCCTTGACGTCTTCTATCCCGATAGGATGGCCGACCGGATACTAGGAATGGGGGATGTGATCTCCCTGGTGGAACGAGCTCAAGAGCAATTTGATGAAGAAGAGGCTCGGAAGATCCAAAAGAAAATCGCCAAGAATACCTTTGGTTTTGACGACTTCCTGAAGCAAATTCAGCAAATCAAGAAAATGGGGAGCATGAAAGATCTCATGGGGATGATTCCCGGTGCAGGTAAGGCGCTGAAAGGAATGGATATAGATGATGACGCTTTTAAACACGTTGAGGCCATTATCCATTCCATGACCCCTGTTGAAAGAGCCAATCCCTCAATGTTAGATGCAAGCAGGAAAAAGCGTATTGCAAAAGGGAGCGGCCGAACAGTTCAAGAGGTCAACCAATTGCTCAAGCAATTCAACCAGATGGGTAAAATGATGAAGATGATGCAAGGAGGCGGAGGGAAGAAAATGATGCAAATGATGAGTGGTCTCCGTGGTTAAGGTGTTCTATCGCTCAAGGCCCTTCTAATAGTTAAATAAAAAACATTCTAATTACGCAGGCATGGTCATATTAGACGGCAAAAAAATCTCCAACCAGATCAAGGATGAAATAGCAACTGAAGTTGCACAAATGAAGGAAAGGGGAGAGAAAGTGCCTCACCTGGCAGCAGTACTTGTTGGAAATGACGGTGCCAGCCTTACCTATGTAGGAAGTAAGGTGAGATCGTGCAAACGTATCGGCTTTGAATCTACTCTAAAACACTTACCTGAGGACACTACTGAAAAAGAGTTACTTAGATTGGTAAAAGACATCAATGATGATCCTGAAATAGACGGGTACATCGTACAGTTACCACTGCCCGAACACATAGACGAACAAAAAGTGTTAATGGCTGTAGATCCGGATAAGGACGTAGACGGGTTCCATCCGACAAATTTTGGAAAGATGGCCCTGGATATGGAAACCTTTATCTCTGCTACTCCCTATGGGATTATGGAACTTCTTCGTCGATACGAAGTGGATACCGAAGGAAAACACACGGTGGTCATCGGGCGAAGCCATATCGTGGGAAGACCCATCAGTATTCTGATGAGCCAGAAGGGTAAGGCTGCGAATGCCACCGTTACCCTCTGTCATAGCCGGACTAAAAATATTAAGGAGTTAACCCTGCAGGCCGACATTATTGTTTCAGCCCTGGGGGTGCCAAATTTTTTAAAGGCAGACATGGTAAAACCCGGAGCAGTGGTCATAGACGTGGGAATCACCCGCGTTGAAGATCAGACCAAAGAAAAGGGCTACTATATCACAGGTGACGTTGATTTTGAGAAGGTAAAGGAGAAATCCTCCTATATCACTCCCGTACCAGGTGGGGTTGGACCTATGACTATTGCTATGTTGTTAAAGAATACCTTGCTGGCAAGAGAAAGACACCGGGGGAAAGCCTAATTGTCATTCAAAGTTTTCAGGACCCGGTATTTTAACACTTTGGTTGTAACAATAGCAGTTCCTGAGAGTCAAATTAAAACGAACCAAATACAAATATTAAGATGAAAAAAGTAGTTTATGGCTTACTTGCTATTCTGGCGGTTGCATCCTGCAAGTCGGAAAGCAAAGAGGAAAAAGAACTCACCTCCGGGGTGTTGACACAATACATGGATACCCTGGTGAATCCGGGGGATAATTTTACAGCCTATGTCAACGGGACATGGATAAAAAACACACCCATCCCTGATGATAAAGCCAGTTATGGAGTTGGATATATCGTCCATGAGGAATCTGAAGACAATGTAAAGAAAATCATCGAGGAATCTTCTGAAGGCGACTTTGCCGAAGGTTCTGACGAACAGAAGGTAGGCGATCTTTTTAAGTCCTATACAGATTTTGAAACACGAAATGAAATTGGTGTTGCTCCTCTTCAACCCGAATTTGAGATGATCGATGCCATTGAGAACTACGATGAGCTCGCTACCTATTTTGCATATGCCAACAAAATGGGGATTAATGTGCCCCTTGGACTTTTTGTGTATCAGGACTTTAAGAACCCCACTATTTATACAGTGTATACCTGGCAATCGGGCCTTGGACTGCCGGATAGGGAATACTATCTGAAGGAGGATGACAGATCTAAAGAAATTCGTGCTAAATACCAGGATCACGTAGAAAAAATGATGGGGTTTGCCGGCTTGGCAGATGTCTCTGCATCGGCTGCTGCAGTTCTAGATCTCGAAACAGCCTTGGCTGAAAAACATATGGAAAAAGAGAAAACCCGAGACCTGGTTTCCCTGTATAACATGTTCCCCGTAGATACTCTTGGGAACATTATGCCAAACTTCAATTGGACCGCTTTTCTAAGTGAAGCCGGTCTGGCCGAACAGGACAAATTGGGCGTATTGATGCTCGATTATACCAAGGCGCTTGACAATATCATTTCTTCAACAGATCTGGATACCTGGAAGACCTATCTCAAATGGAGTGTGATTGACGCCTATGCCTCTAGACTGAATGAGGAAATGGATCAGCAGAATTGGGAATTCTATAGCAAGGAACTAAGGGGAACCAAGGAACAACGTCCTCTATGGAGGCGAGGTGTCTCTGTGGTTAATGGTACCATGGGTGAAGTGGTAGGTAAAGTTTATGTGAAAAAGCACTTCCCGCCTGAAGCTAAAGAGCGGATGGAAACCTTGGTTGAGAACCTGTTAAAAGCATACGAGGCGAGTATCAAAGAGCTCGATTGGATGAGTGATGAAACCAAAAAGGAGGCCCTGGACAAACTGAGTAAGTTCACGCCTAAAATTGGATATCCGAATAAATGGAAGGAGTACGATTTTGAGATCAAAGAAGACGATTTATTTGGCAATATGCAGAGATCGCAAATTTATGAGTATCAAAGGGAACTTGCGAAACTAGGACAACCTATAGACCGTGAAGAATGGGGGATGACACCGCAAACGGTTAACGCTTATTACAATCCAACATTAAACGAGATCGTATTCCCCGCGGCTATTTTGCAACCTCCTTTTTTCGATCTTGATGCTGACGACGCCGTAAACTACGGAGCTATTGGAGCAGTCATAGGTCACGAGATCGGTCATGGTTTTGATGACAGCGGAAGTACATTTGACGGGGACGGAGCGATGCGCAACTGGTGGACAGAGGCCGACAAGGAAGAGTTTAAAAAACGAACCGGGGCGCTTGTAGAACAGTACAATTCCTATGAAGTCTTACCCGACCTTAATATCAACGGCGAATTTACTTTGGGCGAGAATATCGGAGACCTTGGAGGATTAAGTATCGCACTAAAGGCCTACAAAATGTCACTTGATGGAGCTGAAGCACCGGTAATGGATGGTTTTACGGGAGAACAACGGGTATTTATTGGCTACGCTCAGGCCTGGAGATCCAAGGCGAGAGATGAAGCAATACGCGTTCAGATCAATACAGATCCACACTCTCCTGCCGACTTCAGGGTCAACGGGGTGGTACGAAATGTACCCGAGTTTTATACGGCTTTCAACATTAAGGAAGGGGATAGCCTTTACCTCGCTCCTGAAAAAAGAGTAAAAATCTGGTAAAGTTTATTGACTAAAAAAAGAAACCCTCCAATCGGAGGGTTTTTTCTATTGTGGTAAATCCCTTGTTTCATACTCCGCCTGGGTAGAATCATTCGGGGTAAGAATATCAATATCGCTTTCACCTTCGTCATTTGTACAACTCCAGGTGCAGATAATTGACAGGATCACCAGTAAGAAATAAATCACATAGGGACGTTTCATAGCTCAATAATTTAGTAGGCATGATTACCGAGTTACTGATTAATTAAAACGGTGAAAAAAACAGTTTGGTATTGGTGGCATTCTTAAAAATCGGTACCTTTTATCGAAAATATTTCGGTTAAATGAAACACATAACTCTTCTTTTCATCTGTATTTCGGTCTTATTGACAAGTTGTAATGACTCCTCGTCTACAGCAAAAAACAACACCATTTCCATATCTTTCTCTGATACTGAGAGCGAAACTGCTCTGGATGGTCGACTATTATTGATGCTGGCTAAAGACAATGAGGTAGAACCCAGGTTCCAGATTAATTCAGGGCTGGGAACCCAGTTGATCTACGGAATGAATGTCAACCAGATGCAACCGGGGCAGGCAACACCCTTCGATCCTGAGGCCTTTGGCTTTCCAATAGCCCAACTTTCAGAGATACCTGCAGGGGAATATTGGGTACAGGCCCTTTTACATGTATACGAGACCTTTGACCTGTCTACCGGCCATACCGTGAAGCTTCCGATGGATAACGGAGAAGGGCAACAGTGGAATAGATCACCCGGCAACCTGTACAGCAGTCCTGTGAAAATAACTGTTTCGGATAAGGGGATTGGCAATCTGGACCTGCTTCTCGATCAAAAGATTCCTCCTATTGAAGAACCGGAAGACACGAAATGGATAAAGCACATAAAAATAAAGTCAGACAAATTATCTGAATTCTGGGGCAGGGATATGTATCTGGGAGCTCATGTGCTGCTTCCCAAAGGCTTTGAGGAACATCCTGAGGCCAGGTATCCCCTGATGATCTTTCACGGGCATTTTCCGGCCGACTTTGGTGGTTTCCGGACACAACCGCCGGATCCAAATCTCGAACCCGAATACTCGGCCAGATTCGGTGTTGAAGGGTACAATATCATCCAGCAGCAGGAGGCTTTTGATTTTTACAAAAGGTGGAATGAACCCGATTTTCCGCGATTCCTGATTATCCAAATTCAACATCCAACCCCGTATTACGATGATTCCTATGCCGTAAATTCGGCCAGTCAGGGCCCCTATGGAGATGCGATCACCTATGAGCTCATTCCCCATATTGAAGAGCAGTTCAGGGGTCTGGGGGAAGGTTGGTCACGCTTTCTTTACGGTGGTTCTACCGGCGGCTGGGAAGCCTTGGCAGTACAGGTAAAGTACCCTGAGGAATTCAACGGATGTTTTGCCGCTTGTCCGGATCCTATCGATTTTAAAGCGTATTGCCTAACCGATATCTATGAGGACCAAAATGCGTATTTCTACGAAAGTGACTTTATAAATTTAGAAGTGCCGGCACACAGAGACTATTTGGGGCAGATACAGGGCACTGTGAGAGGGAATAATCACCTAGAGCTGGTCTTGGGTGATAAGTCGCGTTCAGGGCAGCAGTGGGATATTTGGGAGGCCACCTACTCTCCACAGGGAGACGACGGATATCCTCAACGCCTTTGGGATAAAATGACAGGAGACATTGATCATACTGTAGCTGAATACTGGAAAGAGAATTATGATTTGAGATACATCCTGGAACGCGACTGGGAAAATCTGGGAGAAAAACTCAAAGGAAAAATTCATATCTACTGTGGGGACATGGATAATTACTACCTAAATAACGCTGTTTATCGGATGGAGGACTTTCTTGAAAGCACTACTGATCCTTATTACGATGGGGAGGTGAAATACGGGGACCGGGCAGAACATTGCTGGAACGGGGATCCGGTTGAGCCCAATCACATTAGTCGTTTACGTTATAACAGCATGTACATCCCCAAGATCATGAAAAGAATAGCAGAATCTGCACCTGAGGGAGCTGATCTGAAGAGTTGGAGATATCGCTAGGGTTATGAAAAACACAACCAACAAGTTCGCCTTTATCGTATTCGCCATTATGGCGGTTTCTATTGGTTTGTATCCTTTGACCTACTTTATTATAGACAGGGAATTTGGCCTTTTGGCATCTAAAAGCGATGAGCTCTTATCGAACATTTTCTGGAATATTGGATTTTATGGTCATATCCTCTTGGGTGGACTGGCACTTATCATTGGGTGGATTCAATTCCTCAAGGAATTCAGAAACCGGAATTTAAAGCGACACAGGCTCATTGGCAGGATTTACATGATTTCTGTGCTCATTAGTGGAAGCTGTGGAATTTATATTGGTATGTATGCCACTGGCGGTCTGATTGCCTCTGCAGGATTCATTAGCCTGGGAATCCTTTGGTTATGGACCACCTATATGGCATACAGGGCCATTAGAAAAAATGACATATCGCTTCACCAGGGGTTTATGATTTACAGCTATGCCCTCTGCTTTGCGGCTGTAACGCTGCGTATCTGGCTTCCTTTGCTCACCGTGGTATTTGGTGAATTTATCACGGCTTACAGGATTGTAGCCTGGCTGTGCTGGGTTCCCAATATGATATTTGCATTTTTCTGGGTAAGGCGCAAAGGTCTTATCTTGGGTTAACCAATAAAGGAGCAGTAAGGAATGAAAGTGGGAAAGTATATTATTGTCATGGCTGTTGCCATGACGCTCTATGTAGTTGTGTCCTTGATTCTGGAAGGAGAAGTCACTGAGGCAATTCTTTTCAGGGAAGTTGGAGAGGGTTTTATCTTTGGAATTCTATACGGGGTATACCTCATTATTAGAAATCGTTTCAGAAAGAAGGAAAGATCCTGATCAGTCAAAAAAAATGCCCCTCCGATGAAGGGGCATAACCTTACGTGGTTAATTCTACTCAGGTTGCCTGCGAATGAACCGGAATTTTAGCTTTATTTTTTCTTAACCAGGCTTCAAAAGATTGAAGTTCAGGATTGAGTCTACGAGCTTCATCTACATTTCTCGCCTCGCGGAAAACAGATTCAAATTCGGTTTTAAACTGGTACATATTTCCCAAATCATCTGCTCCGGGAAAACCAAAGGACCGGTACATTTCAGGAGTTACAGCATTGTATTTTACCTTTTTGCCCAGTATTCTGGTGAATACTTCGGCCATTTCGCGGCCGCTGAGATGCTCTCCTGCAATGCCCACGGTTTTGCCTTTATAACTATTGGCGGCCTTAAAAATACCCATCGCGCATTTGCCGATATCGGCTACCGCAATCCCGGGCATTTTTGCATCTCCCATGGGAAACGTGATGGCCAGTTCCCCGTCCGGACCGTATTGTGGTTCAGCCCCGAAGTAAATAAAATTCTCCCAGAAAAAAGATGTCAGTAAGAAGGTGTAAGGAACACCGCCTCTTTCAAAATAAGTATTGGAAACACCCTTTGCATCGAAGTGGGGTACTTTGTATTTCTCCATAAGTGTAGGCATTCTGTCATCTGATAGGGGAACCCATTTTCTGGTATCTTCAAGGGTTGACCAAATAACATGTGAAAGATCAGCTTCTTTAGCGGCTTCCGCCATGTTCTGAGCATTCTTCATTTCTTTCTCGGGGGAGAAGTGTTCCCAGAAAAAAGTGACACAGAAGGCTCCATAAGCCCCTTTAAACGCTTCTGTAAGGCTCGATTTGTCAGAGATGTCGGCTTCGACAACTTCAGCTCCTTTTTCAGCAAGAGCCTTCGACTTTTCTGAATCAGAATTTCTGGTGATCGCCCTAACGGCAAACTCAGATGAAGGGTCATTTAGCAGTGCTGCGACAACTGCGCCTCCCTGGGCACCAGTTGCGCCTACGACGGCAATAATTTTCTTTTGTTTCATGATTGGGTTGTTTGTGATAGATAGACCCTATTAAGATACAAAAAAACGGACAGTTTTCTTATATTTTAAAATCATATACTCCTCAAAATCAGAAACTTGAATCGGCGTATTTTACTTTGCGAACAATTGCCCCATATCCTTGAAAGCTTTGAATTCCAGTGCATTTCCGGCCGGATCCAGAAAGAACATAGTAGCTTGCTCCCCAACCTCTCCTTCAAAACGCACATAGGGCTCAATGATAAAATGTATTCCTTTGGCTTTCAATTCCTTTGAAAATATTTGAAAGTCGTCCCAGGGCAGAACTACTCCGTAATGGGGTACAGGAACGTTTTTACCATCAACCGGATTGGTATGAATGTCTTCAGTTGACTTAGGCTTGTAGTGAATTACCAATTGATGACCAAAGAGGTTAAAATCTACCCAGTGATCGCTGCTTCGCCCTTCGGTGCAATTGAGGACATCCCGGTAGAAAGTTCGACAATCCTCAAGATTGTGAACAGGAATAGCGATATGAAAAGGAGTTATTGAAGACATAAATTAACAGTTGAGATTCATATTGGGTTCGGCTCCTGGAGAGCACTTTAAAAATACTTCTTTTCTACGATTTCAAAAAATCAATGATATTCTGGCTAACAAAGTCCTGGTGCATCGAATGGCCCAAACCTTCAGTGCTGATCAGTTGGCTTCCTTTCCAATTCTGGTGAACCTTTTCAGAAGCGCGGTAGGGGGCAATAGTATCGTATTTGTCGTGGATTAGCAGCCCATCAATATTGAGTTCTTTGGCGAATACAGAAGTGGAAAAATCATTTATTCCAAAACCAAATCTTTCCACTATCAATTGATTAAGAGCACGCATAACACTATCCTTAAAATTCAGGATGCTCTGATATTGGTCCATTACATCCTTCATTTCCGAAGGAGAACCGATAGTTACTATTTTACTTAGAGAATTTTTGGGCCATAAATACTGATGATAAACGGCAGTCATCCCACCAACCGAATGTCCAATGATATAATCGGGCTTATACCTATCAACCATGGTTTTTGTACAAGCAGAATACTTTATTACATGAAACAGTTCTCCCGTAGACCATCCGTGAGCAGGGGCGTCAAAAGCGAGAATATCAAAATCTTCCTTCTTTAGAAACCCAATCATGTTTCTCCAGCGATATGTATTGCTCTCCCATCCGTGCAGTAAGAGTACGCGTCTTCCCTTCCCTTCCCAGTGGTAAGTTTGGATCTGCATATCTTCTACTTCTACTCTTTCGAATTTCGCCTCGTTGAGAAATGCTTCCTGAATAGGTAGTACGCGTCCTTTACGGGGACTACAAAAAAGACGAAAGGCTTTTTCGGCCACTTTCTCCTTCGAAAAAAGCGCTATTATATTAAAATATAAACCGTAGATCTTTGGTAAAATTCGCTGAAAGTACGCTATCATTCTTTTGGTTAGCCAGGGAGAACATCCCCGTTTTTGCACCGCAAGTATACGGGCTTTTTAAATTTCTCAACGGGAAAATTGATTACTTTTTTACAGTTGTATTAATCCGCTACGCGGTTCCATATATCTAAATACATCTTCCATTCTGAATTGACTTTTTTCCAGACAACTACATACTTACCCTTAAATGCAGTTTCTTCTCCCTTCAGATTAATTGATCTTCCTGAGTAATAACCATAATCGAAGGCATAGTCCCCCAGGATATTTATTTCCTCAGGATTTAGTTCATGATGGAGAATTCTGGTGCCTTCTGGAAGTATCCAGCGTTTTTTTATGGCATCTTTACCGGTAATAATAGAAGTGTTATTTGGAAATATTTTACCATCTGCAGTGTAAGCATTTGCAATGCGATCGTAATCGCCTTCCATGTATGCTGTAGAAAACTCTTTCATTGTTTTCAGCAATTCTTTTCGCCCATTTTCAAGATCCTGATCCTTCCTTTTTTTACAATCTATCTTCCAGGTTGGAAAGGAAAAGGTCTCTTCTTTATTCACCCATTCTCCAAGCCATTTGAATCCATTTGCGTTAATTTCTGAAAAAGTGATCTTGTAAAAACCATCCAGGCCATTTGGGGCTTTTTGTTCTCTATATAATACAATATTACCATCCTCAGACTTGTTCCCCTCCCATGCCGGTAGGATCGTTGAAGGTGATCCGGAACTGTAATAATGGACATACCAGCGAGTACTGTCTTTTACATATTGACGAATACTACCGGAGTGCTTGCCATCTGCCTTAAGGGTTTCGTCCTGAACGCCGTAACCATTCAAAATATACTTAAATCGCCATACCATATCAACAGGCTCGGCCCAACTTTGATCCTGATTCCTGCTAATGGAGGTACAGTCGCATTCTCCAATCAATGGGGCAAAGTCTAATAACTCTTTTGGCGCCTCGGGGTTTGGCAGGCCGTACGGATGTTGAGCAGATACATCGTATTCATACTGTCCTATTGTAAATTGAGATGTTAATATCAGTAGAAGTATAGCGGCAAAAGTTTTCATAAGGTGGATGTTTGCCTTAAAATAAGCAAAAGGTGCCTGAGCCCAATAAAACTTTGGAATTAATTAACAGCTGAATGCCAGATATATCGGCGTTTACGGAAACGTTTAATTCCAGCCAACCATCATGTACTTGATCTTAGCCCCATCTGGGATTTGCACCACATCAATATCCGTATTATTAAATCGGAGCTCTGCAGGCAATTCATCCTTGCTGATCGTAAAATAAACGTCATTTTCTTTGATCAGGATCACCACGTTGTTGAGAGAAGTGATCACCTTCTTTACTGGGAGTTTTTCTCGTATATCTTTAAAAGTACTCAAGACCGAAATACCATTTTCAGTGGTATATCTCGCATCGTGAATACGGATATTGGCGATTCCCGGAATACTATCAGCCGTAGGCGTAATACTCAGTAATTGTTTTCCACCCTTTTCGTATACTTCTATAAGGTTTGATGTTCTGTTCCCCTCTGGCGATGAGGACGGTTTAATCAAGGAATCGGTTTCGAAAATCTTGTCCAGTTCATTTATTTTGGTCGACTTTTCAATCTTTCCAACTCGGTCTGCAGCAATACTAAAATTGGGATCCTGCTCCTTTTTACAAGAAATAAAAAGAAGTAGAAAAAGGCATAGGCCAGATAAATATTTCATTGATGATAATTTTGAGGATTGACTTTAAATAGGTGTTTTTAAGTCGGTTTACTTCATTGCTTTTCGAAGGATACCGAGAACCCCACGGATAAACGTGGCGCTAGTAAGGACTTTTACCACCGGGTTCTGGCGGGTACTTCGTCTTCGGCTGGACGTAGTCCTGGATTTTTCTGATGACCTGGATTCTTCTTCTTTTGCCTTTTCTTCTGCTTTTTCGATCTTTTCATTCAGGATTTCATAGGCACTTTCCCTGTCGATGGTTTCATTGTATTTCTGGACGAGGCGCGAGTTATCGATGACTTCTTTTAACTCCTTTTGTGTCAGGATATCCATTCTGCTCATTGGTGCTCTTAAGAGCGTAGCCGCCAGCGGAGTAGGCCGGCCTTTTTCGTCCAACGCACTAATCAAAGCTTCGCCAATCCCCAGTGATGTCAGCACTTCCTTGGTATCGTAATATTCTGAAATGGGATAGTTTTCTGCCGTGAGCTTTATCGCCTTCCTGTCTTTTGCTGTAAACGCTCTGAGGGCATGCTGCACTTTTAATCCCAATTGGGAGAGAACAGCATCTGGGACGTCAGTAGGGTTTTGAGTTACAAAGTACAATCCAATGCCTTTGGAACGTATGAGTTTCACAATACTTTCAATTTGGTCTAACAAGGCTTTTGAAGCTTCCTTAAAGATGAGGTGGGCCTCGTCGATAAACAGGATAAGTTCTGGCCGGTCGCTGTCGCCCTGTTCGGGAAAAGTGGCGTACACTTCTGCCAGTAAGCTCAGCATAAAAGTGGAAAATAACTTAGGTCGATCCTGGATATCAGTAAGCCTTAGAATGCTGATGATTCCCCTGCCATTTTCATCTATTCTGGTAAGATCGCTTACATCAAAGGATTTTTCTCCAAAGAACAGATCCGCTCCCTGCTGCTCCAGTTCAATAATTTTGCGGAGGATGGCTCCGGTAGAACTCGTCGCAATACGACCGTAATTATCTTCGAATTCCTTTTTGCCTTCTCCCGTCGAATATTGCAGGACTTTCTTGAAGTCCTTGAGATCGAGCAGGGGTAATTTATGATCGTCACAGTACTTAAAGATAACGGCAACGATGCCTTCCTGAGTGACAGATAGATCTAAAATCCTTGAGAGTAATACAGGACCAAATTCGGATACGGTTGCCCTGAGTTTTACCCCCTCTTGTTCGGAAAGAGACAATATCTCTACCGGAAACTCCTTGGCTGTAAAGGGGAACCCTATTTTTTCATGTCTTTCATCAATTTTGGGATGACCGGGACTGGGCTTAGCCAGACCGCTAAGGTCACCTTTCAAATCCATGAGCATCACAGGAATCCCTTTATCGGAAAGGTTTTCTGCCAATACCTGCAGTGTTTTAGTTTTTCCGGTTCCGGTGGCACCTGCAATAAGACCGTGTCTGTTGAGTGTTTTCAGAGGAATTTTCACCAGGGCATTGGTGATGGTTTCTCCTTCGAGCATTGCGGCTCCCATGGAGACATAATCACCCTTGGTGGTATACCCTTTTTCAATATGTGCGAAGAATTCGTCCTTCTTGCTCATGATTCTTAATTTTCAATAAAAATAGGGTAATTTTAAGCAACAATAAAACTGCACATTATGAAATACTGCGTTCCACTTTTTCTGCTTTGCTTCTTTCTCGGCATGCCCATGGCGATGTCACAGGATACCCGGGAAATAATTTTTCACCAATCCCATGAACCCAAAAAGCAAGGGGCTCCCTTCAGTGATGCCGTTGAAGCAGGAAATTTATTTTTCCTCGCAGGGCAAATCGGGATGGATCACAGTACAAGAACCATGGTGGAAGGAGGGATACAGGCGGAAACATCCCAGGCGATTTCAAATATAGAAGCTGTTCTGGAACATCACGGATTAGGACTCAAAAACGTGGTCAAATGCACAGTAATTCTCAGTACCATGGAAGATTTTTCCTCCTTTAATGAGGTGTATTCTAAATACTTCACCAATAAACCGGCTCGCACTACTTTTGCGGCTTCAGGTCTTGCGCGCAACGCAAAGGTGGAAATAGATGTAATTGCAGTCAAAAATTAGAAGGCTTACACAGGACTTGGCTATGTTTTCTCGATAAGGATACCGTATCTTTGCGCCATGGAAGCAAAAGCGGTCATGGAGTTGGTCAATGAAGGGAAGATGCTTCCCTTAATGGAAGAATTTTACACCATTCAGGGGGAAGGATATCACAAGGGAACTGCAGCTTATTTTATCAGAATAGGAGGTTGTGATGTTGGATGTCATTGGTGTGATGTAAAAGAGAGCTGGAATGCCGAAATCCATCCTCCCAGCGCGGTGGAAACCATAGTGGAGAACGCTGCAAAATACTCAGATACCATAGTTGTCACCGGCGGAGAACCCCTAACCTGGGATATGAACCCCCTAACGACCCTGTTAAGGGAAAAGCAACTCAAAATTCATATAGAAACCTCCGGGGCCTACCCTCTCAGCGGTACTTGGGACTGGATTTGCCTATCGCCTAAAAAGAATAAAGCTCCTGTTGGAGACATCCATTTAAGGGCAGATGAATTAAAGGTAATTGTATACAATCGCGATGATCTGAGATTTGCTGAAGAACACGCGGCCAAAGTAAGTGAAAACTGCGTGCTTTATCTACAACCTGAATGGAGTGTCAGGGAAAAAGTGACCCCGCTTATTGTAGATTATGTAATGGCCCATCCCAAATGGAAGGTCTCGTTGCAAACACATAAATATTTGAATATTCCTTAGTTTTCTTTGAAAGGGGCCTGAATAGGTGTCAAGGCTTCCTTTACTTTCCGCCGTTGGCCTGCAGATCGGCAATACATTCATCATCTAATCCCGGAACGGCAGCCTTGCCTGTTGAGACTCGCTTATTCATCATTCCAAGTAATCCTCCGCCAAACTGCAATTCGGCACGCATCAGGCAGCCATTTATGTCACAGTGATGTTCTGCGTTGGGATCTTCATGGGCATTTACAGGAGGTGAGCCCAGATCTACAAGACCCAGCAAATGACCAAATTCGTGGTTGAGGGCTGCGGTTTCCACATCGGCTATGGTTACCTGACTGTTATTTACTCCTAGTTCTCTTACTGTCGATTCATAGATTACCATAGATGTATTCCGGTATACAGCGCCCAGAGTAACGGTGCCTTCCTGAGGATCGTCCGTGTCTGCCGGAGCATCGGCAAAATAGATATATATGGCAAGGGTAGAACCCTCATTGTAAGCGGTACGATTCTCACTTTCCAAATCGGCAATTTCCTGTAGTGATAGGTCATTTTCATTTGGGCTGGGTAGCTCCAGGTATTGTACCTGAATATCCTGTTTAAAGGTCCGCGCCTGAAGAAAGGCCTGGAAATTGTTCATGGCTTCGGCACTGGGCTGAAAACCTGTAACGTATCCTATCTCAATCAGCAGGGTAGTAAAGGTTTCATTAGTGAGGATGTCATTGGCCGAATCTCCCGTAGCCAATAAATTAGCCGATTTATCGATTGGATCCGGATCATTTCCTCCGGGGCCATTACTGTCTTTAGTACAAGCGGCAAGCAGGAACAAGCCGATCAGGAAAAAATAATATTTCTTTCTCATTATCATCTTTTAAAACTATGATATCTACAGTGTTATAACAAGTATAGCGCCTAAAACCCTAAAATTAAACGGAGAATAGTTCTCACTATTACACTTCGACTGTTAATTTGGCCAAATAGTCGAAATGATCTCCTTTTCTTACAAGATTACAGCCAAATCCTTCCTTCTCAGCAAAATCTTCCAGTGTATTAAAATCGACAAAAATCCATGCAAAAGGAGCACTTTTATAGCTTTTGTATTGTATTTCATAGGTGAGTTCACCGTAGTAAGGTATATCTTCAGGAACCCAAAAACCTCCATCTTCGTCCTGCTCGTACATATAAATGATATCACTGGAATCAAAGATGAGCTGTCCCCCGGGCTTGAGCAGTTGCCGGGCCTTTTGAAAGAAGTGAGGAAGTTTAGACAATTGTCCAGCAATCCCAATTCCATTCATAAGCAAGAGAAGAGTATCGAAGGTTTCCCCCTTGTATTGCCAGAAATCTGATTCAAAAACATTACTTAATCCCCTCGCTTTGCAAGCCTGAACCGCCCCTGGTGAAATATCGATAGAAGTCACATCAAAACCCCTGGATTGTAAGTACAGGCTATGACTTCCGGCGCCACAGCCAATGTCGAGTACCCGACCCCTGCAAAGATCTAAGGCCTTTTTTTCCAAATGGGGCATGCTGTCATAACTTCGGAAAAGATGCGATACCGGGAAGGAATCCTGTTCCTCAAGAGAGGAAAAGGTATGTATTTCCCCGGTTGTTTCTCCAGAATGATAATCCAGAATTGCCTTACCAAAAACATCCACTGCCATTAGGGCTCCTCTTTCATGCAAATTTGGGATATTTGCAGCGGTAAGAAAAACAAAATCGGTCTGAAATTAACGAAAACAATGAGCAGCGATATGCAGCATATTCTGAATGCCCTCCCCAAAAAGGCTAAGGAAAAAGAGCGTGAAAACCGACTTTTTTTTACCCGCTTAAAAAAAAGACCGCCCAAAAATCTCGACGACATTGCTCAAAATCTGCATCGGGATGAGTTTGAAAGGACAGACTGTCTAAGTTGTGCCAACTGTTGCAAAACAGCAGGCCCGCTCTTGACAAGAACGGATATTAACAGGATCTCAAAGCATCTCAAAATAAATGTTGCGAGCTTTGAAGAAACCTACCTCAGGACAGATGAAGATGGAGATAAGGTATTACAGCAGCTTCCATGTCCATTTTTAGGGTCTGATAATTATTGTAGTATTTATGAGGTAAGACCAAAGGCTTGCAGGGAGTATCCGCATACCGATCGAAGGCGATTTGAACAAATTGGTAAACTCACTGTTAGGAACACCTTCGTTTGCCCTGCAGCATTTAATATCGTTGAAGAAATGAAAAAGAGGATTAAAGTCTGATCTCTTTTTTCTCAAATTCTTTATTTTTAACCCTGTGGAAGCTCTAATCCAATATTTCGAAACGATACCATCGAGTCACAGAAGCTTGTTGTTGGTATTGGGAATAAGCTTTTTTTGGCTGCTCGAAGGAACAGTGCCGCTGTTTCGTTTTCGCTACAAAAAATGGAGGCATGCCCTGCCTAATTTTTTCTTCACCTTTTCAACTATAGTTATCAATTTTGCCCTGGCTTTCCTGCTCTTAAAGACCAGTGACTGGGTGGCAGACCAGCAGTTTGGAATCATCAATTGGTTACCCACTATGCCCCTATGGCTGTATATCCTTCTCGGTGTCCTTTTACTTGATTTTTTTGGAGCCTATCTGGCGCATTATGTTGAACACAACGTAAAACCATTGTGGATGATTCATTTGGTGCATCATACAGATCACGAGGTAGATACCACCACGGCCAACAGGCATCATCCTCTTGAGAGTTTAATCCGATTCACTTTTACCTTGTTGGGCGTATTCCTGGTTGGAGCTCCTATAGGTATTGTAATGCTGTATCAGTCCCTTTCTCTTATAGCTACACAATTTACCCATGCGAACATAAGACTGCCCAGGAAAATAGACCGGATCATCAGTTATTTCCTGGTTTCACCAGACATGCACAAGGTTCATCATCACTTTGTCTTACCTTATACCGATTCCAATTACGGTAATATTTTTTCCATTTGGGACAGGATGTTTGGAACTTATATGGAATTAGACCGGGAGTCGATCGTTTATGGAGTAGATACCTTTCCCGATAAGCAGGAAAACGGCTCTATCATGGGCTTGCTCAAACAACCTTTTCACAAATATCGAAAACCTACGGGAGGAGAGCGACCCTCTCAGGGATAAAGGAGGTACTTTTCTCGTATCCTTTTAAATGATTCAAGATCTGCCTTCCATGTATCCTTTATTTGTTCTTCAGTGTAACCGGCTTCTATTTGCATTTGCAACTTTGCGGTCCCCGCGTGTTTACTAAACCCGGAAGTGTTGAAAAAACGATCTTTATCTGCACAGTTTTGATAAGCTTTTAACAACCATTCAAGGGAAACTTCGTAGAGTCGGCCTACCCCCACAAGACGTTCACCATAACACTTCTCCCCCAGATGTTTGGGAGATTTAGCGCCGGGATTCGACTTTGGGGTATACTTAAAAGTAAATAATTCAGGATCTAAAAATGGAGCACCATACTGTTGAAATTGATGATCCGTACCCCTTCCTGCATTGATGTTGGTGCCTTCGAACAGGCCCAGGCTCGGATAAAGGTTGATGGCCAGATCATTGGGTAAGTTCGGAGATGGCTTAAGGGGGAGGCTGTACATTGCCTGATGCGTGTAATTCTCTAAGGGAATTACCGTCAATTCTGCGGTCAGTCCTCCTTCCAGCCAACCTTCGTCGTTAATCATGTTGGCATACTCACCAATGGTCATTCCGTAAACCAAAGGTATTGACGTCATTCCGAGGAAGCCTTTATACTCCGTTTCCATGGTAGGGCCATCAATATAATGCCCGTTGGGATTAGGGCGATCCAAAACGATAATGGGTATTCCCGATTCCGCACAAGCCTCCATTACCAATTGCAGGGTGGCGATATAGGTGTAGAACCTGACCCCTACATCCTGGATGTCGAAGACCACGGCCTCCAGGCCTTCGAGTTGTGACTTTTCGGGTTTGCGATTGGCCCCGTAAAGTGAAATCACGGGTAAACCACTGCGCTTGTCGACCCCGTCACTCACTTTTTCACCTGCATCGGCAGTACCCCGAAAGCCGTGTTCGGGAGCGAATACTTTGAGCAGATCAATGTTTAAAGCAAGCAGGGAATCAACCAAATGCGCATGAGAAACTTTTTCGCTTGTCTTTTGATCGTTTTCCCTGAAAATTACACTTGTCTGATTGGCTACCAGGCCTATTTTTTTACCCTTCAGAAGAGGGAGATAAAGGTCGGTTCTGTTTGCACCTACAATAATCTCGGCAGTGGGTAATAAGTTTTCTGCCAAGGGTTGAGTATTACCAGAAGATGAAGCTGCAGTGGATGAATTACCGCAACTATACACCAAGGATATTGTCAGGAAACACAATCCGAAGATTAGCCGATTTAGGGGGATAGTCCCAACAACTAGCTTTTCTGTAAGTTCAGAAACATGGGTAACTAACAGATGAAAACTGTATTTTTGAGGGAGAAAAAAAAACATCGGTTGAATTTAGAACTGTTTATCGCAAAACGCCTTATCAAAGGTAAGCAGCATAAAATTAGCATATCTGCTCCAATTATAAAAATAGCCATTGCGGCCATTGCCTTGGGGATTTTGATGATGTTAATTGCCGTAGCCACGGGGGTCGGACTCAAATATAAGATTCGGGAAAAAATAGCTGCATTTAATGGGCATATTCAGATCTACAATTACGACAATAACAACTCCGAGGTCTCTGTTATTCCGGTATCCATAGAACAGGAGTTTTATCCTGACTTTGATAGCGTTGAAGGTATAAGCCATATACAGGCCGTCGCTACCAAGGCGGGAATCATTCGTACCGAAGATACTTTTGAGGGAATCATAGCCAAAGGTGTAGGTACTGATTATGATTGGACCGCCTTTGAAGACTTTCTGATCAGGGGAACTCTTCCAAACTATTCCTCCGATCTCAATGCTGATGTGCTGATGTCTGCTGTAATGGCCTCAAGACTTCAATTGGATGTAGGGGATGAGTTTTTTACTTTTTTCCTGAAGGAGGAGGATCCGTCAAAAATTCCAAATCAGCGTAAGTTTAGAATTACAGGCATTTACGATAGTGGATTTGAAGAGTTCGACGGCACGTATATTCTTATTGATATACGACACATTCAGCGGATAAATCAATGGGACAAAAATGAGGTTGGGAATTTTGAAGTCTTTCTTACCGACTTCGATGCAATTGACGAAAAAAGCGCTGAAATCTACGGTCAAACACTGAGTACCCTGGATACTCAGACCATTAAGAACAAGTATTATAAAATCTTTGAGTGGATAGGGCTGTTCGACTTTAATATCGGAATTATCATTGGGATTATGATCATCGTGGGAGGGATCAATATGATCACTGCACTCTTGGTACTCATCCTGGAACGAACTCCGATGATTGGTATCCTCAAGGCGCTGGGCTCCTCTAACTGGAGTATAAGAAAGGTATTCCTCTACAACGCCGCATACCTCATTCTAATTGGTTTATTTTGGGGTAACCTCCTGGGCCTTGGCCTGATCTGGTTACAGGATAAGTTTCGATACTTCCAGTTTCCCAATCCTCAGGAATACTATATCGATTATATACCTGTCTATATCGATCTCTCTATGGTTATCTTTCTCAATGCCGGGGTCTTGCTCTTGTGTATGCTGATGTTGCTGATCCCTTCTCATATCATTACCAGGATCAGTCCGGTTAAGGCAATAAAGTTCGACTGATGTAGCGCTCTCTGTTTTTTGGCTAAAAACTTTGTCATTTTTTTTCACTTCTTAGGCCTTCATTTTGTGAACCTGTATCTTTGCAGCCTATGAAATACGCAGAGAATATTTTGGGAACCATCGGAGGCACCCCACTTGTAAAACTGAATAAACTAACAGCAGATTTACCCTGTCTGGTACTGGCGAAATACGAAACTTTTAACCCGGGTAATTCTACCAAAGATCGCATGGCAATTCAAATGGTAGAAGATGCGGTTGCAGCAGGTAAACTCAAACCGGGAGGAACGATTATTGAAGGGACTTCGGGCAATACAGGCATGGGTCTTGCCTTAGCAGCAGTGGTCAAGGGTTATAAAATGATATGTGTGATTAGTGACAAGCAGTCTAAAGAAAAAATAGACATTCTGAAAGCTATGGGGAGTGAAGTCCATGTTTGTCCAACAGATGTAGCTCCTGATGATCCCAGAAGTTATTATTCCACAGCCAAAAGGTTGTCTGAGGAGATCCCAAACTCATGGTACGTGAATCAATATGACAATCCATCGAATACCAAAGCTCATTTCCAAACCACCGGCCCCGAAATTTGGGAACAAACCAACGGTAAGGTCACACATTTTGTAGTGGGGGTAGGAACAGGGGGTACGATCTCAGGCGTTGGCGGTTTTCTGAAATCCAAAAACCCCAATATCAAAGTTTGGGGGGTAGACACCTATGGATCGGTTTTTAAGAAATACCACGAGACCGGGATTTTTGACGAAAATGAGATCTATCCCTATATCACAGAAGGGATAGGGGAAGATATTCTTCCAAAAAATGTCGATTTTGATATCATTGACGGCTTTACAAAAGTTACCGATAAGGATGCGGCTGTTTATACGCGACGCCTGGCCAGGGAAGAAGGTATGTTTCTTGGAAATTCTGCAGGAGCGGCCATTAAGGGGGTGATGCAATTACAAGAGCATTTCAGAGAAGGAGATGTTGTAGTAGTCCTTTTTCACGATCATGGCAGCAGGTATGTAGCTAAGATTTACAATGATGAGTGGATGAAAAAGCAAGGCTTTCTTGAATAGTTTTCCTATCTTTTCAAGCCTAAAGAATTCCGGTATTATGCTTAGAAATCTAATTTTAGTGATGGTCTTAGCCCTTCCGCTCTGCTCTGTCGCTCAAAAGTTGTCACGTACTGAAAAGAAGATTGTTGCTGCTGTTGAAAAGAACAACGATGAGGCGATCAATTTTCTTGAAAAAGTCGTAAACATAAATAGTGGTACACTTAACGCCAAGGGGGTACAGGCGGTAGGAGAGGTTTTTCAGGAAGCTTTTGAGGACATTGAATTTACAAGTCGTTGGATAGAAATGCCGGAAGAAATGAACAGGGCCGGTCACCTTTTTGCAGAAACAAGCGGTAATAAAGGAAAGAAATTACTTTTAATTGGCCATTTGGATACGGTTTTTGAGGAGAACAGTCCTTTTCAAAAATTTAAAAAAGTCAACGATAGTATAGCTCATGCCCCGGGCGGAAACGACATGAAAGGCGGGGATGTAATTATTCTTTTCGCCTTAAAGGCATTACACGAGCAAAATTTGTTGGGAGATGCCCAGATCATTGTTGCGTTTACCGGGGACGAAGAAAGCACCGGAAAACCCCTGGAAATAAGTAGAAAGGACCTTATAGAGGCCGCCAGGAGAAGCGACATTGCCCTGGGATACGAAACATCTACAGGATTTAACTACGCTACTGTTGCCCGTCGGGGAGCTTCCGGATGGCAGGTAGAAGTGAAAGGAAAAAGGGCGCATTCATCCGGAGTCTTCAGCGAGAGAACCGGAGCTGGTGCCATCTTTGAAATGAGTCGGATTTTAAGTTCATTTTATGAGGAAGTCAGGGGAGAGGAATTCCTTACGTTTAACCCCGGAATTCTTATGGGGGGACTTTTGTTGAATACGACCCTTTAAAAAGCAGTGGAGAGGTGTATGGAAAATCGAATGTAGTGGCACAAACAGCTATTGTGAGAGGCGGACTTCGTTTTATTTCGGAAGAACAAAAGAACAGTGCCAGGGAAAAAATGAGGCAGATCACCGCTAATAATCTTACCAAAACCTCTGCCACCATCTCCTTTACAGATAGTTATCCGGCCATGCAGCCTACGGAAGGAAACCTAGAGTTACTGTCTACCCTGAACAAAGTGAGTTTAGACCTCGGACAAGGGGAGGTTTTAGGATATGATCCCGGAAGAAGAGGAGCAGCTGATGTTTCTTTTGTCGCAGATTATGTAGATTGTCTCGACGGACTTGGCACTATGGGCTCCGGGGCACATACGCCGGAAGAAACAGTAAATCTCAATACAATAGAGGATCTGACCAAAAGATCTGCCATACTCATTTATCGCCTTATCAATCAATAGCCTATGGTTTCTTTAAAGAATGGGAGTCATTCAGTATTAATTAACCAGGGGGAGCTCATCAGCTATAAGGAAAACGACTACGAATTTATTCATCAGAAGGGTAGTCCCGGATGGGGCCATTCCGACACAGAAATGTTTCCTATTATAGGCCCTACAGAGGGCGCAGGCTACAGGGTGCAGGTACCCAAGGGGAATGCTATACAGGACCAGCACGGATTACTGCGGGAACTGGTTTACACTAGAGATACTGCCGATGAAAAGTCTGCGAGTTTCAGCAAGGAATACAAGGCTGGCACAGTTGTAGAAAATTCCAAATACCCGAAAAAATCAAGAGTACCTAGACTAATATGGCCCTTTAATTTTCGTTTTGAAAAAAGGTTTGAACTCTTAGAGGACCGTTTGGAAATCTCCTTCATTATCAGAGGGGACAAGGATATGCCATATATGTTGGGATATCATCCGGCTTTTCAATTGCGATCGGCATCTGCCCGGGTAGTATCTGATAATGATTCTTACAGTCTTGAAGAGGTAATGTCAGCCGGAAATAAAGCCCTGCAAGTGGCCAATACTGATCGGCTCACTCTAATGGATGAAAGAGAAATGGAATTCGCCACAAATGGATTTGGACATTTTATGCTGTGGTCCCCGGTAGCAAATATGATTTGCGTAGAACCGGTGACCTTTTACCCCTATGCAGTAGAACAGCAATTTTTACACGAAGGATTTATGCATTTGAATGAGCCCAGGGTTGAATTCAGCATCGCATTAACACCAAAATAATAATGCCACCTAGTCAAAACTATAAAGAATTAGATCTAAAACTTCTCAAAGACCTCTACGGTTATTTATTTGAGGAAGAACTGCTGAATGAAATTTTTAAAGTAGGGAAATATAAAAAGGTAGAGCAGGGTGATTTTCTCATAGATATTGGGGATACAATCTCTTTTATGCCTTTGATCATCAGTGGGGCTATTAAAATCATGAGAGAAGATGAAGCAGGGGATGACCTTATCCTTTATTTTATCGAGAGGGGGGATACCTGTGCAATGACCTTATCCTGCTGCGTTAAAAAGGGCACGAGTAAAATCAGAGCGGTCGCCGAATCGGACGTTGATTTGCTGATGATCCCTGTTGATAAAATGGAAGATTGGATGGGAAAATACAGGAGCTGGAGGGCATTTATTATTGATAGCTATCACAACAGGATGGAGGAACTACTCGAAACTGTGGATACGCTTGCCTTTATGAACATGGATGAGCGCCTCTTAAAGTACCTGAGGGACAAGGCTATGGTGAACCACGATGACATAATTCACACCACACATCAGGACATTGCAGCCGATCTTCACACTTCCAGGGTAGTGATATCCAGGTTGCTAAAAAAGATGGAGCGGGAGGGATTAATCAACCTTCAACGCAGTCAAATCAAAATCAATTCCCTATGATGATATTGTCTCAGTTGATACAAAGAGATGCTTAATATATTCCCGTTTATAGGCTGGCTGAGGACTTATAAATGGTCTTTTCTGCCGAAAGATTTTATGGCAGGGCTAACCGTTGCCATAGTTTTGATCCCTCAAGGCCTTGCCTATGCGCTTATAGCAGGTTTACCAGCCGTTTACGGCCTCTATGCGTCAATGGTACCGCTGTTGATCTATACCTTTTTTGGCACTTCCCGATCCCTGGGAGTAGGTCCGGTTGCCATGGATTCACTCTTGGTTGCTGCAGGATTAGGAGCCATAGCTTCGGTAGGTCCCGAGAATTATATTGCCATGGCCGTTTTATTGGCCTTTATGGTAGGTTTCATTCAATTATTTCTGGGTCTTCTGAGAATGGGATTCCTGGTAAATTTCTTATCCAAACCTGTCATCAGTGGCTTTACTTCCGGAGCGGCGTTGATCATTATGTTGAGTCAGTTAAAATATCTCTTGGGCACCGATATAGAAGGGAGCAGTCAGCTACACAATATAATTTGGAATACCATCCTAAAGGCAGGAGAATTCAATCCCTACGATCTCGGAATTGGCTTAAGCGGTATTCTTTTGATGATCGCCTTGAGGAAATGGAATAAAAAACTCCCTTATATCTTACTGGTGGTGATCATCGGAATAGTTTCCGTTTACTTTTTTCAATGGGTTGATAAAGGTGTGGATATTGTAGGGGAAATACCAAAAGGTTTGCCTGTTGCTGCTATACCTGATCTGAGCTGGAAATCAATGATGCCCTTATGGCCTATTGCTTTTACTCTCTCGCTGGTTGGGTACCTGGAAACCATTTCCATAGGGAAGGGAATCGAGGATAAAATGAATAATGATCAATTGGATGCAAACCGTGAACTTGTTGCCTTAGGCTTATCGAATATGACGGGTTCCATCTTTCAGTCCTATCCCGTTACGGCTAGTTTTTCAAGATCGGCGATCTACCATGAGGCAAAGTCAAAAACTAATTTGGCTACACTTATTACAGCCTTGATTGTTCTTCTCACCTTGCTATTTCTTACACCCTTATTCTATTATCTACCCAAAGCAGCCTTGGCAGCCATAATTATGGTATCGGTGTATAACTTAATCGATGTAAAATACGCCCTCGTATTGTGGAAGTACAGAAAAGATGAATTTCTGGTACTTCTATCCACCTTTGCCATTACGCTCTTTGTTGGAATCATGGAGGGAATACTCGTAGGGGTGCTAATTTCTTTGCTTTTGATGGTCTACAGAACCTCAAACCCCCACTTAGCCGTCCTTGCTAATATTAAAGGGACTCCGTATTACAGAAATATTAAAAGATTTGGATCAGACGCGTTGGTCCGAAAAGATTTGTTGATTATAAGATTTGATGCACAGCTGTATTTCGGGAATTCAAGTTTTTTTAAATCGCGCCTTCTTGAGCTTATCGATGGGAAAGGTCCCGAATTAAAGGCGGTAATCTTAAATGCAGAGGCAATTAACTACATAGATTCTTCTGCCGCTCATATGCTGCGAAATCTCCTCGAAATGCTGTATCAAAAGGGGATACAATTCTATATCGCAGGTGCAATTGGGCCAACAAGGGACATATTGTTCTCAAGCGGAATAATGGAATTGCTGCCTAAAGAATGCTTGTTTGTAGAAACCAGGGAGGCTGTTTTATTTTTCGATGATCCTGCGAAAAAGTCCCAATTACAAAACAAAGTTGCACTGCAGAGGAACACACTTGGTAACTGAGGTTACCATAGCTAGAAGAGAATGCCTTATTTTTGCTGTAGAATTTTACGGAATATACCATGACTATAGAACAAATTTATACCGGATGCCTGGCCCAGGGCGCTTATTATATACAAAGTAATGGGGAGGCTGCCATCATAGACCCTTTGAGGGAAGTATCTCCATATATCAAAAGGGCTGTAAAGGACAAGGCAAAGATTAAGTACGTGTTCGAAACACATTTTCATGCAGATTTTGTGAGCGGTCATGTTACCCTGGCCAAAGAAACCGGAGCTACCATAGTCTACGGCCCGAAAGCAGATCCGACCTTTGATGCCCATATTGCCAAAGACGGAGAAGAATTCAAGTTGGGAGAATTAACGATCAAAGTGCTCCACACTCCCGGACATACGATGGAAAGCACCACTTATCTTCTAAAGGATTCAAAAGGAAAAGATCTGGCAATTTTTTCGGGAGATACGTTATTCCTCGGTGATGTGGGAAGACCCGACCTCGCTCAGAAAGCAGCGCATCTCACACAGGAAGAACTGGCCGGTATGCTTTTCGATAGTCTAAGGAGCAAAATTATGCCCCTGGCCGATGATGTGATTGTCTATCCTGCACATGGAGCAGGTTCTGCCTGCGGAAAAAACATGATGAAAGAGACGGTCGATACCCTCGGGAACCAGAAAAAAGTCAATTATGCCCTCAGGGCCGATATGAGCAAGGAAGAATTTATCAGGGAGGTAACCGAAGGCCTGCTTCCCCCTCCGGCATACTTCCCCCTCAACGTAAAGATGAACAAAGAAGGATACGAGGATATCGGAGATGTGCTCAAAAGAGGCACCCGCGCTTTTACGCCCGATGAGTTTGAAAGGATGGCCAATGAGACTGAAGCTGTAGTTCTCGATGTGAGGACTCAGCAGGATTTTGTACAAGGTCATATCCCGAGATCAATTTTCATTGGATTGAACGGTGATTTCGCTCCCTGGGTAGGAGCGTTGATTGCTGATGTAAATCAGACACTACTTCTGGTGACACCTGAAGGCCAGGAGGAAGAAGCTGTCACCCGTTTGTCCCGGGTTGGTTTTGATCATACTCTTGGGTATTTAAAAGGTGGGTTCGAAAACTGGAAAAAAGCTGGCAAAGAGATCGATACTGTAGTTTCGGAACCAGCCTCGGAACTAAAAATTCAGCTTTCCGGAGGATCAGCCCCGGTCTTCGACGTAAGGAAAGAGTCGGAATACCAATCTGAACACTTGGTCGGGTCTGAAAATACTCCATTGAGTAATATAAATGAATATTTAGGGACGTTTCCTTCTGAGACTCCGTTTTATGTTCATTGTGCAGGAGGATATCGATCGGTTATAGCAGCATCAATTCTCAAGAGCCGAGGTATTCACAACCTCATTGATATTGGTGGAGGATTTGCCGCTATGAAAGAAGCTGGTTTGGAGCTATCAGATTACGTCTGCCCGTCTACTTTGTGATTAAAACCATTTCTTAATAGAATTTATAGGATTAAATTGGCAAGTCCAAAATACATTGTGGTTTGCTGACTATGCCCGGGAATACGCCAGGATCCGTAAAAGATAAAAGACCTGTATAATTAAATTCGTTTTGACTAGTCACTTTTCTAGTTTGAGACAATTTCTACAATAAGAATTTAATTATTAGTCTCTATTTCGGTATTGATAAATTATTCTTGTTTTCCACTTTTACACATAGGGATTTTATGTATTTTTAACTTTGATAACCGACTATAATGCTAAAAAATTTTATTCAGAGTGTAGGGATTATCAACCTGCTGTTGCTGGTCGTTGTTTTATCCATCATCGTAGTTTCTGAATACATGTACCTCACAGGCAATAAGCTAGATGCTATTTTCATCGCCTTCTGGGCACCGACTATTCTTGGATTTATGAATTATTTTAAATACAGAAAGTGATGGATTTTATACTGGCATATTCCATATTCGTCGGCCTGATCTTTCTGGTCTGGATGATTTTTGTCGTAAGGATGTACAGGGAATTGAATAAAAAACTCTAGACGAAACGTCCGGCATAGGCTGTGTCCGCCCTATCCTAACTGAAGTAGTTTATTTTGATTTCTGATGGCGTAAGAATTGATAAGGCGTCTGGCTTCCAGGGTCTCTTTCTGAGGGGTTACATAGGCCATAACATCTTCAAGAGATGAAATCTGAAGGTCCTTGGGAATAAACCCATACCCGCAATAAAGTCCATCGCGCACCACAACCAGGGCATCTTCTTCTGAACTTCTGCCTTCCTCCTTGATAATAAAATTCTCCCGTGCAGCGGTTATGTATTCTATGGCCTTAATTACTTTAGAGTTATACTTATTGATGTCCTCTTTGCCATGGCAGATTCCGTTACACGGACCCAATCTGAAATGATCGCATTGAGTTACTCCATTCTGCAGATGGCAGTATTTTGCACACAGCTTAAATTTTCTACAGATCTGTTCCAGGAATTCACGGCTTTCGGTCACGGAATACAAAGTGGTTAATGGCTGGGGAACACCATTAGTTTTCGAAAAAGCGAGATGTAAAATTCCATCCCTGTCCTCATAAGAAAAAATAGCAATCCCCGGGATCTTACGCTTTTGAGCCCGGTTATAGATTGGAAATAGCTTTTTTATGGCTTGGTTTTCCATCAACAGTGCAATGAGTTCATTACCTGATAATTCAAAATCAATTCCCTGTGTAGCTCTGCACATTTTTATTTCTTTCTCGCTCTTGTCATAAAAATGACTCAACACTCTTTTCTTTATGTTTTTAGCCTTTCCTGTATAAATTACTTCCCCTTTGTCATTTTTAAAATAGTATACCCCTGGTTTTTGGGGAAGGCGTACATACTGTGTTTTTGGAAGGGATGGAGGCAGAGTGGCTTCTTGTGATCTTGCATTGAGGAACTTTTTAAGCGTAATATCTATTCCCTTAGTATGTAGAATTTTTGAAAACAAAAGAACTGTGGCATGGGCATCACCTCTTGCCCTGTGCCTGTTTTCCAGCGGTATCCCCAGAGAAGAACAGAGTTTACCCAAACTATAGGACCGATATCCTGGAAATACATCTCTTGAAAGTCGAACCGTACACAATTTTTTTCGAATAAAACTGATACCGAGCTGATCCAATTCGTTTTTGATCACATTGTAGTCGAAGTTGACGCTATGCGCGACGAAAATACAGTCTTTGGTCATCCTCAGGATATCTTCAGAAATCTCCTTTAAGCGAGGAGCATTCCTCACGGTATCATTGTCTATCCCTGTAAGTCCGGTAATAAAAGGAGGGATTTCACATTCGGGATTAACCAGGGAAGTGAATTCTTCTACAATTTGATTTCCGTCAAATTTAAAAATAGCGATCTCTGTGATCTTATTTCCTTTGATCCCATTACCGGTGGTTTCGATGTCTACTATACAATACACAATATTAAAGGTAGTAAATCACAAAAAAAGGACAACACAGGTTGTCCTTACTTTCTTAAAATCATTACCGCCAAAGCGGCTGAGCAATATGTGTTAGGAATTATCCACCACTTTTGCTGAAGGTGCATTCTTTTTTACCGAAGCTATACCGCTGGCCATTGAGGAGGCAGATGCGTACATTTGGCTGGCTCCGATTTCTTGCCCATTAGACGCTTTCAAGCCAAAATACGGTTTGCCGTTCTTGGCAACTTTCCGTTCAAACATGGCGTCGTTTTTCGAGTTTTTTCTAACGGATTCAATTCCATTTTCACAAGCTGATTTCGTCTTGTATGCCTCACTGCTTAAAATAACTTGACCGTTACCAGCTTTGAGATTGAATCTGAATTGACCTGATTTGTCTTTTTTAATTTCGAATTTGCCCATTTTAAAATATTTTGATTTTTCCAAAATTAACATTTAAAACTAAATTTTTTGGGAATAAGACAAAAAATAATCCACAGAATGCTGTGGATTGTTAATAGATTGTGAGATATATTGGTTTTTTCCCGTTCTCTTGAAGAGTTGAAAGTCTAGATTACCGGTTTACCTTTTATCCGTTTTTCTATCTTTTGCTTTTTTTCAGTCAATCGCTTCATAAGGTCCATGAGTTCGGGATCCTTTGTTTTTTTGTAAACTTCGTTCAACCCAAGGATAATGGCTTTAGCATCTCTTGATGCCTGAACCCTGTCACTGGTTGACATATGACTCATTTTTAAATTTTCAAATGTTTCTGCCCTTTTGAGTAAGTCCATTGTATAAATTATCTAAAATCGCCCAAAAGATAGAAAAGATTTCAGATTAGCCATGCTGAACCTGCCATAATATTTTCATATAATTTACTTAAACAAATGTGAAATAGTGTTGAAGGGTCTATTCGATAATTGCTATCTACTGAAAATCAGAAAGATAGATAGGTAAACTACAATTCTGAATAATCTTAAAATTCAGGAAAGACAGTGAAAAATTAGTTTTCCACCAGGAAATAAAATGAGTTTGCCACAGTGGGATTAACCGCATTGATAAAATTCTCGGCCAGGAGAACACTTTCGCCTTCACTTTTAATGGTCCAAAGGGAATCATAATAAGTTCCCCGCCACATCGCATCGAATGAAAAGCTCAATCTGTGAACCTGTGGTCGGAGATCCTCTTTCATAAAGAATTTTGAGCTCTAAAAATGCTAAATTTCTTTAGTTGCAAGGATGGGGGCCAATTCGGTATAATTTTCTAAGGCTTAAAAGTTTCTTGCAAAAGATAGGCTGATGTATTTATGGGATTGGGTTTCGGGAGCCTCAGCAGAATTAATATGGTATCCAAGGCGATATTCATTTTGATTGTAACGGTGCTGAAGTGTAAATGCTCCCGTTAGCAGTCTTTCTTGAGAATCGATCAAAAGAACCGAATCATCGCCCAGAGGATTTCCTTGCAACATCCCGTTGTAGAACACCTGCCTGTATCCAAACTCTAAACTAAAAAAAATCTCGCGGGATTTATTCCCAATTCGTCTGTACGCCATGCTCGACATTAAACGATTTCGGCGTCCGAAGAAAGCCATAAGCTTAAGTTGCCCGTACTGATCTCGTGTCCCAAAAGCCAGTTCAGGTTGAAGACCAAAACTTACTGAAAATGGTAAAGGCGATATCCGCCATTCACGATGTATGTTTAGATAGAGGTTGGCGTGAAAGCTGTTGTTCATTTCTCCTACCCAAACCGGTGGATCGGATACTACCAGAAAATTGTGGTACCACCGTTGAAACCCACCCGCCCCGGAATTATTACCCGCAAGTCCGATTAAAAGGCGTGCTTCAATCCCCCTGTTTTTTCTAACACGGGACCAGCTGCTGTTTATCCCCAGAAACCCAACATAGGGTCTGTCCTGTTCCGATATATCAGTAGTGGTTATGTTAGAGGGAGTGAATATTTCCTGCCCGAGGATCACAGAGAATTGATGATTTTCATCTCCTTTTTCTAATTTCCTCAGACTTTTTGTATAGCTCAGGAAAAGTCCGGAAGAATAATAGCGATCACTAAGGGTTAAAAAGTCGTTGTCGTGTTGCAGGCTGATCTGTTGTGAGATTTCTTTGGAAACGGGATTGCCAGTTGCCGATTGGGCATTAAGATTTCCGGAACTAAAAATTGTAAAAAGAAGGATTGATATAAGAGTACTGGCAGATTTCAAGGATAAAATAGGGTGTTTCTCTGGTTTGAATTGGGAGTAAATCTATATGATTTTTTTCAAGTAACTTAAGACTTCCGAAAAACGACCAATTATGCCAACCAAATTTTGGGGATTTAGCGTCCTCTTCTTCATGATTAACCTTGTGGGATCTGCCCAGGTGCTCAAGGTAGACACTTTAAACAATACAGGGAATTTTTTTAAGACGAGACAGCTCCAATCCGATGAGGATTTGAGAATAAAAGAGATTCACGATGAACTGGAGAAGGCTTTAAAGGATATAAATGATCAGTTTGCCGGAAGTATATATTTTGGACTCAATGGACAGGAGGTAAAACGAGATAACTTTTTTGTGATCAATACGGGTATCTCACTTTCTAATGGGGTGTACCCCTTTAAATTTGAATTGAATTCCGGTATCCTGGCCCAGATCCAGAACGGAAGCTTTAGCGAGACGGTATCCAATGTTTCCATATCTTTCGATTACAATTTTTCGGATAAAAACCTATCAAAACAAAGCTATGTCTTTCTCAACGGGACAAACAACAGCTATCTGGGTATTGACCAGCGTTACGAGATCGGAGGCGGATTTATCCTCAATTACTACTCCGGCAACAGATCGCGTAAAGTTGAGAACCTGAAGAGTCGGGCCATAGATGAACGGAATGAATCCGGACTCACCGAAGAAGGTGTTCAAAAACTTATGGCACTCAATGGGGGTAATCATTCCTTTAATTCAGAGGACAGGTTCCTAAAAGCTCAGCTGGAAAAACTGCAGGTACAAGGAGAAGGAAAGGATAGGGAAGAAGTCTCCATCTTGCTGAGAAAAAGGAGACGAGTGGTCAATACGCTGATCAAGAATTTCAGTTCTACCAGATTGTCCTTTTTGGCCGGATTGAATTACGAATTAGAGAAAACTGCAGATTCGCTTGAACTGTTTGATGGTGACCAAAAGCGAAACCGCAATTTTACGGCTACCAACCGCTATAGGCTCGTACTAAGGCCTGGCCTGGACTGGAGAGGTGAGAACTTCTCGTTTTCCTCCAAATATTATATCAAAACTGGAGTTTTTGAAGAGTTCTACAATCGGGTAGATGATGGGATCAATTCCGATAAGAGATTGGACTACTGGACGGAATGGATCACCTCCTTTCGGTTCAATTTTACGCAGAAGATCGGGGTGTCCATCACCTACACCCTGTTTTATGACAATGCGCCTAACAGAGCTTTTTTCAATGTCTCAACTACCGGGGGAAGTAATTTCAGGCTGTTCAGTGCAGAGAATAAGTTTAAAGCGATATTACTTTCATTTACTTACGGGCTTTAGAGAATGATCCTATAATTAGATAAATCAGATTATGAATATTGTAAATATCATAGAAGGAATTGAAAGACTGGTTGTTAGCCTGCTGTTCTGGCTTATATTCATTCCTAAAACCCTTTTCAAGGTGGTGTCGAATCCCAAATGGGTTGAGGGCTATGTAACGCGGGAATTAAAAGCGGAAACCGATCGATTTCAGAATTATATGTCTCCTATAATTCTCTACCTTCTGAATTCAGTTTTCTTGGTATTCGTTTATATTTTTATCAAGCGGGATATTCTTAAGGACATTAATTCCACGAAGGATAACGAGATAACTTCGGTCTGGGATCAAATTGTATCCGGATTGGATATCTCAGGAGATATGATTACCAACTTAAGTGGGTCTTATGGTTTTGTTTCAGCGGCCGTATTTTTGACATTCCCATTATTTTTTGGTTTGGTTATAGAGTTATTGAAAAACGAAGACCTCAACCGCGAAGCATTAAGGAGGGCGACCTATATTCAATGTTATTATTTTACGCCTCTTGCCCTCACATTTTGTATGATCATTTTATCCAGCTCTCTACTCCAGCCCCTGGAGCAGAACTTTATTGTGGTTACCTTTTTAATCTTTTTTATCTGGTTTACCCTTACCGAGATTAGATTTATCACAAAAGAACTAAGAAGAAAATCCTTTGGATCTACACTTATTTATTTTGGAATTTTTTTGGTGATCATAGCCGGATCTTTCGGGGTAATTTCAGTATTTGCCATTTTCGACGAGGATAGGAATAAAATTACTGGAGATGAATATGTATTACCTGAGATCAACAATTCGTCATCCACATATTCCCTTATTGTTAAATGTCAAACTTGTCTCAGGTCTAGCTCAGATTCTCTGGTGATCGATGCCGTATTCACGGCACCTGGAGGAACGATTGAGAACAGAGAAATCAACTTACCGGTCCAGCCCGAAAGTGAAATTGTGCTTGAGATACCAGGAGAGTATAAGACATTAAAACTTGAAGCTTCTGAAAACCTTAGGCACGAGTTGTATATTGATGTTCTTGATACAAATGGGTATTCCATAATTGGAGGCATAAAATCGTGGAAGGCAATGTTAGTTAGAAAAATAGGAAGTTATTTGCTATTGGTTCTTTTAGCTATTCCGGTATTTATATGGCTTAGATCACTGGTCAGAAAAGAGTATAATAAATAGGGGCTCATTCTCTAAATATACGAATCTGTTTAGACTCCTTTTAATTTTGGGACCCACCTGATCCTTTTTCTTTGACGAGTTTTTTTAATTCTCTGAATTCATCTTTTGCAATGTTTTCGGCAGATTTCATCGCTTGCTCTTGAATGTCTTCCAGAATTTCTTCGGAAAGGTTTTTTTGATCAAGACTTGCCAGGGAGAAGATAATGACGTAGTTCCGACCATTCTTGTTTTGGTCAAAAGTCAATGTGTGTTTTATGCTAAAGGGATACTCTTTAAGCACCTTTCGTCCTAAAAAAGTCCTTGCCAGCCAACTGGCTTCATTTTTTTCAAAACTGTCCTGCCGGCCGTTTGTTTCAATGGGAGACTCCTCGACAATCTCGTAATCTCGGGTAATAAGAAATGTCTTGATTTCGTCCACGAGGTCATCCGGCGTTATTTGGCGTGGCATTTTATAGGAATCTATATAAACCGTGTCACTGTATAGGGTATTTTGGGCTGTAAGGCCAATTACGCTAAGTAGAAACAGGATGAGGACAAGTACTTTCTTCATGGATTGAAATTCATGATTAATGGTCTCTGTAAAATACAAAAATTTAAATTGTATTTGTGCATAAACGGGGTGGTGGCAATTATTGGGGCCGTCACCTAACAGCCCAGAAGCCTGTACACAAAAGTCTGTTTTTAGGGAAATGGGCAGATTTTTAGTCTAAACATTTCCTGATTATTTAATTATCACAGCTAATGTGAGATTACCTCCCTCGATCTCTGTCGGGGTCGGTGTTCACCTGAGATCCAGTCCTGCAAATCCAAAACCAGCGAGGCTCTGCCTGTTTTATTTTTATTCCCATCCGCCATTCCAGAACAAGTTCCGATAGCTTCTGAAAATAACAAACCCACAGCTTAGAGCTGCAAATCCAAAACCAGCGAGGCTCTGCCTGTTTTATTTTTTATTCCCATCCGCCATTCCAGAACAAGTTCTGATGGCTTCTGAAAATAAAAAACCCACAGCTTAGTGCTGCGGGTTTGGTATTTGATCGTGGAGCCGGGGAGATTACCTCCCTTGATCTCTGTCGGGGTCGGTGTTCACCTGAGATTCAGTCCTGCAAATCCAAAACCAGCGAGGCTCTGCCTGTTTTATTTTTTATTCCCATCCGCCATTCCAGAACAAGTTCTGATAGCTTCTGAAAATAAAAAACCCACAGCTTAGTGCTGCGGGTTTGGTATTTGATCGTGGAGCCGGGGAGAATCGAACTCCCGTCCAAACAAGCAATATCACTGCTTTCTACATGCTTAGTCTTTGTTTATTTTTCGTTGCACATCTGACCAAAAACCGCCTAATGCGCACTTAGCTTTGTTATCTTTTAACCCTTAATAAAGCAAAAAGGGCTTTATGTTGATTTTTATGGTGCCCCGAAATGGATCGCCATCAACAAGGGCTATCCCGGGACATCTCGCTTCCCTGCCTTGCAGGGACGAGGCTAAATCCTACTATAATTCAGATTAAGCGGCAAGAGCGTAATTAGATTCGCCATTTAAAAAGTGTGAAATATGAGATTAACGAGCTGTATCCCAGCGCTCGACATGCTTACAATGCCATTGGTCTCGCTGTCAAAACCAGTCGGCCCCTTTAATGAGATGGTTGCGCCAATACGCTACCTGATCGAACTGAATCACGCCTTGGCATGAATTCAGTTCCTCATCTTTTTTATCAATGAACGTCTTTTGCTTAAAAATGGATCGCGAAGATACCAAAAAGTTTGTGCACCGCCTTAAATCCGTGTAATTTTGAACAAAATCTATACCAAACCGTATGACACATTTCGGAATCATCAGAGAGCGCAAAAATCCCCCAGATATGCGGGTAGTATTGTCTCCACAGGCCTGCCAAAAGGTCCTGAATTCCTTTCCTGAAGCAAAGATTACAGTTGAACCCTCAACTGTTCGTGTTTTTAAAGATGAAGAATACACAGCGGCCGGAATTACAGTGGCCGACTCCATGGAAAACTGTGATGTGCTGATTGGCGTAAAAGAGGTGCCTATAGAAGCATTAATTCCCAATAAAAAGTACTTCTTTTTCTCACATACTATTAAAAAACAACCTTATAATCGAGAATTACTTCAGGCAATCTTATCTAAGAAAATTGAATTATACGACCATGAAATTATCACTAATGCAAAAGGGACGCGCTTAGTAGCCTTTGGCCGCTACGCCGGTATTGTAGGAGCCTACAACGGGATACGGACATATGGGTTGAAATCAAAAAAGTTCAACATTGCAAAGGCTGAATTACTAAAAGACAAAGATGACCTGATCCGGGAATTAGGTACAATAGCCTTACCTCCGATCAAAATCCTGCTTACAGGTAAGGGAAGGGTTGGTGGTGGCGCCAAAGAAATCCTGGATGGCATGAATCTTCGGGAAGTAGGTGTGGAGGATTATTTGCAAAAGACATTTGATGTTCCGGTCTATTGCCAGCTCGATGTTTTGGATTACAATAAACGAAAAGACGGGCAACTACTCCCGGTACAAGATTTTTATGACCATCCGGAGGTATACGAATCCAACTTTATGCGCTTTGCCAAAGTGAGTAATTTGTACATAGCAGGTCATTTTTATGGTGATGGAGCTCCTTATCTTTATACAAGAGAAGATGTTAAGGACCCTAACTTTAAGATCGAGGTGGTGGCAGATGTGAGCTGCGATATTGACGGACCTGTGGCCACTACCTTGCGTGCCTCCACTATTTCCGATCCTATCTACGGGTATGATCCGGTTACGGAGCAGGAAGTTCCATTCATGAATACGAATGCCATAGCAGTGATGGCAGTTGACAATTTACCGACAGAACTACCCAGAGATGCGAGCGAAGGCTTTGGTGATACCTTTGTGGATCACGTGATCCCTGCATTTTTTGATGGAGACAAGGAGGGTATTTTAGACCGGGCTAGAATGACTTCTAATGGGAAATTGACAGCTCGATATGCTTATTTGCAAGACTATGTCGAGGGGAAGGAATAGGTATTTACTCAACTTCTATGTCCCAACTCACCACAGGATGCGTCTTTGGAGCGATATAGGCACCCAGAGCTTTCAATTTTAAAGCAATAGATGATACCTTTTCTAAGGTTTTAATTTTCAACGTAAATACCTCCTTTGCGGATATTTCAAAAACAGGAGAACTACTATAAAAAGTATACTCCATTTGATTTTCAAAAAGCAAGTCACTACTGGAAATATTTTCTAATTCAACTTCCAGAATATTCGTATTTGGCATATATGCCACCTTATTTACTTTTAAACAAGCTTTTATCAAAGGATTAACAAATTGTGGTTTACCAACCATTAAGCCATTATAGACGGCCATGGTGTTACCTGCAAAAAGAGCTTCACGTATACTTTCCAGGCTTCTTTTTTTTGCAAAAACCAGAGTAATGGGCCTGTGAAAACCCTTTTCCAAATATTGCCAATCTATGAGTCCGTGAATATCGCTGGTACCCATTATGGTTAGGTTGTGTTCCAGTGCAATTGCAAATGATTCTTCAGCATAGTCATATTCGTTAATGACTTCTATCCCGTGTAATTGCCCATCTTTAATCCGATCTAATTGGAAGTCGCTTAAAATGGGGTTCCCCGTAGGACTCTGTCTGTACCAGGCTGGGTGATTCCAAAACACAAAGGCATTTTGTTTTTTAGCTTCAGAAAATGGTACTAAGGGATCATCAGCCAACAATGCATTGGCGTCAGTGGTAAAAAGGGCGTTACTATGGCCAATTGGAGCATTACGCGTAATTTCTGAACCCGGGATAATCAGTAAGTTATGATCCTTGGCTTCTTCACGGGCCAATTGATAGGAACGATTGCGATCCGGGTGGGGGATATCAGCTTTATGAGGTTGGTATTCCAAGTGTTCTGTAAGGGAGATGACATCGAGGTTTTCGCGCAAAGCCTCCATAACTCGAATAGAAGGCCAGACCTCCCCGTCTGAAAAGACAGTGTGTTGGTGAAGGTCAGTTTTTAATGTAATAAAGCCCGGTATATCGGGATAAGACAGGGCATCTCCCGCAATATGCTGATGTTCCTGGCTAAAGGTTATACAGATACAATTCAGAATAAATAGATGGGCTAAAACAAATTTTCTCACGGCTTTTTTATTTAAATACAGTGTTAATGTAGCAATTTATAAACTAAGACTGGGATAAGCTAAGGTTATAGTTTGCCCAATGCTGGCGTGCCGACTTAAAAACTATCATCAGTGATAAAAATAGGTAAAGAACTAAAAGTTAAAATTGGAATATTTTTTAAAAATATACTTATATTGAAAGGCTAATTAACCAACAGGCCAAGTGAAATTTAATTGGATAGTTGCTGACGATATAGATGATGAATTCAGGAAATTCTGCGTCGATTTAGAGTATAAACTCAGGCCCCGAATCACTAAATTTCTAATGTCCCGTTTTGATGAAGAGTGTTGTGAAAATTTTTCTTGTTTTCATTTTGATTTAGATCTTATTAATATGACCATCCGCATATCGGAGAAAACCCCTTTACACTACGTTCAAAGAATTTATTCTGATTTTGAACGGGAAATTAATCAAAACTGCTACTTCTAAATTCTTTTTGAGGTTTGGACCCTGCTTCTGCCTACATTCTGGATCAGCCTGAACCTTACAGATCCATTCTACTGCACTTACAATCGATTATTGTCCATGCTATTCCTGAGGTAACCCTGAAATTTAAATACAAGATCCCGTTTTACTATCTGGAAGGAAAACCCTTTTGTTACCTCAACCAGTCCAAGAACTACGTAGATTTGGGATTTTGGATGTCAGCACATCTCACCGTGCATCTGGAGCATATGACAACAGCTGGCCGGAAAATGATGCGATCTCTGCGCTACATTTCTTTAAAGGACATCGATGAAGCTATTCTCAGGGATGTTCTTGAAAATGCTCGTGAAGTAAAAGATAAGAAATTCTACAAATAGATCTCACTACAGATTCATCTGATTTATCGTAGCCCTTAATACAGTCAATTGATTCAAGAGTCCTTCTAACTTATCCAGGGGCAGCATATTGGCCCCATCACTCTTGGCTGTAGATGGATCAAAATGAGTTTCCATAAACAGTCCGTCTACCCCTGCAGCAATCCCAGCCCTGGCCATGGTTCCGATTAGGGCCGGTCTTCCTCCTGTAACTCCCGAAGTCTGGTTGGGTTGCTGGAGGGAATGTGTAACATCAAGAACCACCGGGGCGTATTGCTTCATCGTGGGAACCCCTCTGAAATCAACGATCATATCCTGGTAACCGAACATGGTTCCCCTGTCTGTAATAATCACTTGTTCATTTCCCGAATCCGTAACTTTCGCGACAGCGTGTTTCATACTTTCCGGACTCATAAACTGACCTTTTTTCAGATTAACGGTCTTTCCTGTCCGGGCGGCGGCAATAACCAGATCTGACTGACGGACCAAAAATGCGGGAATTTGCAGTACATCTACATATTCTGCAGCCATTTCAGCATCGGAAATTTCGTGGATATCAGTAATGGTTGGTACCTCAAAGGTTTCAGAGACTTTTCGCAGGATCTTTAAGGCTTTTTCATCTCCAATCCCTGTAAATGAATCTACCCTACTCCGGTTGGCTTTTTTAAAACTACCCTTGAAGATATAGGGGATCTTTAATTTGTCAGTAACGGTAACGATGTGTTCTGCAATACGAAGTGCCATCTCCTCACCTTCTATGGCACAGGGACCTGATAACAGGAAGAACTGCTTGCTATCTGTATTTTTTAATTGGGGAATTTTTGTAAAATTCATTGTAGAAACTTTAGACAAAGGTAGGGAATTGAGGTAGAAATGTAATTGACGCTATGCTACATAGCATACCTCTTATAACATCAATTTCTTAATGGTCTCCATATATCCTCTGCTAACTCTAACAACATCACCATTAAGCATGGTAACGTCATAGCTTTTTCCATATTTATGCAGTTCTTTCACCATACTAAGGTTTATGATTGAGGAACGGTGCACTCTCACAAAAGTCTGCGGATTTAATTTTTCTTCCAGCCCGGAAATACCGTAATTACTTACATACATCGCATCTTGTGTATGTAGCTTAGAATAATCTCCATAAGCCTCTATCCTAATGATTTCTGAAACGGCGATTGTTACCAGTTTTTTTTGATGCTGTACCAAAACACGTTCAGGGTAGTCTTCTTTTTCCATGATTACACTCTCCGCCAAAGCATCTAATTTGCGCTCTCCGCTATCCAGACGGTTTATGGCAATATCAAATCGTTCCTTGGTATAAGGTTTTAGCAAATAATCTACCGCATGTACTTCAAAAGCCTTGAGCGCGTATTGGTCATAGGCGGTTGAAAATATGATTTGAGGGATTTCTTCCAGATGTGCTAATACTTCAAATCCGGTCTTCCCGGGCATCTGCACGTCTAAAAAGACCAGATCGGGTTTAAATCGATTTATCTCTGTAATAGCATCTACCCCATTATTGACCTCAGCGATAAGGACCAACTCGGGGAATTGCTCAAGATATTCCTTTATCAATTTGCGTCCAGACTCCTCATCATCCGCGATAATTACTTTTTTCATAAGGAGAATTTAATTTTCAGACCCCGTGGCGAATTGTCTAAGAGTTCGATCTTACTTTGATATAGTTTTTGTAATCTCAGTTTTGTATTGGTTAGGCCTACTCCACGATCAAAAACGCGATTTTTGTCTTTTATGCCTATCCCGGTATCGGAAATTTCAAATTTTAGTTTTCCATCTGCCTTGAAGATGTAAATACTGATGGTACCCCCTTCTATTAGACTCGAAAGTCCGTGTTTAACAGAATTTTCTACCAAAGGTTGTAACAGCATGGGGGGAATAAGTTCATCCATCAAAGCGTCTTCCACTTTGATATCAATTTTGAGTCGATCCTTGAATCTCGCTTTTTCCAAATCGAGATACTTCTTCACAAAGTTTAATTCCTGTCGCAAAGGCACCAACTCTTGCTGAGTGGCTTGTAATTGATACCTGAACAGATCGGATAATTGCGCAATCATTTCCCTTGTGGTCTCGTTTTCAGCTGGTAAGGATGCATTTATGGTATTAAAAACATTGTAAAGGAAGTGTGGATTTAATTGTGCCTTTATGGCGGCTAATTCACTTTTTAATGCAGCCTGTCTCAATTCGCCTTCCAATATCAATTTGCGTTGATTCTCACGGTAATATTGATAAGCGTGAAAAATGCCAAATTGAATAAAGTAGAATAAAGCCGGAATATAGAGATCCCAAACCTGCCCTCTTCCCATGAGATGCCCCCATTCAAAGTATTCTGAAATTTGGTAATAGATTTGCTGAGTGCTGATTACAAAAGCAGGTAATGCAATTGCGTGTGCTAATATCCGCTTCCAAAGTGCTTTATTTCTGAGTAAAACAAAAATAATGTACCAAACAGGGATCGAGGCGATGAAAAAAAGAAGATAATGCAGGCCTGATGTTCTGAAAAAACTTACCGGACTTACGATTTGTTCAAAAGCCTCCTGAGTAAAACCATATCCATTGTACTTTAAGGTGATATGATACAAAAAGGCAAAAAGGAAGTAAAATAGGAAAACACCAACGATTTCTTTTGATTGGATCTTGTTGTTCATAATTTAAAAGTTAGTATTTTCTTTTCTTATTTATTATTCTCGGAGTCGTCTATCACCCACCATGTTTCTCCAGAGAAAGGATTGTAACTGATCTTGGCGGTTCCCTCGGGAATTTCCACCAGGAATTCACCCTCTACTGTAACTTCATCGTTGTTATACCATGCTCTTGCTTCCCCATCAAAATAACGAAAAACTAAACCATTATTGAAAACCAATAATAAATTTCGTTGTCCTTGTAAATTCGAATCAAAATACTCTTTCCGGACCGTTAGCTGTCCATTGTAATTATCGTTTTGACCGGAATCAGAAACACTGGAGTCCGTAACTTCAAGTTCCTTCATTAAAATTCTGCCTGCTCTTATTACAAACTTGTCTGTGTCTTTTTTGTATTTGGGTGATACAATTAAAGTGTGTTGAGAGTTTATTACAAATGGCTCATTCAGATCACCTTCTGCTAAAACAAAATTTCCCTGCTTATCAAATAAATAGTATTCTGTTCCCGGTGGGTAGCTGACTTCATTTTTCTGTCCCCCTTCTAACTCTATGGTTAAATACTCCTTATCCTGAGCAACACCAATCAGACAAGAGAGTAGGAATGATATAATTAATAATGCTTTCATTGTGATTATTTTGAATTGAAATCAAATATAAGTTTCGAATTAGCTGGTTAAAAGTGACATTCGATGAATGGTCCTATACGAGGTTAGATGGTCCTTTCCATTAAACTGCCTATAGGGCGATTCGTCAGGTTGTACTTTTTAAGTGTTCAGGGTTAAAGGATATTTGACCATCTATTAAAAACAGCTCATTATGAGATTATTTGTATTTATTCTACTATTCCTCACTTCCTTTGTTCAGTATGGCCAAACCATTAGCGGCCGTGTTCAATCGCAGGACAAAGAATTCCTTGCATTCGCCGCAGTAACCTTAAATCGCGTACAGGATTCGAGCCTCGTAAAAGCTGTAATCACCAATGAAGATGGCACTTTTCTGATCAGCAACATTTCAAAAAATGAGTATCTGCTCAACATTTCTAATATGGGTTATAAAGACTATCAGCAGAAGATCCTGTTTGATGGTACTTCTTTGAATCTGGGGACCCTTGTCCTGGAATTTAGCGCAGAAAACCTTGATGAAGTTACGGTTGTAGCCGAAAAACCAATGGTTCAGGTTATGGCTGATAAAACAGTTTTTAACGTACAGAATACGATCAATGCCACGGGTACAAGTGCTTTTGAACTCTTGCGGAAAGCCCCCGGAGTTATTGTCGATAACAACGGTGGAATTATCGTAGAAGGAAAGACCGGAGTGCAAATCTTTATCGATAACAAGATTTCTCTTCTCCAGGGTGAAGATCTCATCAATTATCTGGAGAGTCTGCAAGCCACGGATATTGAAGCCATAGAAATCATTACTCAGCCTTCATCTAAATACGATGCTGCCGGGAACGCAGGCATCATCAATATTAAACTGGTTAAGGATAAAAGCCTGGGTACGAACGGAACCGTGACGGCAGGTGTAACAGTTGGCGATTTTGGCCGGTATAATTCCAGTGTGAATTTTAATTCGAGGGGTAAGAAGGGAAATTTTTACGGTACTTACAGTAATCGATTTGGAAAGAGCACCAACTTCCTCAATTTGTTAAGGGAACAATCGGGAACCAGTTTTGGGGCACGAACCAACAGCATTTACGATCAGAATAGCAATAATGTAAAGTTGGGTTACGACCTCTATGCCACTAAAAAGAGTACGTTTGGGGCCATATTTGACGGTAATTTCAACAATGGCTACGGGATCAATAATTCCAGGACACCTATAAGAAGTGTTGGGGCCATGCAAAATGACAGCGTTTTAATCGCCAATAACCGAACTTCAAATTTGTCTTATAATATTAACGGGAACCTCAATTACCGATACGCTGATACGCTGGGAGTAAGCCTGAATGTAGATCTCGACTATGGAAAATACAACAGTGACAGGAATGCCTTTCAACCCAATGTTTATTTTAATGGAAATGAAACACAGGTGATCAGGGAATTGATCACAAGACAGGAGACCCCAATAGACATAGACATTGTGACCTTTAAAACAGACTACGAGCAAAACTTGCTAAATGGGGTGCTGGCACTGGGCTTTAAATTATCCTACATCAAAACCAATAACATCTTTAACTTTTTTAATATCGAGAATGGGCAGGATATATTTGACACCACACAGAGCAATCAATTTGACTATGAAGAAAGGATCAACGCAGCTTATTTCAACTACAATAAAAAATGGGACAAATGGAATTTACAAATGGGCCTGAGAATGGAGAATACCATATCAGATGGGAATCTTGAAAGTGCGCAGGTAAATCAGGATTCACGGGTAAAAAGAAATTACACCAATTTCTTCCCCTCAGGCGGTTTAACCTATCAGGCCTCGCCTAAAAATCAATTTGCTTTTACCTACAGCAAGCGAATTCAACGTCCTAATTACGCTTCTTTAAACCCTTTTGAGTTTAAAATAGACGAATTGAGCAGCAGATTGGGTAATCCTTTTTTACAGCCACAGTACACCGATAACTTAAAACTATCCCATACGTATAATTACAGGTTAACCACCTCAATAAGCTATAGTTATATTTCTGACTTTTTTGCTCAGGTAACGGTTGCCGATGGGGCGAGCCGAAATTTCCTGACTACCTTAAATGTGGCCGATCAGGAGATCGTTAACTTTGGGATTTCATATCCTAAGAACATTAAGGACTGGTGGAATGTCTATTTTAGTCTCAATGCATACATCAGTAATTACAAGGCTAATAGCCCGGAATTTTTACCGGTAAAACAGGAAACACTTAGCTTTTACATACAGAATACTTTTTCCCTGCCAAAAGGACTGCGTATGGAGGTTTCCGGCTGGTACAGCTCCCCTTCCGTATGGGGAGGTACTTACCAAACTGCCTCTTTGGGCTCATTAAACCTTGCGTTTCAAAAGAAATTTTTTCAGGATAGGCTCACCGGAAGACTGTCTTTTAACGATATACTGTATACCATTCCGTGGCGAGGTACTACCCAATTTGGGGATCTCTTTATCGACGGAAGCGGTGGGAGTGACAGTCGGCAAGTCGCATTTAGCCTTACCTATGATTTTGGCAGAAAGGAAATCAAGAAGGCTCGCTCCAGGAAGACCGGCCTTGAAGATGAGAAGGGACGTATCCAGGATTAGATTTAGCAGCTATCACTCTCTGGAAAGTGCTCTAAACCAGTAAACTAAAAAAATGACAACTTTGTATACAGCTGCCGAAAATAGCAGTATCTTTGCCGGCTCAAAACATAAAGATGTCTACTACTAAGAACATTGCAATTATTGCCCACGTTGACCACGGAAAGACTACCCTGGTTGATAAAATACTTCATTATTGCCAGCTCTTTCGTGAAAATGAAAAGACAGGCGACCTTATTCTGGACAATAACGATCTGGAAAGGGAAAGAGGAATTACCATTGTTTCTAAAAATGTATCAGTTACCTACAAGGATACTAAGATCAATATTATCGATACTCCTGGTCACGCAGACTTTGGTGGTGAAGTAGAAAGGGTTTTGAACATGGCCGACGGTGTTTTGTTACTCGTAGATGCCTTTGAAGGCCCTATGCCTCAAACCCGTTTTGTCTTACAAAAGGCGTTGAACCTCGGATTAAAACCCTGTGTGGTGATCAACAAGGTGGATAAGGAAAACTGTACGCCTGAAGAAGTTCATGAAAAGGTATTCGATCTGATGTATGAACTGGGTGCAGAAGAATGGCAGCTCGATTTCCCGGTGGTCTATGGTTCTGCCAAGCACAATTGGATGAGTGAAGATTGGAAAAAACCTACAGATAGCATTGAGCCTTTGTTGGAAATGGTCCTTGAGCATATTCCCAGCTTTAAACCGGAACAGGGAAATACTCAAATGCTGATCACTTCCCTAGATTACTCTTCTTTCACAGGCCGAATCGCAATCGGGAGATTGCAAAGAGGCAGTTTAAAGGAAGGTCAGTCCATTGTTTTGGTAAAAAGGGATGGGAGCAAGGTAAAATCTAAGATCAAGGAGCTGTATACCTTTGAAGGCCTTGGGAAAATAAAGGTGCAAGAAGTGGCTACCGGAGATATTTGTGCCCTGGTCGGACTCGAAGGCTTTGATATTGGGGATACAGTAGCTGACGTTGAAGATCCGCAGGGATTGAAAACTATTGCCATTGATGAGCCCACCATGAGCATGTTGTTCACCATCAATGACAGTCCGTTCTTTGGGCAGGATGGCAAATTTGTCACATCTAGACACATCAAGGAGCGCCTGGAAAAGGAGTTGGAGAAAAACCTGGCATTAAGAGTGGAAGAAACCGATAGTGCCGATAAGTTTATGGTCTTCGGAAGAGGAGTTCTTCACCTTTCAGTCCTGATTGAAACGATGAGGAGAGAAGGCTACGAAGTTCAGATCGGGCAGCCACAGGTGATAATCAGAGAGTTTGACGGTGTGAAATGCGAACCTGTTGAGCAGCTGACCATCGACCTCCCCGAGAGTGTTTCGGGAAAAGCAGTGGAAATGGTCTCTATTCGAAAAGGTGAGATGATAGGTATGGAAGCCAAAGGAGAGCGAATGGTTTGCGAATTCCTAATTCCATCAAGAGGGATCATCGGCTTGCGGAATCAATTGTTAACCGCAACCGCAGGGGAAGCAATCATGACACATCGCTTTATGGAGTATCAGCCAATGAAAGGCGATATTCCCCAGAGGCAGAACGGCTCTTTGGTGTCCATGGAAAACGGAAAGGCCATCCCTTACTCTATTGATAAATTACAGGAAAGAGGACGCTTTTTTATTGACCCGGGTGAGGATATCTACGAAGGCCAGGTGATTGGTGAGAATTCGAGGGGTGATGACATGACGATCAATGTCACAAAAACCAAGAAGTTGTCTAATGTTCGTTCTGCAGGCGCAGATGACAAGGCGAAAATTGTTCCTGCGATCAAATTCTCGCTCGAAGAGGCCCTTGAGTATATTCAGAAGGATGAATATGTTGAGGTGACGCCCAAACACATCCGTTTGCGGAAGATCTTCTTAAAAGAGGTAGACAGGAAAAGAAATAAAATAAATTAAAAAAAGAAGCGCCAAAGGGCGCTTTTTTTATTTCTAATCCAATGTAATAGGATGGTGCATAGCAGCTGCAGCTGCTCCAATGATCCCTGCGTGGTTTTGCAGCCCTGCCGGAATAACCGGAGTTTCAATGGTTATGAAATCCTTGTACTCATCAAAATCCTTTGAAGTCCCACCACCTAAAATAATCAGATCAGGGGAGACAATTACTTCAACATACTCGAGAAAAATATTAAATCGCTTTCCCCATTCCTCATAGGAAAGACCTTCTTTTTCTTTAGCCGATGCGGCAGCCCACATCTCTATCTTATTGTATTCTTTGTATGGGATCTGTCCTAACTCGAAATTGGGGATGAGTTCACCATCCCAGAAGACACCACTTCCAAGACCGGTACCGATAGTTATCATAACCACAAAACCTTTGCGCCCTTTACCAACCCCGTAATTCATCGTGGCATACCCGGCGGCATCGGCGTCATTGATCACGGTCACCGGTAATCCTGAAACCTCACTGAATAGTTCTTTTACATTGACATTAACCCATTTTTTATGTAGGTTTCCTTTTGATTTGCAAACCCCGTGTCTCAGGGTGGTAGGGAAACCGCAACCCACAGGTCCTGAATAGTCGAAATGGTCCACAATTTCCTTAAAAACCCTGGCCATAGGTTTAGGTTTGCGTGATTCCGGAGTAGGAATACGAAATCTTTCTGTCAATTTTTCTCCAGTAACAGTATCTACCAGGGCTCCTTTCATACCCGATCCTCCTATGTCAATTCCCAGTACAGTCATTCGATTTTATAGTAATGGCGTAGTCCGCCTGGTTAGTCGGCCGTAAAAGTAACAAAAAACTAAGAGATGTGAGGTGGTTAAAATCGATCAAAGTCTGCCTTCATTTTTCAGATAATCAAAAACCAATTGTGCGACTTTTGAGACTTTTTCCCTGTCGTTATACCCCAGCCATTGCATTTCAGCTATCTCGGAAGCGGGTTTCAATTTTCCCTGGTAGGAGGATTCGTAACAGCGCATACGAACCAATATACCTGCCGGCTTGCCATCTGCCTGCGCTTCAAAATTTTCTAAAAAGGTAAAACTCCTGGTGTCTAGCCTTACCTGCAATTCTTCCAGGATTTCCCTGCTGAGGGCCATCAAGTCTGATTCTCCTTTCTCCCTTTTCCCTCCGGGAATATAAAACAACACCTTCCCTTTACTCCTCACACATAAAATCCGTTTATTCTCTATGTGTACCCAGGCTAATTTGTCAATGATCCTGGGAGAGGGTTCAATATAATAGTCAATAGAATTCAGGGAGTGATTGGGGTCTATGACATCCAGAAAACTGTCAATACCTCGCCCAAAACGGGTGAGCATTCCCAATCTCTTATTCCTGCCCAGAGCACTTGAAATGGTCTCATCCCTATTTCCAAAAGGATAACCTCCTTTTCTGATCCACAATAGATTCAATAAATGCTGCATCATTACATTTCCCAACTGGTCAACTGAAATGGCAATTTTGAGTAAATATTCTCCCAGGCCCGTAATACCGTTCTTAAATAAAGTGTGAAGTATTCCATAGAGGAAGCCAATAGGCCCCGTAATGACCAATAAGATCAGAGATATAATAAAGAGTAATACCCCGATTAGGGGATTAGACTTTTTATCGGGAGCTGAGGTTTTTACTTTCCGTATCAAGAGCCGTGTTCATATGTATCAGGAATCCTTCACCGTAATTGTCGAGGCTTAACCCAGTACCAGATTATAAAGATTAGGGTGAGACCGAACAAGACGATTCCGAGACCATAGAATAATTGATCAAGGGTAAAGTAATCCAAAAAAGGTAGAAGAACAAGTGGGGATAAGAACTGTCCAAAAAACCAAAAGGTTGTTAATCGTCCAATTTCCTGACCACGGATTTCCTGAGGCGCTAATTGCATCACCCAAACATTGGCATTAGGGATCATTAGTCCCATGCCCAAACCTGCCAGCAGCATTCCCAGCAGAACCATTCCATAAGAATTTCCAAAAGCAATGGCAATAAAAGCTAATGCCATCAGAAAGTAGCCCAGCCCAAAGATCTGTCGGAAACCCAACAGGTCCTTGATCCTGCTGTAAGAAAAAGATGAGACTGCAGAAAACAAAGTGCTGGAAGCTATGGCAATTCCGATCATGGTATTCTTTTCTACCCCAATTGATTTGAGATAAAAGGGAATTTGTACAGGGATGATAAAAAAGATGATCCACATTAGCATAACATTGCCAAAGATCAGCCAGATGATCCCCGGAGATTTAATCTTGCTTTTTACTGTGGGCCGACTCATCCTCTGGGGTTCTTTTAGAAAAAGAAATGCCGGAGGGAGTATCAGCAGGGAAAACAAGTACAATAAAAAAGGTACGCGCCAGTCAATATCAGCGAGAATACCTCCCAGCGTAATAAAGAGGATTCCTCCCAGGGACATCACCGCAATTTGAAGACCGGCAAATTTTTGTCGCGCCTTGCCTTGATAGTAATCGGCTACTAGGGTAGTCACTATGGTCATGGAAATTCCTACAGAAATTCCCAGCAGAGCCCTGCCGGCCAGAATAGCGTAGAGGTTGTTAAGCCAATATCCCGAAGTGCCTCCAATGGCATAAAGGACCAATGCAATCCCCAATAGTTTTAATCTACCGGTTTTATCAATGATGATGCCTGCTACAATGGCACTTAGTGCTATAAAAAGCCCTGGAAATGACAGGGATAATTTGACCAGCGCAACGTGATTAGGCACCTTGGAAAAGGTCGTGGTCATATCCGGAAGGGAAGCCGAAATGGTAATCATCGACATGATGGTAAGACTACTCACCAATAATAAAGTAGCTTTTACCTGCCAGGTTTCTGAATTCATATAGGAAATTTCAATACTGATACCTAATTGTACCGGCTGTTGATGTTAAATTAGAATTACGGTGTTCACTCAGGCCATTTCACCTTTCATCAGCTTAGGTAGCATTTCTTTAAAATTTTCCTTTTTATTTAAATGAGGCAGGGTATCGGTAGGTTCTTCAACACCCAGGAATTTACAGAGTGGTGCCCACCCATCACGTACATCGTACACCAGCAATTTTTCCTCCGGGACGAATCTTTGGACCTCTGCCAAGTGTCCTTCCCATACTTTTTTAGCGTGTGCCTTGTCTTCGAAATTGCCACTCAATTCTCCTGCAAAAAAGGTCTTTTTAAAGAATTTGATGCATTTCACCACATTTCTCGCTCTGGCACTAAAGAGCAGTTTCCCCATCATTTTTATTTTTTCTCCCGGAGTTTGAGGGCCTGCGCGGTATACCGTGCTATCTACACTTTTATACCAGGCCTCAAAATCCCTAACGGTGAGGATCACTTTAGCATCCGGATAGCGTTTCATATGTTCTTTGTACCAGGGATAGCCCGGAAAATCCACCGTGGCGTCGTAGCCTTTGTACAGTCCTTCCCAATCCGTGTCCCCGGTTTCAGAAAGTGTTTTCCAATAGTGAAGATTATGAGGATTTACAAGGAGTTCTTTCATGTGATACACACGATTAAACCCTAACATTTCCAAGGATCTCTTGAGAGTTGTGGTTCCCGTTCTCGGGAATCCGGCACCAATAATTTTTATTGACATTTTTTGTGGTTTTAAGTTGATTGAATTTACTGAGTGTTTTCTTCCGGAGGAGGAGGCATTTTAAAAATAAACGGGTCAGGTTGGGGGCTTATGGGCTCTAATTTTTTACCTCCAAAGGCCGCGTAATCCCCAGGGTATAGAGTGCTCCTAAAAATTCCAAATACAAAAGGACCAGTGGGTTGCGCCGGTGATCCGTCTGGTAATTTATAGTCGTACACATAAGGGTTCCAGTATTCCCAGACCCGCCTTCCATTCTCATCGATCTCAAGGAATCTTCCCTGCATGCCCTGGGTGATAAAAGTGTGCCCATTCTTCAATCGATGAGCCCCTGAAATAAATGACGAGTAAATAGAATACTTGTCCGGTGCATTATAAGTCCAGTCAGGAGTCTCCGGTCCAAAGACGCCATTTTCCCCGGGCTCATAATTACCGTTCTCAGATGTGGGAATCGCCCATTCATGAACGGCAGAATAATTACCTACATCGCCGATGGCTACTTTTAATTCAGGGGTGGAATTCTCGCCCATGGCGGCCCACATATTAGGCAATTTGTTATCAGGGTGGGGGATATCGTTGTTGTAAACCATCAGATTCCCTTCTCCGGGATATCCTTGCGGTATCCATTTACTGTCGTGTTGTCCATGGAGCATTTGATCTTCTTTGCTTCCCTTGCCGTAATTGGCGGGATTCCCCCAGCGATAGAGAAGCTCTCCCCCTAATCCGGAATTACCCCCTGAAGCGGTTCTGGCTTCTTCGGTACTGGTACTGTGATCGATAACAAAGATTTCTCCATAGCCCGGGACACTGATCACAATCTGATCGAGTTCTGAATTATATGAAACGGCATTGGTATGAGTGATATCCGAACCCTGGTTGTCTACCGTAGCATTGGATGTTATAAATCCCATTTTTTTCATCTGATCAAGCCTTTCCTGCGTCATTGGGGGCCCGGCCTCTTCACTGGCTATATTGATGTTTATTTTTCTGGGATGTTCTGCAATTACACCGTAATTCTCCTTATCAGGATCGAATTCCTGAACGAGGTGATCTTGCATCCTCCATTCCCAGACGATTTTACCTCCTTTGGGCTTAACCGGTTCAATCTCTATGATCTTATCGAGCCATATGCCCGCTTTGGGAATGTGTTGAGGATCCATGCCAGCGGCTTCAGCCTCTTCCGCACTTAAAGCATCATAGGAAATCGCAAGGATGTTGCCATTGGGCATTATTTCAATATCGTGATGGGTGAGGTAAGTTTCACTGTAGTACTCAAAATCCCATAACAGATTGCCCTCCCAGTCGTACTCTTTAATCCTCCCGGATTGTCCCCCGGCAGCAAAAGTTGGGAAATTCTCATCACGCTCCATCCGAATGAGATTTCCGTTAGGCTGAAGATAGGAATTCATGGAATTGAGATCAGAATTCCAGCTGTGTACGACCTCCCCGTTTTTGTTGATCAAAAAGGTTTTTGTGCTGCTCGAAGGTTCAAAAAGTACATACCCTTCTGTATCCGTTTCAGAATCGTAAATCAGGCCCCTTTTGGCCATGACTCCCGTCATACTTCGGGTATCATCGGGTTGCCAAACTTTGACTTCCTCCACCGCCATTTCGGTCTTTGGAGGAGAATCGGTTTTACATGAAATGAAGAATAGCAGGAAAAGGGGAAAGGCGAAAGCTTTCAGTTTCATAATTACTTAGGTTGGTTGTAACCTGAAAGATACACATTTTTCCTGATGGAAATTTAAAAAATAAAGAGCTGAATAAAAGTTTAAACTGCTTTCTGGACTACTTCAAAAACCTTATTTCCGTCGCATTTTAAGGTCTTGGAAGGATATTTAAGGATGAGCGCATAATCATGGGTAGCCATGAGAATGGTACGGCCCGTCTTATTGATTTCCTGCAATACTTTCATAACCTCAACGCTGGTCTGGGGATCCAGATTCCCTGTGGGTTCGTCTGCGAGAATGAGTTCGGGATCATTGAGTAAGGCTCTGGCAATAGCTATCCGTTGTTGTTCTCCTCCCGAAAGTTCATGAGGAAACTTAAATCCCTTTGTCTTCATACCTACCTTTTCGAGTACCTCCTCGATTTTGGCATTCATTTTGGCCGCGTCTTTCCATCCGGTGGCCCTCAATACAAAAAGGAGGTTTTTGTGTATGTTTCTGTCCGGAAGGAGTTTAAAATCCTGGAATACCACACCTAATTTCCTCCTGAGATAGGGAATGTTCTTTTCTTCAAGTGTTTTGAGATTGAATCCGACCACCCTGCCATGACCTTGCTTAAGAGGGAGATCAGCGTATAGGGTTTTCATAAAGCTACTTTTACCACTTCCCGTCTTACCGATGAGGTACACAAATTCACCTTTCTTTACCTCTAGGTTGATATCATTCAACACCAAATTCTCTTTTTGGTAAACGGCAACTTCTTTTAAGCTTAGTATGGGCTCTTCCATGCGTTTATTGTTGATATAAAAGTAATAAGTTCTGCAGGATAAAAAGTACGGGCCTCATGAAAATCTTTTTCTTTGACGGGTTTATACTGCAAATCAATATTTCCCGTTACTAAGACAAATACGGTAATTCTCACGAGTCCTAGAACACTATGTTAAAGAAAAAAACCGCTTTTACCCTTATGGCCCTTGGCCTGTTCTCCATGGCAATTGCTCAGGAATCTGTCATCTATACCCATGAAGACAGTGATTACAATCAAGCTCTGCAACTCTATAATAATAGTCAATACCAGGCAGCCCAAACCCTTTTTAAAAAGGTAAGAGCAAGAACTACAAACGAGGAAACCAAGGCAAACAGTGCATATTATGCCGCCAACGCTGCGGTACGACTCAACCAGATTGGTGCAGACCGTCTAATGGAAGATTTTGTGGAAAGTTTTCCCACATCTACAAAAAGAGATGCTGCCTTTTTGGATGTGGCCGATTATTATTTTGCAAATGCCAAATACCCTTATGCCCTGAAATGGTATAAAAAAGTGGAGCCTTATACCGTACCGAAGAAAGACCGGCAACGCTTTAATTTTAATATGGGGTACTCCCTCTTTGCTGCTAAAAAACCCGAAGAGGCCAAAACCTATTTCAACAGAGTGTCCAATTCTGCTGAATACGGTTCGCAGGCCAAGTATTATCTTGGTTTTATTGCTTACCAGCAAGATGATTACCAAGGAGCAACCGAAAGTTTTGACCAGATTACAGACCAGGAATTGCTCAGTGAAAACCTTTCCTATTTTCAGGCAGACCTGAACTTTAAGCTCGGTAATTTTGAAGAAGCCATCGCTTTGGGAAAAAAGCAACTTCCTAATTCGGACAGGCAGGAAATTTCCGAACTCAACAAGATCATTGGAGAAAGTTATTTTAATCTGCAGCAATACAAGGAGGCCATTCCTTATCTCGAAGCTTATAGGGGAAAGCGCGGTAAATGGAACAATACAGACTATTACCAGTTGGGGTATTGCTATTACCAACAACAAGATTACGCCAATGCCATCCTTCAATTTAACAAGATCATTGGAGGACAGAATAGCGTAGCTCAGAATGCGTATTACCATCTGGCAGAATGCTACCTGAAACTCGACAAGAAACAAGAGGCACTTAATGCCTTCAGGAATGCATCACAAATGGAATTCTCGCCTGAAATAGAAAAAGATGCCCTTCTCAATTACGCCCGTCTTAGTTATGAGATCGGGAATGCCTATGAGCCGGTCACTCTGGTGCTTTCCACATATTTGGATCGATACCCCAAAGACACTTATGCTCCTGAACTTCAGGAATTGCTTGTGGATTCCTACCTGACCTCCAGGAATTTTAAGGGGGCATTGGAATTGCTTGAACAGAACAGGAATTACGCAAATAAAACGACCTATCAAAAAGTAGCTTTTTTCAGAGGGATGGAATTATTCCTCGAAGGAGATTATGCCGAAACAGCTGAGGTCTTAGACAGAGCCATTAAAAGTGATGCTGATGCCTTATTTACCGCAAGGGCCAGATATTGGAAAGCCGAGGCCAGTTTCTTACTCAATCGTTTTGACGAAGCCCTGGTGGAATACATCCGTTTTCAGCAAAGTCAGGCAGCCTCAAGTACCAAAGAATACAAGGACCTGGACTACAATTTGGGATATACCTATTTCAAGCTAAAGGACTACAATTCGGCCATTCCGTATTTTGCGCGATATAAGTCGGGCACAGCCGAGAAGGAAAAAGTTGATGACGCTTTGGTGCGACTCGGCGACTGCTATTTTGTAACCAGTAAATACGACAGGGCCATAGATGCATATGCCGACTACCTTTCCGGCAACGGGAGGGAAAAGGACTATGCGGCTTTCCAAAAAGCGGTCAGTTACGGGTTTACAGGCAGAAATTCGACCAAATTAGCGGAGCTCAATTCATTTATTACTTCATATCCGGCTTCAACACTAAAAGACGACGTTCTTTTTGAACTTGGGAATTCCTATATCCGTGATAACAAGGAGCAGGAAGGCCTCAAGGCTTATGCCGATTTAGTGAACTCATACAGCAGCAGCAAACTGGTACCACAGGCTCTTCTAAGGCAGGGCCTGGTGCATTACAACGCTAACCGTAACGATGAGGCATTGAATAAATTCAGCACCGTCGTAGATAAATACCCTAATTCACAGGAGGCTATACAGGCCGTAAACACTGCAAAACTGGTCTATATGGATATGGGCCGTGTAAATGAATACGCGGCCTGGGTAAGAAATCTTGATTTTGTTGAAGTGTCAGACGCTGAATTGGATAATGCCACTTTTGAATCTGCAGAAAAACAGGATATAGAAGGAAGGACCGCTGCTGCTATTCGCGGTTACGAAAGCTATATATCAGAATTTCCCTCCGGCCTTCATATTGTCGATGCCCATTTTAAGCTTGCACAACTGTACTTTTCTGAGGGAAATCAGGAGAAGGCTTTAACTTCCTTTACCTATGTCGCAGACCGGGGAGGAAGCGAGTATTACGAACAGGCATTGACTCGGGTTTGCGAACTCTTATTGGCAAAGAATGACATGGCTGCTGCTATGAATTATTTGAGTCGACTGGAGGAATCCGCTGACATAGCGCAGAACAGAACATACGCCAGGCAGAATCTGATGAAGGGGTATTACGAACAAAAGAATTACAAAAAAACACTGGAATACGCAGAAAAGGTATTGAAAACAGAAGGAATAGATGACCGTATCAAGAGCGATGCAAACATCATGATTGCAAGATCAGCTATGAGTACTTCTGATGAAATCACAGCAGAAGAGGCGTACGCAAAAGTGCTGAAGACTTCTTCCGGATCATTGGCAGCGGAAGCCCTGTATTTCGACGCCTATTTTAAACAAAAAAAGGGAGCCTTTGAAAAAAGCAATATATCGGTACAGAAACTGGCCAGGGAATACGCTATTTACAAAGAATGGGGAGGTAAAGGTTTGATCGTAATGGCCCAGAATTTCTATGCTTTGGGAGATGCCTTTCAGGCAACGTATATTCTGGAGAGTGTGATCTCGAATTTCAGTCAGTTTCCCGAGATAGAATCAAAGGCCAGGCAAGAATTGTCGCTTATAAAGTCTAAAGAGGCCGAAAAAAATGCATCAGTTGATACAGGGGAGAATTAAACAAAGTTCAGATCATATGTCAAGGAAGTTTATCATTGTATTTTGTTTTTTAAAGTGCTTTGGTGTGAGTATATCAGCTCAGGAAAAGGATCTGGGAACGGAAACGGTTACTGTTGTAAAACCGTATTCACCAACGGTCTCCGATGCCTTTAAAATAAAATCGGTGCCTCTTCTCAACGATTCTGTCATCCAGTCTAAAAAAGAAATCAAATACAGTATTTTTTCGGTACCTGTTGCGTCCACCTTTACTCCGGCCAAAGGGAAAGCCGCCACCGTGCAAAAGGCAGCGCCAGAAAAATTATTTAATTCTTCTGTGTCCATGGGCCTGGGGAATTTTAATAATGCGCTTCTGGATGTTTATACCAGCAGGGATATTGACAGGGGGAATCAGCGAATTGATGTTGGAATCAACCATTTCTCTTCAAGAGGAGACCTTGATTTTACACCACTTGATACCGATTTCTACAATACGGATATAGATGCGGCCTATTCAAACAGGAGCCGAGACGGAGACTGGGGTATTTCCCTGGGTGCGCAACACCAGCTTTACAACTGGTATGGCCTTCCTGAAGGGGTATTTGATGAGGCAGTGATCGCAGGAATCGATGAGCAACAACAATATTTTAGCGCAGAATTAGGAGCCCAGTTCCAGCAGGAAAATGCGGTCTTTAGCCAGGGAGGAATTAGTTTTAAAAGATTCTGGGATAGTGTAGAATCAGGTGAGAACAGAGCTATTCTTACAACCTTACTCGATTTTCCCTTGAGCCAGGAATCCTTCGCGCTAGGCCTAAAAGCAGATTATGTCAGTGGGGAGTTTTCTAATGCTGATGTCAACAACACTGCGAATACGCAAGGTATTTCGTATTCTCAATTTCAGGTCGGACTCAGTCCCAGTATTCTAATTGAAAAGGACGAACTGAGCATCAGCTTAGGGGCAAATCTGGTTTATGGGATGGATATGGAGAACAGCGAAGGAAATTTTTACATCTACCCTCAGGTAACGGCTTCGTATAAACTACTTGACGAAATAGTGATTGTGTACGGTGGAGTGAGCGGACAATTATATCAGAATTCCTATGCAGATTTCGTTGGAGAGAATCCATTTGTCTCTCCTACCTTGTCTATTCAGCCAACAGATCAGCAGTATAATGCGGAACTAGGATTTAAAGGGCAGCTTTTCCCCAATTTAAGTTATAATGTAAGAGGATCGTATAAAGCCGAAAATCGCAAGCCACTTTTTAAGTTAAATCCGCAAAACGATTTTAGGGATGATGAAAAAGGCTATACCTACGGAAACTCTTTTGAGCTTTTTTATGACGATGTAAGGACCCTTGGAATTTTTGGGGAACTCAATCTTGATGTCAATCGAAATTTTAGCCTGGGGGTTAATGCCTCGGTTTCTGAATTCGACACAGAAACAGACAATCCTGCATGGAACCTTCCCAATTTAAAAGGATCTCTATTTATGGATTATCAGATAGATGAACACTGGTTTATGGGGGCGAATCTGTTTTATGTAGGTGAAAGGGAAGACCTGAGTTCTGTGGTCATTCCCAATGCGCAGCCCGCTGATTACCCCGCAAGCGTACTTACGCTTGATGCCTATTTTGATGCCAATGCCCATTTGGGGTACCGACTAAGTAATCAACTTTCCATTTTTGCGAAAGCGAGTAATCTGGCTAATAATGACTACCAGCGATGGGCCAATTTCAGGGTTCAGAGCTTTCAAATCCTGGCAGGAGTCACCTATAAATTTGATTTCTAGACCGCTTAGAAACAAGAATTTAGATGAATTATTTATTGCTGTATTCGTGATATAGCCCTTTTTCTAAACCCTTTAACGAAGGTGACAGGCCTCTGGCTGATTAAAATGCCGGCTTTTCCTAAATTTAAGACCATGTAACCGGAATTTTTTCGAATGCGGAAGTGTAGTGGTTTAACGAGCATGTATGGTATCCTTTTTGGTCTCTGCATCTGCAGTGCTCAGAATCTGGTAATTAATCCCAGTTTTGAAGAACACACTTCCTGCCCCGAAAAACTTGGGAATTTTAACTCAGATGTGGTGGGGTGGAACACACCTTCCCTGGGGTCCACAGATTATTTTCACGCTTGTAGTGAAGCGATGGGAACACCAAAAAACTTCAACGGCACTCAGATTGCCGATTTTGGTGAGGGCTATGCCGGGTTTTATTTGTACGCCCCAAATGACTACAGGGAGTACATGCAGGCAAAACTGACTACTCCTTTAAAAAAAGGCGAAGTGTATGAACTGAGTTTTTTTGTAAGCCTGGCCGAGCGATCCGACTTTGCGGTTAATCAATTTGGGGTAGTTTTCTCAGAAAAGCCCTTCAGTTTCGAGATCAAAAAGGAAATGTCGAAAAGGCATCTTTATTCCGATGTCGATAATGAATTTACATACCAAGAAATAGGATATTCCCATTTTGCGAATGACAAAAAAAAATGGATGCTGGTCTCCACTACTTATACTGCTAAAGGAAATGAGGAGTATATGACGCTGGGGAATTTTAAAAATAATGCCCGAACTCGTAAATTCCTGATCAAGAAAGGAGCCAAACAAGGAGCCTACTACTATGTGGATATGGTTTCCCTGATCTCGAAGAATCCTAAATTGGCGGCATCTACTGCTATTGCAGTTGTAAAGGACGGACCGCCAAGTCTTAACACCCCCCACTTATTTCAACATGTACTTTTTGATTTTGATAAATACCTCCTTTTGGATTCTGCAAAAGCCTATTTAAAAGAAACCTATGAATTTCTTGTTGAGGATCCTAGTCTGAACATTATTATCCATGGACATACCGATGATATCGGCCTCGATTCTTACAATATGCAATTGTCAGGAAATCGATGTAAAGCTGTGGTGGACTATTTTACGGAACTGGGCCTTTCTCAAGAGCGAATTTCCTGGAAAGGGCACGGCGGAAAACTACCCATCGCGGACAATTCTACGGCCGAAGGAAGACAACAAAATAGGAGGGTGGAATTCATCCTCACCAAGATGGAGTGAGGGCACTCCTGTTTATCTCCCCCTGGGATGCCATACACTGACTTTCCTTATGCTACTTTTGGGGGCAGATATAATTTTACTTATTAATTACCTCAGAATACCGACCTTTACAAAAAACAATTTATGGATCTCAATTTAGCCGTATTGATAGACGGAGATAACATTCCTTCAGCCTACGTCAAGGAAATGATGGAAGAGATTGCCAAATACGGCAATCCTACCATTAAAAGGATTTATGGGGACTGGACCAATCCACGACTGGGTAAATGGAAAAACGTTTTGCTGGAGAATGCCATCACACCCATTCAGCAATACGGGTATACTGCAGGGAAAAATGCCACAGATTCAGCAATGATCATCGATGCTATGGATATTTTGTATTCCGGTAAGGTCAATGGATTTTGTTTGGTGAGCAGCGACAGTGATTTTACCCGTTTGGCTACGCGACTACGGGAGGCGGGAATGCTGGTATTTGGGATAGGAGAGAAAAAAACACCTAGTCCGTTTATCGTAGCCTGTGATAAATTTATCTATATCGAGATCCTGAAAAAACAATCTGAGGAAAACACGGTCGACACTGAAGGAAGCAAGTCCGGGAAAAAGAGCGGCGTAGACAAGATTACACGCAAAGACATACAGCTTGTTATGGATACGGTTGACGATGTGGCCGACGATGAAGGTTGGGCTTTTCTTGGGGACGTGGGAAGCCTGTTACAGAAAAAACAGCCCAATTTTGATTCCAGGAATTACGGCTATCAAAAGCTCACCCCACTGATCAGCGCCTTGGGCGAATTCGAAATCGAACGACGTGAAGATGCCAAAGGAAGAAAGAAACTGATCTATGTGAAGATCAAAGAGGAAAAAGGCAGGGGCTCTAGAAAATAACCCGGTCATAAAACTACACTTTCTGATTTGCCTGATTTCACTATTTTTGGTCAGCTTTCAAAAAAATATGGACTTGAGTCCGTTTTAAATCATCCTAAAATGAAAAAATTACTTTTCGTCTCCTGCATTACAATCTTGGCGTCATGTGAGACTGCCGAACAGGCAGATTTACTCCTCATCAATGCTAAGGTTTATACGGTAAACGACTCATTTGAAACCACTGAGGCCCTTGCGGTAAGTGAGGGTAAAATTATTGCCGTTGGAACTACAGATGAAATACAAAATAAATACAAGGCCGATGAGGTGATAGATGCCGAAGGGAAAACGGTTGTCCCCGGTCTTATAGATGCCCATTGCCATTTCTATGGTCTCGGCCTGAATCAATTGAAGGTCGATTTAGTGGGAACTGGCAGTTATGAGGAAGTTGTAGAACGGGTAAAGGCTTTTCAGGAGCAAAACCCTTCTAATTTTATTCAGGGCCGGGGATGGGATCAAAACGACTGGGAAGAAAAGGAATTTCCCTCCAAGGAAGAACTGGATGTCCTTTTCCCCGATACTCCCGTGGCACTTGAAAGAGTAGACGGGCATGCATATTTGGTGAACCAGAAGGCTCTCGATCTCGCGGGAATAGTTGAATCTACGGTAGTTAAGGGTGGCGAAATCATCAAGCGCAATGGGAAAATCACCGGGGTGCTTGTTGACAATCCTATGGCAATGATTGACAAAATAGCTCCTCCACCGACTCTTGAAATGAATATTAAAGCCTTAAAGGACGCAGAAGAGATTTGTTTGGATTACGGCCTTACCACGGTGAACGATGCCGGACTAACGCGTGAAACTATAGAACTAATAGACAGCCTGCAACAAGCAGGAGAACTCTCCATTAGGGTATATGCCATGGTCAGTAATTCTCCGGATGACGTCAATTATTTCCTGGACAAGGGAATTATAAAAACAGATCAACTCAATGTTAGATCTGTAAAGGTTTATGGCGATGGAGCATTGGGCTCAAGGGGGGCAGCTTTACGAGAGCCCTATTCAGATCAGCCGGGTCATTTCGGAGCCATGGTTACCCCTATAGAAGATATTGAAGCCCTGGCTATGCAAATAGCAGCATCAGATTATCAAATGAATACACATGCTATAGGGGATTCCGCAAATATCGCAGTCTTGCGTGCCTACAAAAAGGCTTTGGAAGGCAAGGAAGACCGACGCTGGAAAATTGAACATGCCCAGGTAATTTCTATGGAGGATTTCGATTATTTTGAGGATGGTATCATCCCTTCTATACAGCCTACCCATGCTACGAGTGATATGTACTGGGCTAAAGATAGATTGGGACCTGGCAGGGTAAAGGGAGCTTACGCATTTAAAACCCTCTTAAACAAGGCAGGTACGGTGGCACTGGGAACCGACTTTCCGGTGGAACGGGTGAGTCCGTTCCTCACATTTTACGCGGCAGTAGCCAGAAAAGATACAGCCGGATACCCTGAAGGAGGCTTTCAGATGAAAGATGCCTTATCAAGGGAGGAAACACTCAGGGGAATGACCCTCTGGGCAGCGTATTCAAATTTTGAGGAAGACGAAAAGGGTAGTCTGGAAGTAGGCAAGGTTGCAGATTTTGTGATCCTTAGTGATGACATTATGAACGTTCCATTAGAGGCCATCCCTAATTTAAAAGCCGAACAGGTCTTTATCAACGGGGTTAAAAAGAAATAGAGGGATATAAAAAAAGCCGAAGTTATTGCTTCGGCTTTTATATTTTATTAGATGAGCTTACATCACAAAAGTGATAGGGACAGCAACACGGGTGGTTCCCCAACCCATAATTAGGTGTACGCCGTTATCAACTTCCTTAAAGGTCATAGAAAATGCTTCCAGCGAATCAGATCCTGAAGAGACCATACCTTTTACGCGTGCAACATCTCCGGATTCATCGTAGAAATAGGATCCCCACTGATTCAAATTTTTGTTGAGAATCACCGTCCACCCGTCTTCACCAGGAATAGTAAAAAGGGCATAAGTACCCGGATTAACTTTTTCCCCGCCAATAGTAGCTCCTTTGTAAAAAGTGATTTCGGCTGCTTCATTGGCGCCGGTTCTCCAAACTTTTCCGGCAGGAGCCAGATCACTTAGAGCCCGGTCCTTAAGTTGAGGTCTGCTGTAGATCACCCTGACCGCTTTGTCAGAATTTTTGTAATCGGAAGGATAGGAAGCCATATCCATTGGACTTTTATCCATTCCACTGAAATCTTGTGCCACGGCCTCACCCGAAAAAACAAGAGCACAGACCAGTAAAGCAAGTGTAAGTACATTTTTCATAAGTATCGATTTTTAGTTCCCTCAAAGCTAATGGCTTCAAGCGTCTAATTTTTATAAAGAGTCGTTAAAATTTAGGCTACTTACAAATTAAGAGCAAAGTAATCTATCAGAGATAAAAGGATGTTATTATTAACAAAAAACAGGTATAATACTTATAATATGTAATCAATAATTGTATTTATATTTGCTAATTAAAAGTATTGAATCATCTTTGTCTTATCTTATATTAAAGAAGAGTATTTATGTGTGGAATAGTTTGTGCCTTTGACATAAAGGAGAGTAGTGAGGTTTTACGGCCCCAATTATTGGAAATGTCCAAAAAAGTGAGGCACCGTGGCCCCGATTGGAGTGGTATTTATTCGGATGATAAGGCCATACTGGCACATGAGCGCCTTGCCATCGTTGACCCTGCATCGGGTAAGCAGCCTTTGCTCAGCCCGGATGGTAAAATGATCCTTGCTGCGAATGGCGAAATCTATAACCATCGCGAGCTGCGCAAACAATTTGAGGGAAATTACGCCTTCAGGACCGAATCAGATTGCGAGGTAATCCTTGCCCTTTATCAGAAAAAGGGTCCGGCTTTTCTCGATGAGATGAACGGTATCTTTGGATTTGCCATTTACGATTCCGTGAAAGACACCTATTTCGTAGCCAGAGACCATATGGGAATAATTCCGTTGTACATGGGATGGGACAAAAACGGTACATTCTACGTGGCTTCAGAGTTAAAGGCCTTGGAAGGGACCTGTACAAAAATTGAACTCTTCCCACCGGGGCATTACCTGCATTCCGATGATGGGGAATTAAAGCAATGGTATTCTCGTGATTGGATGGAATACGATGCCGTAAAAGATAATGAAACCAGTATTGAAGAGATACGCGATGCTCTGGAAGCGGCTGTGCACCGCCAGCTGATGTCTGACGTTCCTTATGGGGTGCTTTTGTCGGGCGGACTCGATTCTTCGGTCACTTCGGCCATAGCTAAGAAATTTGCACAAAAAAGGATTGAATCTGACGATACCACAGAAGCTTGGTGGCCTCAGCTGCACTCTTTTTCGGTAGGTCTTGACGGTTCTCCGGACCTTGCTGCGGCCAGAAAGGTTGCGGACCAGATCGGTACTGTTCACCACGAGATCAAATTTACGATACAGGAAGGGTTAGATGCCATAAAAGATGTGATTTACAACCTGGAAACTTATGATATTACTACGATTAGGGCTTCCACTCCTATGTACCTTATGGCCAGGGTGATCAAATCCATGGGGATTAAAATGGTCCTGTCCGGCGAAGGCGCTGATGAACTCTTTGGAGGCTATCTCTACTTCCACAAGGCCCCGAATGAAAAGGAATTCCACGAAGAAACGGTTAGAAAGCTGCAAAAGCTTCATATGTACGATTGTCTAAGGGCCAATAAATCATTGGCGGCCTGGGGAATAGAAGGAAGAGTGCCATTTCTCGACAAAGAATTTATGGATGTAGCCATGCGGATCAATCCAAAGGATAAAATGATCAACGGAGAACGCATGGAAAAGTGGGTAGTGCGCAAGGCCTTCGAATCTTACCTGCCTGAAAGTGTTGCCTGGAGACAGAAAGAACAATTTTCTGATGGAGTGGGTTATAGTTGGATAGACACCTTAAAGGAGGTAGTTGCAAAGGAAGTGAGTGACGAACAATTGGCGAATGCAAAATTCCGATTTCCTATCCAGACCCCTACCTCTAAAGAAGAGTTTTACTACCGGGCAATATTTGAGTCGCATTTTCCTTCTGATGCCGCTGCCCTCTGTGTACCTCAGGAGGCCTCTGTTGCCTGTAGCACGAAAACTGCTCTTGAATGGGATGAAGCTTTTAAGAATATGAACGATCCATCAGGCAGGGCCGTGGCTATGGTCCACGCAGACGCCTACGTAAAATAAACCAATCTTCAATTGATTAGATTTTTGACTGAATTTGCAGGAAGCACCCCGATGGGTGCTTCTTTGAGTTATACCCTTTTTTTTACAAAAAAACGAAAGTGAGTAAAACTGTGGCTGCGATAATCAGGGGCCCCAGAATGCCCAGGATCAGACCTCCGAACCTAAAATCCTTCTGCTCTAATTTTCCTGTACTATATGCAATGGCATTAGGAGGCGTTGATATTGGCAGGAATAAGGCCGTAGAGGCACAAAGGCCTATCACCAATGGCAAAACAATGGGGTTCTGATAGGTAAGAATGATCCCGAGGGGAATCAGGACCGTTGCGGCAGCGGTATTGCTCATTACATTTGAAAGAATGACGGTTAGAAAGGCGAAAAGCAATACCAGGATATAAAAGTTGAGTTTAAATTTTGCAATCTTTTCCACGTAAAAATCCGCTAGTCCGGTTTCTTTGATAGCCAGTCCAAGGGCAAGGCCGCCTGCAACAAGCATAAGAGTGTCCCAAGGCAGCTTTCTGACGTCGTCTGCGGTTACTATTCCTGTCATAGTCAAAAGGATAATGGGAAGCAAAGAGACCACAGAAGCAGGGATGCCATGTAATTTCTCAGTAAGCCACAATAAGAGGGTAAGCGACAATACCCCGATCACAATTCGTTTTTTAATCTTTTCAAATCGGTAGGATTCACTATCGGGCATTGCCGTATCTGCCTCGATGGTAATCTCAATGGTCTTGAGTTTCGGAATATATTTTTTGGAGAGTAGGTACCAAAAAAGTACCGTTAGGATCAATGCCAGAGGGAAACCGATCATCATCCATTCCAGAAAGCCAATATCGATCCCGTGATTATTGAGTGCTTCGATAGCTATGGCATTTGGAGGTGAGCCGATGAGTGTCCCCATCCCTCCGATAGTTGCTGCCCCTGCAATCCCGATTAATATAGCTTTAGACATAGGCGCTGTCTTTTCAATGGTATTCAGGAAGGGCAGTACGGAAGCGATCATCATGGCCGTGGTGGCCGTATTAGACATGATCATTGAAAATAGTGCTGTGGTGAGCATTAAACCCAGGAGAACACTTTTGGGCGAAGTTCCCATCCTGGAAACACTCATCCTGAACACTACCTTGTCTAGCTGGGTCTTACTCATAGCTTCCGCGATAAAAAAACCTCCGAGCATCAGCCAGATCACGCTACTCGACCACGAATTGATGTAGCCGATATAATGTTCTTTTACATTCTCCGGATCTACATTGGAATAATGACTATTCATGGCAAAGATGAGGAACCCGAATACCAAAAGACCAACCGCAAAAGGAGGAATGGCTTCAGTCACCCATAGTCCGATTGCCAAAAAAAGTAGGAAAAGAACATAGATCTGGGCCTGATCCAGACTCGGTTCGTACATGGAATAGGTAAGGCCAAAGGATATGATGATGCAGAGCAGGAAATAAATGACTCTGCTTTGTACATCGACGACCTTTTGGATGTGTGACATCAGTTTCAGAGAAACACCTCTGGAATCGCTCATGATAGGTAGTATTAATTCGGGAGTAAAATTAGTCTGATATACAGGAAAAAAACCTAATAATTATCATATTAAATTAAAATTGTAGGCCAGGCCTGAAATCACCTTAAATTGTTGTTAAAATGTTAATAACTTCACAGCTTCCACTGCTCGCAATCCCTATATTTCACGGGCATTTCTTTATATTTGTAGGATTGTAAATTTTCAGACAGTCCCGGGGGTTTTAAAAAGGATAAATCCATCAGATTTTTGAAACTTTTTGGATTGTTTTTTGCGTTAGTGCAAAAAGGTTCCGAAGGGACCTGAATTTCAGTGAAACTTTAATCGATTTTATGAGCGAAGAAAAGAAAAACAAGTATTCAGCCGATAGTATTCAGGCTCTTGAAGGCATCGAACATGTTAGAATGCGTCCTTCAATGTATATTGGGGATGTCGGTGTCAGAGGGCTGCATCACCTGGTTTACGAGGTGGTAGATAACTCTATTGACGAGGCTATGGGTGGCCACTGTGATACCATCAGTGTATTTATAAACGAAGACAATTCGGTATCCGTAAGGGATAACGGACGGGGGATTCCTGTCGACTTGCATAAAAAAGAAGGTGTTTCTGCCCTTGAGGTGGTAATGACTAAGATCGGGGCCGGAGGTAAATTTGACAAGGATTCTTACAAAGTCTCTGGTGGCCTGCACGGTGTAGGGGTCTCTGTAGTAAATGCGCTTTCCAATACACTTAAAGCCACAGTTTTTCGCGATGGAAAGATTTGGGAGCAGGAATACGAAAGGGGTAAGGCACTCTACCCGGTAAAAAGTACTGGTACTACAAAAGAACGCGGAACGGAAGTTACCTTTCATCCAGATGAAAAGATCTTCTCTCAAACAATTGAATTCAGCTATGAGACGCTCTCAAACAGGATGCGTGAACTGGCCTACCTGAATAAGGGTATCACCATTACGATTACAGACAGAAGAGAGAAGGACAAGGACGGCGAATTTGTTTCTGAGGTATTTCATTCTAAAGAAGGCCTCAAAGAATTTATCCGCTTTCTGGATGGGAATCGCGAGTCTCTGATTCAGAATATCATCGCGATGGAAGGGGAAAAGAATGACATCCCGGTAGAAGTGGCAATGGTTTACAATACAGGATATACCGAAAACCTTCATTCCTATGTCAACAATATTAATACCCACGAAGGGGGTACTCATTTATCCGGTTTCAGACGAGGTCTTACCACGACATTAAAAAAGTATGCGGATGCCTCCGGGATGCTGGATAAACTCAAGTTTGAGATACAGGGGGATGACTTCCGCGAAGGACTCACAGCTATTGTTTCCGTTAAAGTTGCCGAACCTCAGTTTGAAGGACAAACCAAGACAAAGCTAGGGAACAGGGAAGTTTCTTCAGCGGTTAGTCAGGCCGTATCTGAAATGCTGACCAATTACCTGGAAGAAAATCCCGACGATGCCAAAATAATAGTACAAAAGGTGATTTTGGCAGCCCAGGCGAGACATGCGGCTTCAAAAGCCCGGGAAATGGTTCAGCGAAAGAACGTAATGTCCGGTGGGGGATTACCGGGGAAACTATCAGATTGCTCCGAACAGGATCCCACAAAATGCGAAGTATTCCTGGTGGAGGGAGATTCTGCGGGAGGAACGGCCAAAGCAGGCAGGGACCGTAATTTTCAGGCGATATTGCCTCTTAGGGGTAAGATCCTGAATGTTGAAAAAGCCATGCAACACAAGGTTTTTGAAAACGAGGAAATAAAAAATATTTACACTGCACTGGGCGTTACTATTGGAACCGAAGAAGACAGCAAGGCTCTGAATTTGGAAAAACTTCGTTACCATAAGGTCATCATCATGTGTGATGCGGATGTCGATGGAAGTCACATCGAAACCCTAATTCTCACCTTCTTTTTCCGTTACATGCGTGAATTGATTGAAGCAGGGCACGTTTACATTGCCACTCCTCCGCTTTATCTCGTGAAAAAAGGAAGTAAGAAGAATTACGCCTGGAACGATAAGGAAAGGGATGAAATAGCTGAGAGCTATAAAGGTGGAGTAAGCATACAGAGATACAAAGGTCTCGGGGAGATGAATGCGGAACAGCTTTGGGATACAACTATGGATCCGGGGTACAGGACGCTTAGGCAAGTGACCATTGACAACGCAACCGAGTCTGACAGAATCTTTTCCATGCTTATGGGAGACGAGGTACCTCCAAGAAGGGAGTTTATCGAGAAAAATGCGGTTTATGCCAACATTGATGCATAAAAAATAGCATTACACAACAAAAACTCGTGCTGCAGGCACGAGTTTTTTAGTTTTAGACAAAATTTAATCGATATGAAAAATCTATTGTTTGCAATTATGGGGTTTTGTGTTCTGGCAGTTCAGGCACAATCCGATGCCAACGACCTTTTTGCGGCCGGGGTAGAGGATGCGGAGACCTTTATGAACGACTATCTCGCTCCTGTTTCTGAAGGAGCTATCTACAGCGTTGCCGGATCCTGGTTCAATACAGGTGACGCCAAGCCCTTAGGAGGCTTTGAAGTTTCCATAATCGGGAACATTACCGGATTCAAGAACAAAGAAGACAAAAAGACTTTTATACTCAATACTGCCGACTATCAGAATTTGCAGTTTGTGGATGGAAGCACTACGAAAACTGTTTCTTCTGCCCTTGGCGATATTGAGGGAGTAAGGGTTTTTGTTGAAGCTGAGGTTGCACCCGGTGTAACTTCCAGGGAAGAATTTGACCTTCCTTCCGGTTTGGCGGCTGAAGACATCAATTTTATTCCCTCCGGATTTATCCAGGGAAGTGTTGGGCTCATCAAGGGCACAGAGATCAAAGCGCGATTTTTGCCAAAGATCGACACCGATGATGTTGCTATTAGTCTTATCGGAGTTGGGATTCAGCATGAATTTACCAAGCACTTACCGGCTGATAAAATATTGCCTATTGCTATATCCGGGGTAATCGGGTATACAAATATCAAGGGTACATATGATTTTACCGACACAAGTATCATTGCTGGATCTGATCAAAGGATCGATGCTAAGATCAATACCTGGGTTTTTCAGGCGGTAGTTTCTACAAAGCTTCCGATAATAAATTTTTACGGTAGTTTGGGTTATCTTTCAGGGAAATCTGAAACAGCCGTCCTAGGTACTTACGATGTGCAGTCTGGTCCTTTCCAGGAAACCTACACAGATCCATTTACTTTAAACAAGGATGCGAGCGGAGTTACTGCGAATGTAGGGACAAAAATCAAGCTGGGCTTTTTCCGGTTACATGCAGATTATACCTTAGCTGAATTTAATAATTTTTCTTTCGGACTTAGCTTTGGCTTCAGGTAGGAATAGACCTATTTCAATAAAAAAACAGCCTTCCAAACGGAAGGCTGTTTTCAATTTAAGGGGATAAATAAAGCAGGGTAATATTTTATTCTCTCAAGGCAAGGACGTTCCCTTGAATATCTTCTAAAACCGTTCCTTCATCAGATTTTTTCATGCTTACCTGATGTGCAGGCATATCCGTACCGGGATATGAAATGGTATAAATACCTTGATCAAGAGACCAGCTAAAGTCGGTTTTAACTGATAATTGATTTCCGTCGTACGAATGATATCGCCCTAAATAAACATCATTAAAAATCCATTCCTGCCGATTTGTTTGTCTTCCGGTTTCGGAGTTATCAGCAAATTCAATTTTCGACCATATTCCGATTATGGGATCGTTGTTCTCAGGGATTCGGGTACAATTACTCACCGAGATAATGGTGACAATAGCCATGAGGGAAAAAAGCTTTTTCAAAATGTAGGTTTTTAGATTTGGGATCTGTTGCAGGAATCTAACGACCTAAAGTCAGCCTGTATTGCCATTTTTCGATGAACAGCACCTTCAATAGCCATAATTTCGATAAACGTCACGTTAGGCGAGCAATAAAGGCCATTGTTATTTTCTAATAATATTTCTCCACCATCCTAAATATTACTCGTTCCCAGAGGATCTGGTACATCATAATTTCCTATTTTTGCTACTCTTTTAGTCGTTGAATAAGTCAGGTAAAACAGACCGTTCACGGCTAATGACAATTGAAGATAACAAGCTAAAAAACACAAATATGAAAATTACAGTTGTGGGCGCCGGTGCAGTAGGAGCGAGTTGCGCAGAGTACATTGCCATTAAAGATTTTGCTTCAGAAGTAGTACTTCTCGATATCAAGGAAGGATATGCGGAAGGAAAAGCCATGGACCTGATGCAAACTGCTTCCCTCAATGGTTTCGACACTAAAATTTCCGGGACTACCGGTGATTACTCAAAAACTGCAGGTAGTGATATTGCCGTGATTACTTCTGGGATTCCCAGAAAGCCCGGAATGACCAGGGAAGAATTGATCGGGATCAACGCAGGTATTGTTAAGACCGTAGCTACAAACCTGGTCGAACATTCGCCCAATGTAATTTTAATCGTGGTAAGTAACCCAATGGACACTATGACGTATCTGGTGCACAAGGTCACAGGATTACCAAAAGAACGTATCATAGGGATGGGAGGAGCCCTGGATAGTGCCAGATTCAAATACAGACTGGCTGAAGCCCTTGAAGCTCCTATTTCTGATGTAGATGGAATGGTTATAGGGGGTCATAGCGATACCGGAATGGTACCTTTGGCAAGACATGCCAGCAGGAACAGTGTAAAGGTATCCGAGTTTCTTTCAGATGACCGACTGGCCCAAGTAGTGGAAGACACAAAGGTTGGGGGTGCTACCCTGACGAAATTATTGGGAACCAGTGCATGGTACGCGCCCGGTGCAGCCGTTTCCGGATTAGTACAGGCTATCGCCTGTGATTTAAAAAAACTCTTTCCTTGTTCAACTATGCTTAACGGCGAATACGACCTCGATGATATTTGCATTGGGGTACCTGTTATTCTTGGAAAAAACGGGATTGAGAAGATCGTAAACATCGATCTTAACCAGGCGGAGAAAGACAAAATGCAGGCAAGTGCCGAAGGTGTTCGGAAAACCAACGGTCTGCTGCAGTTTTAAGTTAAAGTAGTCAATTCATAAGAAAGCGTTCCTCTGCGGAGCGCTTTTTTTATGGATTTTTCCGAGCTGATTTAACAGATATCCCATGGTCGTTTTTAGCCTATAAATCACTTAAATATATTGTCAGTTCCTCTTGGAAATGATATATTTGCACGCTATTTACGGATACCATCAATTAATTCAAAACTCAGATGCAGAATAAAGGACTGATTAAGCTTTTTGCTTTTTTGTTCGGGATTGTAAGTATATACCAACTTTCTTACACTTTCATTACAAGTAAATTAGAGGATGAGGCAGAAGCTTTTGCCGCCGCCAAAATTCCTTCGACTTTAGATGACTATGTCGCAGAGCGTGAAGCTTTGGAAGCCAGATATCTAGATTCCATTGGAGATAATCCGGTACTGGGATTCACCAGTTACAAGGATGCTAAAAAGAAGGAACTCAATAAGGGTCTCGACTTAAAAGGGGGCATCAATGTTACCCTTCAGATCTCGGTTAAGGACATCCTTAAAGGTTTGGCTGATAATACCAAAAACCCTGTTTTTAACAAGGCATTGGCCGATGCTGACCTCGCATCAAAAAATAGTGACGATACTTACCTCAATTTATTCTTTGAAGCTTTTGAAAATATCAAAGGGGATACAAAACTCGCATCTCCGGACATTTTTGCCAATAAAGCACTGAGTGATGAGATCAATTTCCAGATGTCTGACGATCAGGTAAAGCCGATTATCAGAAGAAAAATTGACGAGTCGATAGTCTCTGCCTTTGAAGTACTTCGGGAACGAATAGACGGATTTGGTGTCACCCAGCCAAATATTCAACGGGAAGGAACTTCCGGACGAATCCTTGTAGAACTGCCCGGAGCAAGGGATATCGCAAGGGCCCAGGATCTACTTTCGAGTACGGCTCAACTCGAATTCTGGGAGACTTATGAGCCCGGGAATCAAAGTCTTATCAACTTTTTTATCCAGGCAAATGAGAATTTAAAAACCATGGTGGAGGATACCTCAGAGGACCAGGTAAAGGAGGCTTCTGAGATTGATACACTGCTTTCGGATGTGGCCCAGGATTCTCTGGACCTTACCGCAGAACGCAATCCGCTTTTTGAGAAATTACAATTAAACGGTCCTGGCTTTGCTATTGGGGTGGCCGCGGTAAAGGATACGGCTGAGATAGGATCCTGGTTGCGTATGCCTGAGATCAGAAGGCTGCTGCCATCAGAAGTACAATTCACCAAGTTTTTATGGGAACGCCCATCTCAGGATTCTGAGGTTGCTTCCTTATTCGCCTTGAAATCGAACAGAGATGCACTGCCGAGGATAAGCGGGGATGTTGTTAGTGATGCCAGAGACCAGTTCGACCAGTTTAACCGTCCTGCAGTAGGGATGGATATGAACGTTCGCGGTGCCAAAGAATGGGAAAAACTCACCAATGAGGCTAACCTGAATAATACAGGGATAGCTATAGTACTGGATAATAAGGTTTACACAGCACCGGGGGTATCACAGGTAGGAGGAATTTCCGGAGGAAGTTCTGAAATTACCGGAACTTTTACCGTCAATGAAACCAAGGATATCGCCAACGTTCTTAGGGCAGGTAAACTACCGGCTTCAGCGGAAATCATCGATTCGTTTGTCGTAGGGCCGTCTCTTGGACAGGAAGCTATAGACAGCGGATTTACATCCTTCCTTATTGCAATGATCTTCGTCTTGGTCTGGATGTTGTTCTATTATGGTAAAGCCGGAATTTTTGCCGATATCGCCCTGGTATTTAACATTGTACTTATTTTTGGTGTTCTGGCCAGTTTGGGAGCGGTACTCACGCTACCCGGAATAGCTGGTATAGTGTTGACCATCGGGATGTCTGTGGATGCTAACGTACTGATCTTTGAGAGGATCAAGGAAGAAGTACAGAAAGGAAAAGGAAAAGGACAGGCCATTAACGACGGATTCAACAATGCCCTTTCGTCTATCCTCGATGCAAATATTACAACGGGCTTAACAGCATTGATTTTATTGGTATTTGGATCAGGACCCATTAAAGGTTTTGCGACAACTTTGATCATCGGTATCCTTACCTCTTTGTTTACGGCTATTTTTATCACCAGATTATTGGTGGATTGGTACATCTCAGGAAAGGGGAGATCACTTACTTTCTCAACGGTCATCACAAAGAATTTGTTCACTAATATGAACATTAATTTCCTGAGCAAAAGGAAGTTTGCCTATATTATCTCGGGGATCATTGTGATCTCAGGAATTGTTTCTTTAAGCACACGTGGCTTAGACCAAGGGGTAGATTTTGTGGGGGGACGGAATTACCAGATCCGATTTGTAGACCCTGTAAGCCCTTCTGAAATCACCACTGACCTTTCAGCAGCTCTGGGAAGTGCAAGTGCCAAGACTTTTGGAGATGCCAACCAGATTATGGTTACCACCAAGTATAAAGTTGATGTGCAAGGAACGGAAGTAGACGACGAGATCTTAGGTATTTTGTTCACCTCTTTGCAAAAGTACCTCCCGGACGGTGCCTCTTATGAAGATTTTATTCCCGGCGGAACCAATGAGGAAATCGGGGTGATGAAGTACAGGAAAGTGGGTCCAACCATAGCTGATGATATTAAGAAAAATGCGGTTTGGGCAGTTTTCGGTTCCCTCGCCGTAGTCTTTCTCTATATCCTCTTGCGATTCCGAAAATGGCAATTCTCCCTGGGTGCGGTTGCTGCGGTATTTCATGATGTACTTATTGTTCTGGGCGTCTTTTCTTTCTTCAGCCCGTATATGCCCTTTAGTATGGAAATCGACCAGGCGTTTATCGCTGCCATTCTTACGGTGATTGGTTATTCCCTCAACGATACGGTTGTGGTATTTGACCGAATTAGGGAGATTGTAAATGAAAAGGGATTCAATGCAGGAATTAATATCAATGAAGCTCTCAACAGTACTTTGAGCAGGACATTGAATACCTCTTTAACCACATTGGTGGTGCTGTTGTCTATCTTTATATTTGGTGGAGAGACTCTGAGAGGCTTTATGTTCGCGATGATCGTGGGTATTATTGTAGGTACGTATTCCTCTTTATTTATCGCTACACCGGTGATGTTCGACACCTTAAAAAATAAGATTACAAAAAAGAACTAATAGAATTACGAACTAAAAAAAAGCCGCTGTAAAGCGGCTTTTTTTATTTACTCCAGGAGCCATTTTATGGCCGCCCGTTTTTTATCAAATAATTTCATTTCGTAGCCGTACTGTATCATTGCGGTTTCGATGAACATCAACCGCAGGAATCTCTCCTTGTCTTCTACCACAAGGGCGAGTTTATAGCTGTGGTCCCAACCTAATTTGCCGGCATTCTCAACAAGATTAAAAGAGGTGTCTATTTGGTAAACCCCTTCAAAGTGAGAAACGGCCAGGACTTTTTTACGGTTTTCCTTTTTACAAAGGTCGAGGATTTTGGACCATCGTTGCAGGGCTTCAGCCTTTTCAACTGATGGCAGTATGGTTCCATACATTGTGATCTCAATATATTCGGGGTAGACTGTATGTTCTATTTTGTTTGGCATCAGTCGAACAACCATTTTTTAGCCTCTCTCTTGCTTAAGAAGAGCTTCATTTCATACCCTAGATTGTTCATCACGGTTTCGGTGAAAGAGAGGTGCTGGTATTGTTCTTCATTTTTAACCACAATGGATAATTTATAGTCTGGTTGCCACCCATAGGTGGAGGCGGTATCAACTAAATTGAATTTTGAACTGGTGGAATGCCTTCCTTCCAAATCCATAAAAACTAATATAAGATTTCGTTCTTTAACCTTACACAGTTGAGCCACTTCAGACCAGCGTTCCATAGCTTCCTTTAATTCTTTCCCGGGAACTATGTTTCCCTTAATATGAACTTCAAGGTATTTGGGCAGAACCCGGTGGTCTAAGGTATAGGGCATTTTTGAACGAAATTTCTTTAAAATAGTAAAATAAGAGATTACGACAAAATATTCCCAATTGATCCCTTTTTTGTAGGAACCAATTCCATAATAGATGAGGGTTTAAGTCCGGGCTCCATTCTGTGTGAAACAAAAACAATAGCCGTATTGCTTTCGCTGCCAAGTTTGTTGACGAGATGTACCACTAATTTTGCAGCCCTGTCGTCCAGGTCGGCTGTCGGTTCGTCAAGAATGAGCAATAGCGGTTGCTTAATCATTGCCCTGGCACACATTACTAACCTTTGACGGCCTTTGCTCAATTCGTGAAAATATTTATCCTTGTGATCCTCTAAACCGAGTAAGCTGAGCCAGGCCTTTGCCAGGCTTTTCTGTTGTTCAGTGGGGCGGGTGTAAAGTCCGATAGAATCTACCAAACCTGAGATCAGCATATGTTCAAGGGTGTGATACCCCCTGAAACTGTCCGTAAGGGCCGGCGTGATATAACCTATATTTTTTTTAATATCCCAAACACTTTCGCCGCTCCCTTTTTTCTGGCCGAAGAGTAAAATGTCTTGTCCGTAGGCCTTTGGACTGTCTCCGGTGATTAAGGATAATAATGTGGTCTTTCCACTGCCATTGGCTCCCCTTAATTCCCAAAAATCTCCCACGGAGATTTTCCATGAGATTTTCTGAAGCACGACCTTGTCCCGGAAGGCGACAGAAACATTATTAAATTCAACTAAAGTGTCGAGATTATAGATATGCTTTTGCGCAGAAGCCGGTAAGTTGCCCGGGAAGTATTCTTTTGCTTCTTTATCAGCATTTGTATTTTCATGAACTTCTGATATTATCTTTAGTTTCTGGCCTTCCCATGATGCATACTTCTCAATAAAAGGTAGCAAATCGGCTTTACGACTCAGGATCTGTATCAGAATCGTGGACTCTTGAAGCTCCTTGATTTTACTTAGAAATTCATCACGCGCAGACGGGTCGAGATTATCAAAAGGATTATTGAGAATGATAAAGTTGGGTTGTTGAGATAAAATATAGGAGAAAAGTGCTTTCTTCCGCTCACCGCTAGACATGGACTGAAGGCTCTGGGAATGATTCCTGCTCAGTATCTTCCGATCGTGTTTGCGCTCTTCCTCCATCCATTTTTGAATTTCAGAGGTAGAGAATAGGGCTCCCTTTTTTTCTTGAAGGAATTTAAAATTTTCAGGTAGGGGTCCGTTGAGCAACTGGTCTAACAGGCCGCTAAGCGGGGTGGAGTTTTCCGTAAATATGGCCCAATGATTCGGTTTCATAGGATGAAGATAGGATGATGGTCCCTAAATGCAAATATAGGACTTCACCTAAAGGAATGAGGCTAGATGGCAAGTGCGTTGAGTGTTCTTTACATTAAAGGTTTAAAAATCCACTCTGAATACTGCATTAGGGGTAAAGCCTAATGAATTTTGGGAAAAGGCGTTAGCCTCGTCCATAGAGTTAGCCCTGAAGTAACGGCTGACGGTATTTTCACGATTGAGCAAATTCCAGAGAGAGAACCCAATCTGCGCTCTGGTCCCGGGCCCATTACACAAGGCGTAAAGGGCAGACAGATCCACTCGCATATAATCTGAAAAGCGGGTAGAATTAGTGCCTTGAAAATTGACTGTATTATTGATGACGGGTTCTTGATTATCGGGCAGTGTAGTAGGCTTTCCCGTTCTCCAATTCCATCCGGTGGCAAGGCGGAGACGATTGGTTTCGTAAGTCAAACCAAGGGTAAGTGCATGAGTGATATCGTAATTACTGGGAAATTCCTGCTCGGGGAGGGTTTGAAAATTATAGTCGGCATTCAATTGGGAATAACTTAACCAGGTGGTCAGATTTTTAAGTTGTTTTCGCAGCAGAAGATCCAGGCCGCTTGCAGTGTAACTGCCAATGGCGCTAGTGAATTCATATTGGTTTTGGAATCCCTGGCTTTGAGTAGTAATGTTGTCAACCTCCTTGTAAAATCCAGCTGCCTTGATTAACCAGCCCGACCTGTTAAAACTTAGGCCCACTGATCCCTGTTTACTTGTAATCACTGGAATATCTTCATCATTTGACAATTGCCAGCGGCGTTTTTCGATCCCTAAAAAATCGTTTTGGAAATTGACGATCTGAGAGGTGTTTTGGTGTTTGAATTCTCCCAGAAGTTCTACATTGAATCCATGACCTATCCTCTGATTAAAGCTCAGTCGCGGCTCCACCAAATGGCGCTGTAACTTACTGAGGTAATTGTATCTCAGTCCGATTCTAGCAACGGATGCTCGATTCTCTGAAGAATATGCCAGGGCGGTGAATCCGCTGTGAACTCTCAATACATTCCCTTCAAGGCGCCTGAAGACCGGATCATCCACATCATCGAGATTGGTGACTTTTGTTTCAGTGAACATATAACCCAAAGACCACTGTAGCCTGTCATCAACACTAAGGTTAGTGTTTAGTCGTGCTGCGGTCTCAGACACTGTATTTTCCTGTAAAAAACGCTGGTTGTTTAGGATGTTGGCATTGATCGCCTGTAGTTTGTAATCGGTATTGTAGACTTGTAATTCAGTATCCACCTTGTCATTCCACCGGCGCTTGTAATTGAGTCCGGCCGCAAGCGTACCTTGTTCAAGGCTACTTTCCCTGGTCTCAGTGTCATTACCGATCTCAGCATTTTCGTTAAAAATGAGACCGTTTTTTGCATAAATAAAGTTAAGACGAAGCTGATCTGAATCGGAAATCTGCCAGAGCCATCTCAGGGAAGTATCGTAGAAGTCGAAACTCTGATCTGAATTAACTACGTTTATCACATTGTTCTCCACTTCTGTGTCCTGAGATATTCGCGAAAAGTATTCGCTATAGGTGGGACTCTCAACGAAGTCGTTGATCGCTTTTCTGGCTGCGATCTGAATAGAGGAGTTTTTCCCCAGCGGGGTATCAACAAACCCACTTACATCGATAAAGTTCCCACTTAGAGAACCCGAAAAATCTTGATTAAGTTTATCCTCGCTTTCCAGGGAAATTGTACCTGAAACCCCGTCCGTTAAAGAGGAAGGAGTACCGTTTGTTCGCAGGGATACTTTCTGAGTGATCATGGGGTTGAACATAGAGATCAGACCGAAAAAATGACCGGATTGATACATCTTAATACCATCCCATAGAATGAGGTTTTGATCATTGGTACCTCCCCTAATATTGATCTCGGAAACGGTTTCGTTAACACTGTGGATCCCGGGAAAGGCCTGCACGGCTTGCAATACATCCGTATCTATAAGTCCGGGCAAAATACTGAAGCGGTTAAAATCGATGCTGTAGGAACCGTCATCGAGTTGGTCAATTCCCCGGATAAGGTAGTCATATAATACGATTTCTGCTAGTTTCAGTTGCTGGGAACGAAGGGCTATATTAAGGCATTCCCCTGCTTTATAATCACCTACCGGTCCTTCAAAACTTCTGTACCCCATAAAACGTACAGAGATCTGATCCTCACCTCCTTTGATTTTCAATTCAAAATAGCCCTTTTCGTCTGTTATCACGGCTTCTGCACCAGATTGAACGGTAGCATAGGCAAGGGGATTCTCAGTGGCCTCATCCGTTACGGTTCCGCAAAGGATTAGACTCGCAGGACGTATAGAGATAAATTTATTGGGTAATTCTGAGAATTGGAGGCCCGTCTCATCGGTTAGATAACGGAGTATCTCCTTTATTGTCAATCCGTCTCCTGGAGGCGCAAGTTCGATGTCTTCGATAGTAGCAGGGGCATAATTAAACCTATAGCCCGAGGTTTGGGTCACCTGCATGAGGATTTGTTCAAGGGGTACAGGGGTAGTGGTTTCCTGGGCATGAACCTGTAGGATTAGCCACAGAGCAGATAAACAGAGAAAGACGGTTTTTTTAATTCTCACGAGATTTCAGGGTCACCACCGTATTGTTATTAATTTGAAAGTCGAGATCTAGAGGTTCTGCTATGGAACGGAGGGCATTTTGAAGATCTCCGTGAACAAACCCACCTGTAAATGTCACATCACCCTTAATGTTAACCAGCTCAACCTTTATGCCGTACTGTCTTTGAAGTTCTTCGATCACTTCGCTTAGCGGAGCATTTTGAAATTCTGAGACATTATCTGTCCACGATGGTCTAACAGTGAAAGTTTTATTTAGCCGTAGTTTTCCATCTGTAAATTGCAATAGGTCCCCAACTCCGATTTCTTTTGTAAGTTGTCCGGAGACGACTTTTACCCTGCCCTCGTAACAGATCACTTCAAAAACGCTGTCTCGCTGTTTTACATTGAATTCTGTCCCTAAAACGGAAACCGTACCCAATTCGGTTATGACATCGAAACGGGATCCTTTGGCCACGTCAAAAAAGGCTTCTCCCTTAAGTCTAAGGGACCGTTCATTATCCCAATTATCGGGAGTATAGGCCATTTCGCTCATTGAATTTAAGACTACCAGGGAGGCATCGGGCAATTCTACCTTTGTTTGCTGTCCTGCAAGAGTTTCAACCCTTACCTCTGGTGTGAAAAACAAGAAATAGTAAAGAGCAATCCCCACTACAAAAACACTGGCGATTCTCAGAAGCCAGGGGTTGGGGTTTAACTTACGGACCGGAACTTCCTTTACAAACAGGCGTTGACGCAAGGATTCAAAATCACTGGCAGCCCCAAAGTTTGATGCTTTAAAGTGTGATGCATCTGCAACCAATTTCTCATAGAATGGAAACGCCTCAGTCTTCTCGAACGCTTTTTTTTCAGTATCCGAAAGGCTGTCGCTCAACCATTTCTCTAATAGGTTTTTCTCGTCCATAAATATTCCTCTTACCTATATAACAACTCAGTCATTAATATTCCTGATGAATCATATATGAAATTCATCCAATTCTTCCTTAAGCACATTAAAAGCTGAATAGATTCGGTACTCCACCACCTTTCTCGTAACCCCCAAGAGTTCGGCAATCTCTTTGTGTTTTTTTGCTTCTACCTTGTTGAGTAAAAAAGCCACCCGCTGCTCCTCAGTGAGTTTTGCCAACGCCTGCTGGTATTTTTTAAAATACTGCTCTTGCCGCATAAGGTATTCTGGATCTTCATTGGTAACTTCCGAAGGTTTATCCAAGCGATACCGCAGAACCACCTTGTGGTGCTTAATGTCATTCAAAACACTATTGTTAGCTACCTTGTACAAGAAAGCCCTGGCTTTGGAGGACACCACTTTTTTACAATTCTCCCACAATTTTATAAACGCCTCCTGGGTGGTATCGTTTGGACTGCATTTCTCTCCGTATTTGTAATACAGGTAGTTGTGCAATTCGGTAGCGTAGGAATCGTATAGGCTCTTAAAAGTCTCTTCCTTACAGACGTTTTCTGGTAATTCTTTGGTCATAATGATTACGACAAGACGCGGTTAAAGATATAAATATAAATTTTTGGATATTTTTTCAGGAGATTTTAGACTTCAGTTGTTTTATCAATAAACAGACGAATATAAATATTATTTAAGCTATGAAACATTTAATGAAAATCTCAATTCTGATCCTGATATGGTCATTGGTGATCACTTCTTGCCGAAAAGAAGAGTCAGAGTTTATTCAGGGTCCTCAGGAGCAAGCACTCAAGGCTAATTCCGCTGTAGCTAACCTCCTGCAAAGGACAGCCATGAAAGACGGATCTGACGATAATATCGTAGATCAGGCCAACTGCATTTCCCTTGAATTTCCTTTTACTGTTGTGGTCAATGGAATGGAACTTACCGTTAACTCAGAAGAAGACCTCGATACTGTAGAGGATATCCTGGATGAATTTGACGATGATGATGATACCATTGAAATCGAATTTCCAATCACCATTATCCTCAATGACTTTAGCGAGGTACTGATCAATTCCCTCGACGTCTTTGAAGACTATTTGGACGACTGTGAAGGAGAAAACGAATACGATGACGATATCGAATGTATCGATATAGCCTACCCGATTACCGTAACTATTTTTGACACCAATAACGAGATCATTGATACTATCACCATCAACAACGATAGAGAGCTTTACTTTTTTATCGATGAGCTCGATGATGACAAGATCGTCAATGTAGAGTTTCCCATTACCCTTATCCTTTCTGATGGCACTGAGATTTCGGTATCAAATCTCGAACAACTCGAAGACGTGATTGATGAAGCCGAGGACGACTGCGATGAAGATGACGATTACGACTACAATGACGACGATTGCGATACCTGCACCTCAGAACAACTATCTGCTTTCGTAACAGGCTGTGATAACTGGTATGTTAAGGATTTTGAACGAAATGATATGGACCTGGATGAGCAGTATGAAGGCTATACCTTTACCTTCCTCAATGACGGTACCCTTACCGCAAATACGAGCACAGAAAGTTTTCCAGGCACCTGGTCTGCCAGTGGGTCAGCGAATGCGATAACCGTAACTATAAATATTCCTGACTTACCCGATTTTAATGACGAATGGTTATTGCACGAATTGGATCAGGATGGCGATGAACGCGAAGTAGACCTTCGATTGCCCAATGATGATGAACTCGAATTTAGAAGTTCCTGCAATCCTTAGGAATATATATCAGGGCAATGATTCTGATTCGCAATGGGAGCACAATTGGGATCATTGTCTTTTAATCATACGAACACTTTAACTACAACAACTATGAAAAAGTCAATTTTTTACTTTACACTCATCAGTCTTGCTATTGTTCTCAGCTCTTGTTCTTCTGATAATAATGATGAGGAAATGCAAACAAGTTCGCAATCGGTAGAGGCAGTGTCCAATTTGGTAGTTTCGGGAAGCTGGACGATTACGAGTTATGTGGATTCGGGCACAGATGAAACCAGCGATTACTCCGGCTACTCCTTCTCTTTTAATACCGATGGAAGTCTCGAGGCTGTGAATGGAACTACTGTGATCACAGGATCATGGTCGGTAACAAATGACGATAATTCAGATGACGACGATTACGACAGTATGGACGATGTCGATTTTAATATCTTTTTCTCTGCACCTCCGGCATTCGAGGAATTAACAGACGACTGGGACATCGCTTCCCGATCTTCTAACAGAATTGAACTGATAGACATCAGTGGAGGCGACGGCAGCACGGATACCCTGGTATTTGAGAAGAATTAACTATGCTATGGATTTGAAATTGTTCAAACCTCTTCTTTAAAATCCCCATGAAATAGAGAAGGACGGTCGAATGAAACTGCCCCATATTTGGGGCAGTTCTTGTTTGGGTAGGTAGTAAACAATACAGACAAGAATAGGCTATTGCATTTATAATAATGTTTTATGCCCCAGTTCTTTAGAAAAAAGATTTTTTTCAGGAATTCCCGAAGTTCGGTTGTTTAATATATAGCTAGGGTCGAATAAAAGGATTCCCCGATGAATAAAAAAAATATATTAACCTGTTTATGCTTTATTTATGAAATCTATTAAGAATGTATTGATGTTATTTATGGCTATTGGATTGGCCAGTTGCTCCAACGAAAGCGACGAAGGAAAAATCCAGTTGAGGATTCAGGGCCTGCATTCCTCTGCGAATTCGGGTAAATCCATGACCATTACCGGGAAGGAGAATGAAAATGTGATCTTTACCGATTTTAAGATCTCTATCCGGGATGTTGTATTCAAAAATGACGATGACCCGAACAGTAATCTGGATACCGATGAGATCCAGTTCAGGGGTCCTTATCAGATCGATCTCCTCGATGGTTCGGACGCCTTAACCCAAACCATCGGTACGGCTTTAGTCCCTGACGGATTGTACAAGGAACTGAGGTTTAAGTTCCACAAGGATGAGGATCTACCAGCCACTGAGGATCTTTATGACAAGTCTATCTATATTGAAGGAACCATAAACGGTACTCCCTTTGTTTTCTGGCACGATACCAGTGAGAACCTGGATGTTGGACGGAATACCGGAGTGCAGGTCGTAGACGGTCTCGTGAATTTTACAGTGACTTTTGATATCGACCAGTTTCTCAGCTCTTTCAATGTGATCGACCTCAGTCTGGCCACTGACGACAACCAAGACGGACTCATCGAAATCTTTCCTAATGACGAGGATGGCAACCAGGATATAGCTGATAGCCTGAAAGAAAATATCAAGGCCACCGCAGATATCATAGACAACTAGTGATCAAAGCGTACAAGAAAAAAGCCCTCACCAAGTGCAGGGCTTTTTTTGTATTTGATGTACTCCTTACAGCCTTTCGAACTCGATGTAATCCCCGGGTTTGAGTTCCCAGATACCGACCAATCCCGCATTTACTTCAAGCACATACATCACTGGATTTTCAGAGGGCAGGCTTTCTTCATCCAGAGGTTGTGCATTTGCTATGATGCTACTCACTTTCAGATCCTTATTAATATAAATGATATCCAGCGGGAATCGGGTGTTCTTCATATAGAAACTGTGGTAGGCCTCTTCAGGGAAGATAAACAACATCCCCTGATCCTTTTCCATACTCTCCCTGTACATGAGCCCGGTCTGGGTCTCGTAATCAGTTTCCGCAATCTCAATGTCGACCTGCGCCAAAAGGGAATCAGTTTCTGCCCTGAAAATGGAAAGTGTTCCTTCCCTGGTAAAAGTTACGGGGGCAGTATTGACAACTTTTTTAGGTACGTCCTTGCATGCCGTGGAAAAGAGCAGTGCAAAGACAACCGCTGTGATCAAGCATGTCAGTCTTTTCATGGAAGATATTTTTATGCTTTTTTGGGTTTAAACATAAAGTAGAGTCCGATTGCGATAAATGGAATACTCAACCATTGACCTGTGGAAAGAAGGCCGAGGGATTCTTCAAATCCGCCCTGACTTTTCTTTACGTACTCCACAAAAAAGCGGATGGTCCAGAGCAATACCAGAAACAGCCCAAAAAGATAACCGGGAGAATTCTTTTTTTCTGTTTTCCAATAGAGGAAATACAGGATCAAAAAGACAAAAATATAGAATATACCTTCGTAGAGCTGAGCGGGATGTCTGTAGGGGATGGCTTCGAGGTATTCCGTAAACTGAGGGTTGTTTTCCAGGGCCTTATAAGCTGCATTAACCGTTTTTTCCTTGGTGATCCGCATTGCTGCTGATGCAGGCATATCGTCGCTGTCCCGAACAAATTTAGTTGCGAAAAGAAATGACTTTTCTACAATTTTACCATTGATCTCAGAATTAAAGAAATTACCAAGGCGAACACAAAAGGCGCCTATGGCAACAGGGATCACCACTCGGTCAAGGATCCAGAGCATCTTAAAGCCCTTGTGTTTTCGGGTATACAGATACATCCCTATGATAATTCCTATGGCAGCGCCATGACTTGCCAGACCGGTAAAGCCCGTAAATTCATAGCCGTTGAAAATACCGAACAAACTGCTCCCGGCCCGCTCCCGTATGGGAAGTAGGATCTCGAGGAGGTGGTTGGAGTAATACGCCCAGTCGTAGAAGAAGACGTGACCCAGGCGTGCTCCCAACATGGTGGCGATAACCGTGTAGATAAAAAGGGAATCGAGCTCCTGTACCGTTTTTTTCTCGTTGAGGAAGATCCTTTTCATAATATACCACCCAAGGGCGAAGGCTATGATCCACAACAAGTTGTAATATTTGATCTGAAGAAATCCGATCTTAAAGAGGGTGTCAGCCGGATTCCAGATAAATCCTAAGAAATACATGGGATATTTTTTAAGCGACTAAGATAAGCAAATACACAGAGAGCAGATCAGATTTATCCTGCTTCTAAAAGAAAAATAACACTAAGTAAACAAGGTTAAATCAATTTATGGCACCGGGTCGTAGCCGCTTCCCCCCCAAGGGTTACAACTAAAGATTCGCTTTACGGATAACCAACCTCCTTTAAATAAACCGTGCTTCTTCAGGGCTTCAAGCGTATACTGCGAACAGGTAGGGGAGTATCTGCAAGTAGAAGGCAAATAGGGTGAGATCAATAGTTGGTACCCTCGTACCAGGAATACAAAAGGGGCTATCAGGATTTTTTTCATACGATACTGAAGGTAGTTCCTTCCTTCCCATCCATGAGTTGTATCCCCAGGGCCGCTAGTTCGTCCCTTATCTTGTCAGAGGTGGCAAAGTCTTTATTGGCTCTGGCCTCGTTTCGCAATTGGATAAGCAGGGAAACTACCCCGCCAATTTTGTCAGAAGATGCGTTGAGCTGAGCAGGAGATTCAAGTCCAAGGACCTCAAAGACAAAATCATTCATCGTTTCTGAAAGGAGCTTGAGATCGGCCTCAGAAATTTGTTCTTTCCCTTCCCTGATCTGATTGATAAATTTCACCCCCTCAAATAAGACCGCGATCAATACCGGAGTATTAAAATCATCATTCATGGCATCGTAGCAACGCTGTTTCCAGGGAGCCAGGTCTATGCTTGAAGTTTTCGAAGCGGTTAATCCATCGATCAGTTTTAAGGCATCCATAAGCCTGTGGTAGCCTTTCTCGGAAGCCAGTAAGGCTTCATTACTGAGATCGAGTATGCTGGTGTAATGCGCCTGCATCATAAAAAAACGGACTACGGATGGGGCAAATGGTTTGCTGAGAATATCGTTTTCTCCCGAAAATATCTCATTGGGTAAAATATTATTACCGGTAGATTTCGCCATCTTTTTCCCATTCATGGTCAGCATATTCGCATGCATCCAGTACTTAACCGGAGAGTTACCATGGGAGGCTTCTGATTGGGCAATCTCGCATTCGTGATGAGGAAATTTCAAGTCCATCCCCCTCCGTGAATATCAAAAGTTTCCCCTAAATACTTTGTACTCATCGCCGTACACTCCAGGTGCCATCCTGGAAAACCATCGCCCCAGGGTGAGGGCCATCTCATGATATGCTGAGGTTCTGCCTTTTTCCAGAGGGCAAAATCCTGAGGATTTCGCTTTTCGTCCTGAGCGGTGAGCTCACGGGTGTTGCTGATCATGTCTTCCAGCTTGCGTCCGCTCAGCTTGCCGTATTGATGGGTTTTATTAAATTTTACGACATCGAAATAAACAGAACCGTTGATCTCGTAAGCAAAGCCGTTTTCCAGGATTTCCTTGATGATCTCGATCTGTTCAATAATATGCCCGGTGGCCGTAGGCTCTATACTAGGAGGCAGAAAATTAAATTTTTGAAGAATAGTATGGAAGTCCACCGTATACCTCTGAACCACTTCCATGGGCTCTATTTGCTCGAGTCGGGCCTTTTTAGCAATCTTGTCTTCGCCTTCATCCGCATCGTCTTCCAGATGTCCTGCATCAGTGATATTTCGTACGTAGCGAACTTTAAAATCGAGGTGTTTCAGGTATCGAAAGATCATATCAAAAGACATGAAGGTTCGGCAGTTGCCCAGATGCACATTGCTGTAAACTGTTGGTCCACAGACGTACATCCCCACATGACCATCATTGATAGGAATGAATTTCTCCTTTTTTCCCGTTAGGGAATTATGAATTTTAAGCTGTTGTTCCTGATACTTGGTCATTAGGTTTCAGGGTGGTTAAAAGGTCGTATCCAGATTGATGTATTCCAAAAATTCCTTGCGCACGGCCTCGTCTTTAAACCGACCGCCGTATTCGGCTGTGACCGTACTGCTATCTACATCGCGTATACCTCTGGAATTTACGCATAAGTGCTTGGCATCAATGACACAGGCTACATCTTCCGTTCCCAATACTTTCTGAAGTTCGCGCACAATCTGAATGTTCATCCGCTCCTGTACCTGAGGTCGTTTTGCGAAGTAATCAACAATGCGATTCATTTTGGAAAGACCTACTACGGTTCCGGCAGAGATATAGGCAATATGGGCTTTCCCAACGATAGGAAGCATATGGTGTTCGCAGGTGGAATAAACCGTGATATTTTTTTCAACAAGCATTTCCCCGTACTTATACTTGTTTTTGAAAGTAGACGCTTTTGGTTTTCTCTTGGGATGTAATCCGCTGAAAACCTCCTGAACATACATTTTAGCCACCCGGCGGGGGGTTCCGTTAAGGCTGTCATCGTCTAAATCGAGTCCCAGAGTTAACATTATGTCTCTAACACTGTCCTCAATCCGTTCAATTTTCTCTTCGTCAGAGAGAACAAAGGCATCTGGTCTTATAGGGGTGTCTTCAGCCGATGAAATATGGTCTTCACCAACCGACTCAAAATGATCTTCCAAAGAACTCTTTATTTTCATTAAATCAGGTCTTAAACAAAGGGCAAAGATATACATAAAATGGCACTTTATGCGGCCTTATGGCCTATACACAACATAAATTAGTGTTAAGGTAACCACACCCGTATTTTAGAGATTTACATGTAAACCTTTACCATCTATGAGAATACCTCAGGGTCTTCTTTGTATTTTCTTTGTTCTTATGCTGAACGGCATGTCTGCTCAGGTAGCAGACGATTGCCTCAATGCGATACCCATCTGCAACAATACTCCGGTGAACGGTGGTACCTCCGGCTACGGTACTGATGATTTCAACAATGCCCCTAATAGTGGCTGTCTTGAGCCGACTGTAACAGGATTTATTGAATCCAACTCGGCCTGGTACAGATTCAGAACCGGGGCAACGGGACAGCTAGGATTTAATATCAGCTTTGATACCTCCGAAGATTGGGATTTTGCTCTGTACAGGACTTCAGACTGCTCAGCGCTGGGCGACCCGATACGGTGTAATTTTTTTGATAACGGAGATGAAGACGCCTATATGGGAGTAGGGGAAGACCCCACAGGGAATACAGCAAATTTACAGTATGAAGACTGGATTCAGGTGGCACCAGGAGAGGACTATTATTTGTTGATCAACAATTTCAGTAACAGTAATTCGGGCTTCTCTATACAGTTTTCAGGTCAGATATTTGAAACTAATCCCAACGATGCCTTAGATTGTTCCATTATCAATAATCTATTGGGAGCCCCGATTGCAGCCTGTGATAATGAAACGATCACGCTCGACGCTACAACTACAAATGCCTTAGCTTATACCTGGTACAACGATACTGGAAGTGGCTATCAAATTATAGCTGGCGAAACAGCCGCAACCCTATCTGTGACCACTTCGGCTATGTACAGAGTACAAGTGAGTATGCCTGCTCCTCCGGACATCATCAGTGATGTGCAAGTTGCATTTTCCGTAGCGCCTGTTTCACATCCGGTTGCCGATGAAGCATTATGTGTTGAAAACGGGACTTTTGACCTTGAGATCAAGGATGCAGAGGCATTGGGACCGCAAGATCCGGCAACGCACCTGGTAAGTTATCATTCTTCATTTTCTGACGCAAACAACGGTATTAATCCCCTGCCAAAATTATATACTCTTAGTTCGGGTAATGAAACTATTTACGTAAGGATCTCAAGCCTGGAAAACCCAAGATGTTATGATGCTACTGAACAATTTAACCTGCAAGGCGTTGTAACTCCGGAGCTCACCTTTGCGGACGAAATCTTTATTTGTGAAAATACAACCGGCGAGCTTATCGGTGAAATGTTCCCCAATGCCCAGTACACTTACAATTGGGATAGCGGTGAGACAACACCCGAAATTACTGTGACTCAGCCAGGCAATTACACCTTAACGGTAACTAACACTACAGCAGGCTTAAATTGTTCTGCCAGCAGGACAGTAAGTGTGACGGTATCACAACCTCCTGTAATTTCGGAAGTCCTTATCGATGATCTTCAGACTGTAAATACCGTGGAAATTGTTAATAATGTTCCCGGTAATTTTGAGTACCAGCTGGATACCGGACCCTTTCAATCTTCTCCTGTTTTTACCGAAGTAAGTCCGGGAATGCATACCGTTACCATAAACGACCTCAATGGATGTGGTACTGTAACAGACAATATTATCGTAGTGGGCTTTGCAACGTTTTTCACTCCAAATGGGGATGGATCTAATGATTTCTGGCAAATCATCGGCATAGAAACCTTGAGAGAACCCGTCGTTCAAATTTTTGATCGGTACGGTAAATTACTAACGGTCATGGAGGAGGATTACCTGGGCTGGGACGGTACCTACAACGGCGCCCCTGTACCTTCGACCGATTATTGGTTTAAGGTTTCTTTTCTCGACGATAACAACCAGCGGGTAGAAGCCAGATATATCAACAATCACTTCTCTCTAAGGCGATAATCCACTCCTGATTAGCCGAGATCTTCCGTTTGTCGATAAAGTGTCAAAAAAGTGCGCGAAAATTATACTAAATCTCGCCCCTCCCAGTTATACATACTGTTTAACACGCGTTAAATAGCCCCAATTTCTATGCAAAAGCATCTTTGGTATACTGCTGTTGTCTTCTTCTGGACCGTGGGCCTGCTTGCTCAGAATTCTCCGGATTGTAGAAGTGCGATTCCCGTTTGTGCCGACGCACCCATCACCTCCTTTGCTGACGGGGCAGGAGATATCGATGATTTTGACCCGGATGTGATCACCCAGAGCGGTTGTCTTGAAAAAGGGAGTGTAGCTTCTGCTAATATTGAAAATAACACCTCATGGTATGTCTTTAGGGCAGGAACGCGCGGGCAGATCGGTTTTGATATCGAAGCTCTACCTGGAACCAGCGGTACGGTAACAGCCGAATGGGACTTCGCCCTGTACGGCCCAGACACCGATTGCGGGAGTATCAGCAATGGAACTGCACAGCCTATACGATGTAATTACGAAGTAAACGACACCAATTTTACCGGAATTGGAGTGAATCCCGAAAACGGACAACAAGGCGCCCCTAACCTTACAGGGAGTCAGAATACATATGACGAATGGCTAATCGTTGAAGAAGGGGAGATCTACTACCTTCTTATCAATAATTTTAATACCAATTTTGACGGTGACCCGGAACCCTTTGAACTCACTTTTACCGGCTTCTCCGTAGATCAGGATCAGAACACGGCCCTCGATTGTACCCTGAGAGATGAATTCCTGGGTCTTGATATCGTCGCCTGTGAAGGAGATCCTGATATAGTTTTAAGCGCATTGAACTCCCCGGCCGGGCCTGACATTGCCAATGTAACCTGGAGTGTAGATTATGAAGATGACGGTGTTATTGATCAGGTATTGGCTTCCGGACCGGCAGAAACCCAATATACTGTTACCAGCCCCAATTCAGGGCGCTATTTTGTTGAGATCATTACCAATTTGGCCACCACCATAACCGATGACATTTTAATTACCTTTTACGGTACCCCTGTTTTACAAGAGGTGATCATCCTCGATGACCTGTCTGACAGCAATAATATAGAAATCGTGGTAGATGGTAATGGAAGCTACGAATACGCTATCAACGGTGGTGAATATCAGGATGAAGCGATATTTTTCGATGTCCCTCCGGGTGAGAATACAGTTGTAATTAATGACAAGAATGGGTGCGGAACTACCAATCCAATTCCATTTTTAGTTGTGGGTTATCCTAAATTCTTTACGCCAAACGGGGATGGTATCCACGATGCCTGGAATATTCTCGGGATAGAGACGCTTACAGACCCTGTGGTCTTTATTTTCGACCGCTACGGCAAATTACTCAAGCAACTGGATGAAACTACCATTGGATGGGATGGGACGTTTAACGGCCGCCCTATGCCTTCTTCTGATTATTGGTTCAGACTTGATTATTCAAGGGACGAACAGGGAATAGTGGTCGCAAATACCATCAGAACACACTTCTCTTTGGTGCGATAAAAAAAGCCGGCTTTCACCGGCTTTATAACATTAATTTTTATAAGATCTCACAAGTTGAGCGTATAGCCCAGCAGGATGTTTGTATTGATATTGTCCACCAAAGATAAGTTTGGGAAGCCTGAAGAGAACAACTGTTGTAGCGAACTTTGTTCGGACCTGCTAAAGGCAAGGTCTAGCCTGCTACCACCGAAATTGAATCCGATTCCTAAGGAAATAGCTTCGAGATCCCCAATGGTAACCCCATCTACATAAGGGCTGCTTTCAAATCGATAACCCCCACGCAAGCTGATATTCTCTATTCTGTATTCCCCGCCTATCCTTATGGTATTGACACCACCTAATTGGGAGGCAATAAAAGTATTTTCATCATTGAATCTAGGATCTGTTCCAGGCCTTAATTCGGCTCCAGCCATATCCTGGTATCCGTAATCAAAACTCAACAACCCCTGAGGGCCGAAAATGATAGCAAGGCTACCTGTAACTTTTGCCGGGGTCCTGACGGTGTATTCATCAAAAAGGTTAACTACATTGAAATCGATAAACCCGATCTCAGAATCCGCCAGGTCAGAATTGATCCTTTGAGAGGTATCATCCAACAGTCGGTACCAGGTAGGAGATTGATAACTTCCGCCCAGCCTTACATTTTCGTTTAACTTGGCAATTGCTCCCAGACTAAAGGAGAAGCCCGAACCTTCTGTGCGAAGGTAGTTGTCGAAATTAATGAACTGTATCTCGGAAGCAGCATCGTAGCCTGTTTCCGTGAATTCTGTGTACTGATCGTAAAGAACGGTATGGAAGTTCAGGGAAGCTCCGATAAAGAGGTTTTGTTGGTACTGTCCTGAAAAATTCATGGTGAGCTTGCTGTTATACCCGTTGGTCCTTCTAAAAAGCTCCTGATTTACAGTATTGTAAAGGGCATTGGAAACATAAGCGGTATTGTTGTTATCCGATTCGTCCACAGGATCAATAACCCCTCCGTAGTAGCCTAAAAATGCTTGTTGCTCCCTGAATCCCAGGTTGGCACCAATATCGAGATAGGCTTCTTCAATGAACTCACCATCCTGAACAAGTAACGGACCAAAGGGCACGCCCTGGGCAAAATTGAGAAAGTAGTTGTCTATACTGCTGTTACTGTTACCCGCGGTAAACACTTCATTGTCAAAATTTCTGGCCATATCGTAATTAAAGGCCAAAGCCAATTTTTGCCAGGGAGAATTTGGATTTCTACTTTTGAATACAAATACGCCACCCAATTGATTGATATCAGTGGAATTCCGTACCTCCGAATTGAGGCTGCCAAAATAAACGGATTCGTTATTCTGATGGTAATTGGTTCCTGTGATCGTAAAAAGACTGTTGGCAAAAACAGCCGATCCTGCAGGGTTGATATTGAGGGCAGACATATCTCCACCCAGGGCTCCAAAAGCTCCGCCCATTGCCTGAAATCGGGCTGTGCCCTGTAAATTTTCTGTACTGTACCTGAGTACGTCATCAATGTTCTGGGCGCTTGCGCTTAGGCATAACAAACCCGTAATGAACGTTAAAAATCTTTTCATTGTCCTGACTTTTATTTATTGAATGTAAAAGGATTATTGACTTCTGCCACCTCTGCCTCCGGAGGATCTTCCACCTGAAGACCGTCCTCCTGATGAACGGCTACTGCCGCCTGAACTTCTCACACTACCACTAGACGAACGTCCGCCGCTGGAACTTCTGAAACTTCCTGAGCTTCTGCTGCTGCTACGACTCCCTGAACTTCTAAATCCTGAGCTTCTGCTGCTACTGCGATTTCCTGAACTTCTGTAAGTACCACTGCTCCTGGAACTTCGAATACCGGAAGACCTGTATCCTGAAGATCTCTGGGTACCAGATGATCCGTACGAGCGTGAAGAAGGTCTTGTGACATTGCCATTACTGCGTCGGTAGATATTGCTTCTTGAGCTTGTATTGCCCCTGTATCGATTCTGAGCCGAACTGCGATTGTAGCCGGGTGATACCCTTGAACTCCTGCTGGTTCTGTAACTTCTGTTACGGCTGATAGCATCTGCACTTACAGATCGCCTTGCGGTGGTTCCTCTGCGATAAGTTGAACTCCTTACGTTACTTCTTGAACTCAGGTTAGACCTGCCACTATTATTTCGCAAACGAGTACTTCCGCTTCGTGTATTCAGGTTAGACCTTCCTCTGAGTGAATTTGAGGCAAGTCCGTTCCTATTGTAATATCCTCTTCTGGAATTGTTGAATCCATATCGAGTATAGCCTCTACCGAAACGGTTAAATCCATTTCCGTAATATCCGCCCCAGCGATTCCACCCCCAACCGTTATTCCAGGCAAAGGCACCGCCCCAGCCCCAAGTGTTCCAGCCGAAGCCTCCCCAGCCCCAGTTATTCCAGCCAAAGCCTCCCCAGCCCCAGTTGTTCCAGCCGCCACCCCAGCCGTAGTTCCAGCCCCAGCCCCAGGGATTTCTCCATCTCCATGGACTGTACAGTCCACCCCAGTACCAACCGCCGTTACCCCAGAAAGGATCCGCCCAGATTGGGTTCCATCCCCAATTGTCATTAAAATTAATGGTGACATTGGTAGGATTGTCTCCCCAACCGGGATTGCCCGCATAGGAATTGTTATTGTCAAAATAGTTCTCGTTTTCTACAAAATCTAAACTATCATTTTCCACCCCACTGTAATAGTCATCTACATCAGTAAAGATCTCATTGTCCATAAACTCATCGATTTCCTCGGCTTTGCGGCCAAAGTAATCGCCATAAATGCCATCTTCCTGATTTTGCTGCTTCTGAACCCTGGTTCTGGGCGCATTGTAGACAGTATTTCTCGGAGTATTATAGACTGATGGTTCTTCAACTCCTGAAGCGTATATTCCGTCATTATCATAGTACGATGCCTGCTGATACGATCCACATGAGACCATCCCGAAGCCGATGAGACCCAGGACAACCATTTTGATGAATTTTGGATGGGGTAAGGAAACTATCATGAGTATAAATTTATATTGTTGAACATATTAAAAATAGTTAGTTTTGCCCAACTATTCTTAAGATTAGTTACAAGTTTTGTGCCAAAGTACAGTAGATGGGAAAAAAATTGACGACGCGAGCTGAGGATTATTCCAAGTGGTATAATGAACTCGTAGTAAAAGCAGATCTGGCTGAAAATTCCGGAGTCAGGGGTTGTATGGTGATCAAACCATACGGTTATGCGATATGGGAGAAGATGCAGGCAGAATTAGATAGGATGTTTAAGGAAACAGGTCATGAAAATGCGTATTTCCCCATCTTTATACCGAAGTCCTATCTCAGTAAAGAAGCCAGTCATGTAGAGGGGTTTGCGAAAGAATGTGCGGTAGTTACGCATTACAGACTTAAGAACGCCGAAGACGGGAGTGGCATTATTGTTGATCCGGAGGCCAAGCTCGAAGAAGAACTTATTGTTAGGCCCACTTCTGAAACCATAATTTGGGATACATACAGGCGCTGGATTCAATCTTACAGGGATCTTCCCCTCTTGATAAATCAATGGGCCAATGTAGTGCGCTGGGAAATGCGTACACGCCTTTTTTTAAGGACGGCTGAATTTCTCTGGCAGGAAGGACATACAGCTCATGCAACCAAAAAGGAAGCCATTGAAGAGGCCGAAACCATCCTTGATATTTATTCTGAATTTGCAGAAGAACACATGGCCGTTCCTGTGATCAAAGGGACTAAATCAGAAGGAGAGCGATTCGCCGGGGCTGTGGAAACCTATTGTATAGAAGCCCTTATGCAGGACGGAAAAGCCCTGCAGGCTGGAACCTCTCACTTTCTAGGACAGAATTTTGCCAAAGCATTTGACGTTAAGTTTGCGAATAAAGAAGGGCAACAAGATTATGTCTGGGCTACTTCCTGGGGGGTTTCTACCCGACTAATGGGAGCATTGATCATGACGCACAGCGATGATAACGGACTGGTACTACCGCCAAAACTGGCTCCTATCCAGGTCGCTATCGTGCCTATTTACAAAGGGTTGGAGCAACTAGACGCTATCTCTGAAAAGGTTTTGCCCCTGGTTAAAGAACTGAGAAGTAAAGGGATCACCGTTAAATACGATGACAGGGATACACATAAACCCGGGTTTAAATTCAACGAATACGAATTAAAGGGTGTCCCGGTTCGACTGGCCATAGGTCAGCGTGATCTGCAAAACAACACCTATGAAGTTGCCAGACGTGATACCCTGGAGAAACAAACCATAGATGCATCAGACGTAGTATCTCATATTGAAAAGTTGCTTGGTGATATTCAGGAAAATATATACAAAAAGGCATTGGATTTCAGAGAGGACCATATCACTACGGTAGACAACTATGAAGAGTTTAAGCAGCTTCTGGATACCAAAGGAGGATTTTTTCTGGCCCATTGGGATGGTACGGCAGCAACAGAAGACAAGATCAAGGAAGAGACTAAAGCCACCATTCGCTGTATCCCTTTGGGAGATGAGCAGGAAGCAGGCAGTTGCATGGTTACCGGTAAGCCAAGCCGCCAGAGAGTGCTCTTCGCTAAGGCCTATTAAACAGCCTTTTAAAAAATTATGTGCGAGGGTTGCGGTAGTAAAAAATAATTGTATTTTTGCATCCGCAATTACACCGACCTTTGGCCCGTTCGTCTAGGGGTTAGGACGCCAGGTTTTCATCCTGGTAACAGGGGTTCGATTCCCCTACGGGCTACAAGACTCTAATCGCGTTTTGTACAAAGCGGGGTTGAGGTCTAAATTTTGGCCCGTTCGTCTAGGGGTTAGGACGCCAGGTTTTCATCCTGGTAACAGGGGTTCGATTCCCCTACGGGCTACAGGTAGACTGCCGTGAGAGGCAGATAAAAAATATAATTAATAGAAAGATGGCAAATCACAAGTCGGCATTAAAGAGAATCAGAAGGAACGAAGCAGTGCGCCTGCGAAACAGGTATCAGCACAAAACCACTCGTAACGCAATCAAAAAGTTGCGAAGTGAAACAGATAAGAAAAAGGCAAATGCCTTATTGCCTTCTGTGATCAGTATGATCGATAAATTGGCTAAACGCAATATCATACACGATAACAAAGCGGCCAATCTTAAGAGCAAGCTCACGAAATCAGTTGCTGCTCTCTAAAAACGCAAAGAAAAACTCTTTTAACCCGGCCAATGCCGGGTTTTTTATTTTCAACTTTTAAGTGTTGGATTCAAAAAAAATCCCGAAACATCTGAAATGCTTCGGGATTTTCTGTGAAGTTTAATTCTCTTACTGACTCATGGTCATTAGGAATTCTTCGTTGTTTTTGGTCTGCTTGATGCGTTGTTCCATAAACTCCATCGCTTCGATAGGATTCATATCTGCCAGATACTTTCTCATGATCCACATTCGCTGGATGGTATTTTCGTCCAGTAAGAGATCATCTCTTCGTGTGGATGAAGAAATAAGATCGATAGCAGGGAAAATTCTCCTGTTGCTGATACGTCTGTCTAGTTGCAACTCCATATTACCTGTTCCTTTGAATTCCTCAAAGATCACCTCGTCCATCTTGGAACCGGTTTCGGTCAGGGCTGTTGCTATGATCGTCAGCGAACCTCCGTTTTCGATATTCCTTGCAGCTCCAAAGAATCTTTTTGGTTTGTGCAGTGCATTGGCGTCAACACCTCCACTAAGAACCTTTCCTGAGGCGGGTTGAACCGTATTGTAAGCTCTCGCAAGTCGCGTTATTGAATCGAGCAGGATCACTACGTCATGCCCGCATTCAACTAATCTTTTGGCCTTTTCGAGAACAATGTTGGCCACTCTCACATGTTCGGTGGCTTCCTTGTCGAATGTTGAGGCCACAACTTCACCGCGTACATTACGCTGCATATCCGTCACCTCCTCAGGCCGTTCATCGATCAAAAGGATGATCTGATAAACTTCAGGATGGTTAGCAGCAATAGCATTTGCAATATCTTTTAATAACATAGTTTTCCCGGTCTTGGGCTGGGAAACAATCATACCACGTTGTCCCTTTCCAATTGGGGAGAACAGGTCTATGATTCGTGTTGAAATATTGCTTTGTCGCTCTGCGAGTTTAAATTTTTCTCTTGGAAAGAGAGGGGTAAGGTGCTCAAAGGCAACCCTGTCTCTCACTACCTGAGGATCCTGTCCATTAATTTTATTGACCTTAATTAAAGGAAAGTATTTTTCACCTTCCTTGGGAGGCCTAACATTACCCAGTACTGTATCTCCTGTTTTCAGGCCAAAAAGTCGTATCTGCGACTGAGAAACATAGATATCATCCGGAGATGAAAGGTAGTTGTAATCCGAAGATCTCAGGAATCCGTAACCATCCTGCATGATGTCTAATACCCCTTCACTCTCTATGATACTGTCAAATTCGTACTCGGGTTGTTTGTATTTGTTTTTCAAGTCTTTGTCGTAATTGCTCGACTTTTTATCCTGACCATTACTCTTATGGTGTTGCTTGTTAGCATTCTGACCTTTAGGATTGTTTGAAGAATGATCTTTTTTAGGATGATCCTTTTTGGGATGTTCCTTTCTGGATTGATCTTGTTTAGCTGTTTCTTCCTTCTTGTCGATGCTTTTAGGTTCTCTTGTCTTAGGAGCAGGTCTGGAGTCCTTACTTTCCGGTGAACCCTCATTGCGACTCTTTCTCGGTCTGGGTTTTGGACTTTGTTCTCTGGAGCGAGCCTGTGTCGAGGCGATCTCAACTACTTCTGCAGTCTCCTTTACAATCTTAGGATTACTGGCCTGAAGATCCAGAATCTGATAAACAAGATCTAATTTTTTAAGGCTCTTGTATTTGGGAACTTTTAGGGTTTCGGCAATCTTCTGAAGCTCAGGTAGCTTCATTGCCTTTAAATCGGAAATCTCAAACATTGAGTTTTGAATAAATTATACGTGGTTATAAAATTTTTGAAGTAATTGTTACTTGGATTTACTTGGGAATGAGATCCCAGTGGGTAAGTACTATCAAGAATAACGAGGTAAAATTACAAAATATTTTCAATAATTCGACCTTAATTTTTAAAAAGACCTTTATTTTTGCAGCGCGAACCTACAATTTAGCAATGATCCAACGCATACAGACGATTTATATGGTAGCCGTTGTTCTCTTAGGAGCAGTACTGCCATTTTGGGTTGCATTGTGGACTGACGCTCAGGGAATTGAAGTTTTTGCTAAGAACGAAATTGCGGTTTCATTGGCTATCTACGGGTCGGCTGTTTTAGCAGCGCTGGCCATATTCAGGTACAAGGATAGAAAAAGCCAGTTTGTACTAAACCGACTAAATATGATACTTAATCTTTTTTTACTGGGATTTTTCGTTTACCGGTCGCTAAATTTATCCGGAGAGACCTTGGTTTCGGAGAAGGGTATTGGGATGCTGATTCCTGTGTTTTCTATCGTTTTTTTGGTCCTGGCCAACAGGGCTATCAAAAAGGATGAAGATCTTGTAAAATCTGTTGACCGCTTACGTTAAACCTAACATCTTAGTAGTATTAGTGCGTGAAACCCCGGTTGCCATACCGGGGTTTTTTGTTGCTCATTCCTGTAAATTGTACTTATACGCTTTGCAGCTTACCTAAGATGGTTTTTGTCGAGATCAACGTTTCCCCAGTTCTATAACTTCCAGTTTCTGAATATCCGTTTTGTTGATCTCGAAGCGGAGCATGGTTCTCATTTGATGGAATCCCTGTTTTCCACAGGCACCAGGATTCATATGAAGTAAGTTGAGTTTTTTGTCCCACATCACTTTGAGTATATGGGAATGGCCGCTGATAAAGAGTTTAGGAGGGTTTTGGGTGATCTCTTGTTTCACCCTGGGACTATAGCGATTGGGATAACCCCCTATGTGGGTGATCCAGACATCGACATCTTCACAAAAAAAGCGTTGATTTAAGGGATATTCTCCATTAATCAGGGCGTTGTCAATATTTCCATGTACCGCCCTGATGGGTTTGATCGCAGCGAGTTGGTCGGCTACCTCAATGGTGCCTATATCCCCGGCGTGCCAAATTTCATCTGCTTGCCTGGCGTATTTGAGAATGGCGTCATCCAAATATCCATGGGTGTCTGAAAGCAACAAGATTTTGGTCATGAAAGGGGTATATTTGTGACGGACAAAAATAAGATTTCACTTTGAGATATTTTATTGAATTCTCATATAATGGCAAAGCATACCACGGCTGGCAAAGACAGCCAAAGGCCAGTAGTATTCAGCAAACCCTGGAAGATGCCATGTCTACCCTGTTGAGGGATAAGATACAGTTAGTGGGAGCCGGCAGGACGGATGCGGGGGTTCATGCCAGACAACTCTTTGCTCATTTCGACTTTGATAGTAAACTCGAAAAGGCTGAAGTGGTACAACGGCTGAATGCCTTTCTACCAGAGGATATTGCCATTAAGAATATCACTGAGGTATCGCCGAAGGCCCATGCGCGTTTCGATGCCCTGGAGCGTACCTATGAATACCGGGTTGTTCAGGAAAAAGATCCATTTGCTACAGATTGGGCCCATTATGTTCACCTCCCCCTTGATATGGGAGCGATGAATCTCGCGGCCGCCGAGCTGTTGAACCATACCGATTTCGAGTGCTTTTCCAAGTCCAACACGGATGTAAAAACATATGTCTGTCGCCTAAAAGAGGCCAAATGGCGAAGGGAAGGAAATACCCTGATCTTTACCATAACCGCCGACCGGTTTTTGAGGAATATGGTCAGGGCCATTGTAGGGACCTTGTTAGATGTTGGACTTCACAAATCATCCGTAGATAATGTTAATAGTATTATAAAAAGCAAAGACAGGGGAGAAGCTGGCGTTTCAGTGCCTGCAAAAGGGTTATATTTGATGAAGATTACATATCCCGAGACCCTATTTAAGCTACATGGATAAGGAAACAGGCAAAGCCTTTGATTACCACCTTTTTAAACGATTACTCGCTCAAACGCGACCTTACCGACTCACATTTTACGGTGTTGCTTTAGCGGGGATCCTCCTTACATTTTTTGCCGTCCTCACACCCTATATCTTAAGGAATATTATAGACGACGCCATTAATGCTCGCGACATGGACCTATTACTGTGGTTATCATTTGCGATGCTCGGTGTTCTTTTGGGACAGGTGATTTTTCAACTCCTCTTTAACTATTACGCCAACTGGTTGGGGCAGTCGGTCATCAAGGATATCAGGATCCTTTTGTTTAAAAGGATGCTTGGCTTCAGGATGAAATATTTCGACAATTCCTCGATAGGGGTTTTGGTAACAAGGGCAGTTGCCGATATGCAGCGCATAGGGGAGATCTTTAGTCAGGGCTTTTTCACTATAGTATCTGATTTGCTGAAAATGATCGCCGCCGCCAGTATGATGCTCTGGATGAACTGGAGGCTGGCCCTGCTCGTTTTTGCTATTCTACCAATTATCCTTTACGCAACTCGCCTCTTTCAAAAGGCGATGAAAGTTGCCTTTATCGAAGTACGGGCACAGGTCTCCAATTTAAATTCTTTTGTTCAGGAACGCCTCACCGGTATGAAGATCGTACAGCTGTTCACACGTGAAAAAATTGAAAGTGCCAAGTTCAGGGAGATCAATGAAAAGCACCAGAATGCCTGGCTCAAGACGGTCTGGTACAACTCCTTCTTCTTCCCCGTTGCCGAGATCGTTACCTCCATTGCCATAGGACTGGTAGTTTGGTATGGCGGACTTCAGAATATTGCGAATATTGAAGTAGACATAGCGGGGACCATCTTTGCTTTTATCCTGTATATTGAAATGCTCTTCAGACCCCTGAGGCAGATCGCAGATAAATTTAATACGCTGCAGATGGGAATGGTTGCTGCCAACCGCGTGTTTAAAATTTTGGATACAGACAGCAGAATACAGGATGATGGCACCTTTGAGAAAAGCCACGTAGAAGGAGCTATTCAGTTTAAAGAAGTTCGCTTTGGATACCTGGAAGATGAGGAAGTTTTGCACGGGATCTCTTTTGATGTCAAGGCCGGTGAGACCGTCGCTATAGTGGGGTCTACAGGAGCGGGAAAATCCACCATCATCAACCTGCTCAACAGATTTTATGAGATAGACGGGGGTTGTATCAGTGTGGATGGCGTTGATATTAAAAAATATACCCTGGCATCATTGCGAAAAAATATTGCCATTGTACTTCAGGACGTTTTTCTCTTTGCCGATACCATCGCCAACAACATTACGCTGAAGGATGAAACGATCACTACGGCTACTATTGAAGAAGCAGCAAGGCAAATAGGCGTTCACGAATTTATCACTTCACTCCCCGGGGGATACGAATACAATGTGAAGGAAAGGGGTACCATGCTGTCCAGCGGGCAGCGACAGCTCATAGCATTCCTCAGGGCCTATGTCATTAATCCGAGTATCCTCGTACTTGATGAGGCCACGTCTTCGGTGGACACCTATACCGAAAAACTGATCCAGAAAGCTACCGACAAGATCACAGAGGGACGAACATCTATCATCATCGCACATCGCCTGGCTACCGTTAAGAAAGCCGACAAAATTATTGTGATGGATGCCGGAATGATCGTAGAAACGGGCAACCATAAAGAACTCCTTAAAAAGGACGGTTACTACAGCAAACTCTATGAAGCCCAATTCCTGGCTGAAGAAGAAGTAGCCTGACAACTATTTCGTTTAATACTTATTGCTTTGGAAGAAAATCCTCTAGGGTCACTATTCCGGTGAGAAACATAAACGCGTAAAAAAGTATTATAATAGCGAAATAGCCAATAAGCGTTAATAGGAAAAAGACAAATGATCTTAGAATCGTGGCCCCAACTGGGAATCTATGGATTCGTTGCATCACAAATAAACTATAAAAAACCATTAGAAAAGTCATTGGAATTGCCAGGTTCATGTAAGCTGAAGGATCGACAAGCAAAGTGATGAGCGAAATAGGAAATATCACGATACTCCATTGCGCCATAATATAAATATAGGCGATCATGTATTCGGAAAGAAAGTACCCTTTTCGGTTAAAGGTCAAATATCCAGCAATCGCAAAGACAGGGATGTAAAGAATAAACAGCAGGGTCTGATAATCAAATATGGCATCAAAGAGCTTTTTGGATAGTTCTTCAGACATGCCTTGACCACCGTATTCCACAAATATATCGGGCGTTAAAACCTTCTGCATAATAAATATAAGGAGTCCCGATAGCGTTAAGGCAATCCCCAAATGACTTATAGGATTCAGGTATTTTCGCCTCACTCCATTGATATAAGCATCAATGACCACTTCAGGTCGTATGCACAATTGTACTATGGTTCTTATAAAGGTATTGTCCAGGTTAAAATATCGCTCAGTGATATCATAGGTCAGATTTCTAAAGGTGAGTCTGTGTTTAACAGCTTTAGCACCACAACTGGGGCAATAGTTAAAATCTGTTCTTTGGGGAGTATTACAATTCTTGCAATTCATTTTACTGCAGGTCTTTTTTCAGGAGGGATTCCAATTCTTTTATGTCTTTGTACATGATGAATTCACCATTCTTTATATAAGAGATATTCCCTGTTTCCTCGCTGATCACCAGGGCAAGCGCATCGGTTTTTTCGGTGATTCCAATAGCGGCCCTGTGTCTGAGTCCGAATCTAAGGGGAATGTTTCGCTCCTGAGACAAGGGAAGTATCACCCGGGTAGCAATAATGCGATTCCCTCTTAAAATGGCCGCACCGTCATGAAGGGGACTGTTCTTAAAGAATATACTTTCAATGATAGGCAGGTTTACTTCTGCATTCATTTTATCCCCTGATGACCGCACAAAATCAAGGGAATTGTTGCGTTCGATAACGAGTATTGCCCCTGTCCTGTTTTTGGCCATTTTTTCACAAGCCTCAAGGACCACCCCTATTTTGAGGTCAGGGATGATCCCTTCCTGTTTTAAGAAACTAAAGCGTTTCCCGAAACTGCGTTTGTTGGCCAGGTTGGTGGAGCCAATCATCAGAAGGAATTTCCTGATCTCCTGCTGGAAAACTACGATAAGCGCTATAAGTCCCACTTGCATAAAACCGCCTACGACACTGCTTATCATTTTCATCCCCAGTAATTGGGTGAATTTCCAAAAGGCCCAGACAAAAACGATCCCCAAAAAGATATTGACCGCTGCCGTGCCGCGGACAAGTTTATAGATGTAATAGAGAAGGATGGCGACAAGAAGGATGTCTAAGAGGTCTGTAATCTTAAAATCCAGAAAATTTAGAAAGTCCAAGCGGGTCGTTTTTGTAAAAGTAGAAAAAATTGTCAATTCAATCCTATCCGGATTGGGTGTTCAGTCGATTAAAGAGATTTATACACTCCACTGCTTCTCTTACATCGTGAACTCTCAACAAATTCGCGCCTCCCTGCAAAGCGACCATATTAAGAGCTGTAGTCCCATTGAGGGCTTCAGCAGCAGTAATTCCCAAAACTTTATAGATCATCGACTTTCTGCTGAGTCCGGCCAGCACAGGAATGCCAAAAGTTTTAAAGAGGGGTAAATTGTTGAGCAATTCGTAATTCTGGCTGATGTTTTTGGCAAAGCCGAAGCCCGGATCTATAACCAGGTCGTGGATTTTCAATGCTCTGGCCGCCGCGATTCGCTCCGAAAAATAATAGCGTATGTCCTCAATCAGATCCCTGTAGGTATTCATTTGCTTCATATTCTGTGGCGTCCCCTGCATATGCATCATTATATAAGGTACTCTGGCCCGGCTTACCGTTTCCATCATCAAAGGGTCTAACTTCCCCGCTGAAATGTCATTGATAAGAGCTGCACCTTCTTCAAGACATCCCTGTGCAACTCGACTCCTGAACGTATCAATACTGAGCAGGATATCCGGAAAATTTTGAAGCAGCAGCTTCACTACCGGAAGGATCCGATTTAGCTCTTCTTCTACAGGGATATGATCTGCGCCGGGGCGCGAACTATAAGCGCCAACATCGATAAAAGTGGCCCCCTCATTCAGCATTTTTTCGGTTTGTGAGAGGATGTTTTTTTCGCTTTTGTACTTCCCGCCGTCGTAAAAAGAATCAGGAGTAAGGTTTAATACGCCCATTACCCTGGGTTCATTGAGATCGATTAAGGTTCCTTTGCAGTTTAATGTCATCATTGGGAGGCAGCCGTTGATCTGCGAGAATTCATTTTGCTGATTTAGATTAAACTACGACCTTTGAGGCCGACAGTATTTCGATCGAAATTTACGTAAAATAGAAGGATATGCAGCATACTTCTGAACAATACGATGCCATTGTTGGACGGTGTAGAGAATTGTTCGTAAAAAAAATGAAGGATTACGGTTCTGCCTGGAGAATCCTAAGACTACCTTCCCTGACCGATCAGATATTTATCAAAGCACAACGTATCAGAAGCCTGCAGGAAAAAGAAGAGCGAAAGATTGATGAAGATGAGCGATCCGAATTTATCGGGATTGTAAATTATTCCATCATGGCCTTGATCCAAATCGAGAAAGGTGTTGTGGAACAACCCGACCTCAGTCCTTCTGAAGCCTCTGACCTGTACGATAAGTATGCCGGCGCGACTAAAAAGCTTATGGAGGATAAAAATCACGATTACGGAGAAGCATGGCGGGAGATGCGAGTGAGCTCGCTAACCGATCTGATCCTTCAGAAATTGCTGAGGGTTAAGCAAATTGAAGACAACCAAGGAGTGACCCTGGTAAGCGAGGGCATTGGGGCGAATTATCAGGATATCATCAATTATGCGGTCTTTGCCATGATTCACCTGGAGGAAGAAGCTGCCTGATTTAAAGATTTACTATGAAGGTTATTGTTACCATCTCAAGAATTTTCGTCGGAGTACTTTTTATTATTTCCGGCCTGATCAAACTCAACGATCCGGTGGGTTTTTCCTTTAAGCTGGAAGAGTATTTTAGTCCGGCTGTACTCGATCTGCCATTCTTTACCCCCTATGCCCTGGCCCTGGCGATCTTTCTGGTCATTTTAGAAGTGGTACTGGGTGTTTTACTGTTGCTGGGCTATCAGAAGAAGATCACCTTGTGGAGTCTGATGGGCATGATTGTCTTCTTTACCTTCCTTACTTTCTATTCGGCTTACTTTAATAAAGTAACAGACTGCGGATGTTTTGGGGATGCAGTAAAGCTTACACCCTGGGAATCCTTTACAAAGGATGTGATCCTTTTGGTTTTGATCATTGTTTTATTCCTGGGCCAGAAATTCATAAAACCGATCTTTAAACCAAAGACCTCCGTGTCTGTATTGATGGTATCTCTGCTGGCATGTATCCTATTTGTCAACCAGGTGAACAACCATTTGCCCTCCATCGATTTCAGACCTTATAAAATTGGGGCGAGTATTCCTGATGGGATGACGGTTCCCGAAGGCGCTCCGAAGGCTATTTTTGAATACGCCTGGACTTTCGATAAAAATGGAACGGAGACTACCATCGTAACTAATGGAGAATATCCTACTGTAGACGGAGAATTTATTGGAGTGGAGACGGAGGAGATACAAAAGGGCTATGAACCACCGATTCACGATTTTACTATTGAACAAAATGGTGTTGACAGGGCTGACGAGTTCCTGTCGGAACAGAATCTTGTGATGGTCATCGCATACGATCTTGCCAAAAGTAATTTTGAGGTATATCCGGAACTGAAGCAGGTGACAGATAAAGCCCTTGCGAAAGGATACAAGGTGATAGGGATGTCTGCTTCCAATGAACAATGGAGTAACAAGGTCATTGACGAATATTCATTGGATTTCCCTTTCTACTTTACTGATGAGACCACCCTCAAGACCATCGTTCGCTCTAATCCGGGCGTTTTAGTACTGGAAGAAGGCACCATAAAATATAAAGTTCATTACAACGATCTGGATGAACTTCCATTCGCAAACTGATCAACATAGAAATTATGAGAAATAAAATTGTCGCCGGAAACTGGAAAATGAATAAAAACAGCGCAGAAACCGCTGAGCTGATCGATGACTTAATATCGACAGTTAAGCCAGCTTCTGCAGAAGTTATGATTGCACCCACTTTTGTAAACCTGGCTGCGGCCGTAAACAAGCTCGATGGTTCGTCTATAGAAGTAGTAGCTCAAAATATGCACTTTGCGGAAAGCGGGGCTTTTACGGGGGAAATCTCCGGGGATATGTTACGGTCCATTGGGATCCAAACTGTGATCCTGGGCCATTCGGAGCGCAGGGCTTATTTTGGCGAAGACGATGCCCTCCTGGCGAAGAAAGTGGATGCAGCACTCAAAGTAGGGATGAGGATCATCTTTTGTTTCGGGGAGGAATTGCAGGAGCGAAAAGCTGGTGATCATTTTAACGTAGTAGAGCGTCAGTTGAAAAATGGCCTCTTCCATCTCAATGCGAGTTCTTGGGGCCAAATTGTATTGGCCTACGAACCTGTTTGGGCCATAGGCACGGGAGAAACAGCTTCTCCAGAGCAAGCCCAGGAAATGCACGCATTTATCCGTAAAACCATTGCGACTGCCTATGACGAGTCGGTATCCCAGAAAGTAACCATCCTTTACGGAGGAAGTGTAAAACCCGGAAACGCAAAAGAGATCTTTTCCAAGGAAGACGTAGATGGCGGACTCATAGGTGGAGCCTCCCTGGTTGCGGCTGATTTTGCCGCTATCGTTGCTGCAGCTCAATAAAATGAGTTACACCTATATCGAATACAATTTTGAGATTAAACCCAGAGATCCGGGTACGGAAATCCTGTTGGCCGAATTAGCGGAACTACCATTTGAGAGTTTTGAAGAAACGGAGGATGGCCTTAAGGCCTATATCCGTAAATCGGAATGGCAGGAAGACCTGCTGGCCGAGGTCGCTATATTAGACTCTCCTGCGTTTGAAGTTGGATACCAGTTTCACGAAATCCCACCGGAAAACTGGAATAAGAAATGGGAGACGCATTTTGATCCTATCGAGCTAGACAACCGTTGCAGGGTAAGGGCACCCTTTCACGAGGAAAAGGATGTTACTTATGATATCGTCATCGAACCTAAGATGAGTTTTGGTACCGGGCATCACGAAACTACTTATATGATGCTCCAATTTCTTTTAGACATCCCACTGGAAGGCCAAAGCGTACTCGATATGGGCTGCGGCACAGCAGTTTTGGCTATTTTGGCTGCCATGAAAGGAGCCGAAGAGGTGGATGCTATTGACATTGATCATTGGAGCTTTCTAAACTCCCTGGAAAATATTAAGCGGAACGGGCAGGAACAAATAGAAGTATTCGAAGGGGATGTATCGGCTATTCCAAATAAACAGTACGATGTTGTTCTGGCCAATATCAACAGAAATATACTCTTGGCTGATATTCCCGCATATGCCGAGCACCTGCGGGATAGGGGAAAGTTACTGCTCAGCGGTTTTTATGAAGCAGATTCAGCTGTTATAGACGGGGTATGTAAGGAAGCGGGATTGGACTATAAAACAAAACTTCAAAAAAATTCATGGACGGCTGTTTTGTATCAGAAAAGCTGAGAGATTTAAGACGTGGAAAGAAGTAAATAGGCGGGTTTCAACAGGCTTAAGTAAAATACCCTAAGGAAAGCTAAGTCGGAAAAATTACTATATTAGTAAAAATTCTTCGCTATGGGACAAAAAGAAAAATATTCAGAAGAGCTGCTTCTAGAGGAAGTTACGGTAAAACAACACGAGATCGTCCTGTTCAATGATGACGTGAATACTTTTGACCACGTAATTGAAACACTGATTGGTGTTTGCGATCACACCCCTGAGCAGGCAGAGCAATGTTCTCTTATTGTTCATTACAATGGAAAATGTACCGTAAAAACAGGTGAATACGACGATCTAAAACCGCGCTGTAGCAGATTGCTCCAGGCTGGTCTAAGTGCTGAGTTGGTCTAATTGTACAGATGGGCAAGCATCCCCTTTCAATTACTCCTAAATCCGGATCAACCCTTTAATTTTATACTTCATTGAGAGTAGGATTTACAGTACTCACCCTTTGTTTCAGTGTGATGTGTTTCACACAGGAACTACCTCCCATACAAAATTACGCTCCTTCAGACTATGCTGCTGAAAACCAGAACTGGGCTATCTCACAAGCTCAGGACAGGCATATCTATATTGCCAACAGCAAGGGTTTATTGGGATTCAATGGCGCTTCCTGGGAACATTATCCCTTACCTAATGAGAGTATTGTAAGATCGGTTAATGCCCTCGATGGTAAAGTGTACACCGGAGGTTATATGGAATTTGGATACTGGGAGAAAGACGACCTGGGAATTTTGCAATACTCTTCCTTATCTTCTACAATTAAGGATGACCTTCTCGCTGATGAGGAATTCTGGAATATCCTGAGATTAGATCGGTACATCGTATTTCAATCCCTGGACCGTATTTATTTGTACAATATCAGGGACAACTCAATTACATGGGTTGAAACAAATACCACCACTCCTAAGATATTCAATGTCGGACAGACACTTTTTTTCCAGAAGTGGGGCGAGGGCCTCTATAAAATAGAGAATACAAGGGCGGTTTTGGCGTACGACTTCGATATCCTAAAAAAGGATGAGGTAGTCAATATCTTTGAAAGGGAAAATGACCTGCTTCTTCTCACAAGGCATAATGGATTTTTTACCCTCAGGGAAGGAGGATTAAAACCATGGGTTACCCCTGCGAATCGCCTGATCTCACAAATGAGTATTTACACGGCGATAAGGCTCAAAAACAAGAACCTTGCACTGGGTACTATTTCGAACGGAATAATCCTGCTCAACGAAGAAGGCACACTACAGTTTCAGGCAGATCAGTCAAGCGGACTGAGGAATAACACCGTTTTATCTATTTATGAGGATTTGGAAGGGACACTCTGGCTTGGTCTTGATAACGGCATCAGTTTTCTCAACCTGAATTCCCCCTACAGGATCTACCAGAATTTAAGCGGACTAACCGGCAGTGTTTATGCGGTACAGCGTTTTAATGAGATTCTTTATTTAGGGACGAATCAGGGACTGTTTTATCAAAATGAGGCTTCTGTTTCGGGCTTTGAAATGATTCCGGGTACAGAAGGGCAGGTTTGGTCTCTTGCTGTGAGAAACAACGCCTTATTTTGTGGCCATCACAACGGGACATTCCTGATCGAGGGTAAAAAGGCAACCCAAATTGCTAATATTCCCGGTACATGGAAGATCAGTTCTATCCCCGGAAATCCAGATTTGTTGATGCAGGGAAATTATGAGGGTTTAAGTATCCTGGAATTTAATCAGGGCAAATGGCGCTTGAGGAATAAACTACAAAATTTTAAACATTCATCCAGGTATTTTGAAATTCAGGAGAATGATATTTTCGTAAATCACGAGTACAAAGGACTGTTTCGAATAAAGGCCGATAATGATTTTAGAGCAGCTATTTCAACAGAGGTAGATACGGTGCATAGGGGGGTTAACTCTGGCTTGGTTAAATTTCGGGAAGAATTGCTGTTGGCAAACAAAGCTGGGATCTTCAAATTTAATCCCGAAAAAGATCAGTTTGTAAAAGACTCTGTATTGAGTCGTGTTTTCGAAGAGGGAAAGTATATCTCAGGTAAGTTAATTACCGATGATACCTCTGAAAATCTTTGGGCATTTACACAGGAGAATATCAGCTATATCACACAGGATAATCTGGATAATAGTACAATCATTCAATCCATCCCACTTACGGAAACTGAAAGGCGGGGGATCAGGGGTTATGAAAGTATTTATGGTCCCGGAGATAAAGGAACTTACTATTTGGGCAGCAGCAACGGCTTTTTGAAGCTTAATACCGAGACGGTATCAGATCGGAAATTTGAAGTGAGATTGAGTAAAATAGCCTTATCTGTAATGGGCGGCAGTTCATCAGATTATACTTTGATTGCCCCCCAGATTGAAGGGGAATTCAGGAATAAGGAAAACAATTTGCAGATATGGTTTTATTCTCCTGAATACACAGCACTGGTAAAACCCAGATTTCAATACCGTTTATCAGGACTCTATGAGGAGTGGAGTACCTGGTCAGAAAATACTTCTGTTGAGTTCTCTAATTTGCCCCATGGCTCATACACCTTTGAGGTCAGGGGAAGGGCAGGAAACTCAAGTTCGGCGAATACGGTGAGTTATTCGTTTACCATTGCAAGGCCCTGGTACCTCACAAAACTGGCTTTTATTTCATATTTCCTGCTGGCCATACTAGCGTCCATTGCCATCCACAGAACCTACAGGCGATATTACAGGGGGCATCAACAGGCGATCATTGCCGAAAACAAAAGAGAACTGGCCTTGGCTAAGGCCCAGAATGAAAAAGAGATCATAAGGCTGAAGAACAAGCAACTGAAGAAAAAATTTAAAAACAAGAATAATGAATTAGCTGCATCAACATTGAGTATAATAAGAAAGAATGAACTTCTATCCAGAGTAAAGGAACAATTGCTTAGCACTGAGGAAGAACAGCTTACTTCGGTACATCAGATTGTGAAAATCATCGATAAAAGTATCACCAGAAACGATGACTGGGAAATGTTTATGAAAGCGTTTAACCAAGCAGATAGAAAATTTCTTAAGAAATTGAAGAAAGTCCACCCTAACCTCACCCCGAACGATATTAAATTATGTGCTTATTTGCGACTTAATTTATCATCCAAAGAAATAGCACCTCTTCTTAACATTTCACCCAGAAGTGTAGAAATCAAACGTTATAGATTACGCAAAAAAATGAATTTATCTCACGATTCTAACCTTACCGATTACATTCTTACGCTGTAGTAAGCACTACATTTTCTTTTCCATAACTCAACATTACCTATACAATACCCTATTTAGGCAGTCTTTTTAACTAAAATCAAAGGATTTTAAGCCTAATGTTTTTGGTATTCATTATCAAATTGATATTTTACTCCCCCTTAAATTATGATGTATACTAATTGTAGGGGTAAATCTTAAGGCTTTGACAATATATTGGGATAAGTTTAACGGTTGACCAAAGTGAGGATTATTGATCCCGGGAGGAATAACAGAATTCCACTGACTTTGTTTTCAACATCGAGAATTAAAAACTCAAAAAATACAGGGACTCCATTCTCAATCGGAGGACTTTTTTTACCGATAGCTCAACTTAAACAAAATAGCACTATGAAGAACATTGTATTGAGAGCACTACTTTTCTTATTCACCTTAGGCATATTTGCCCAGGCTGATCAGGTAACAGTTGTTCAGAATCAGGAAGGCGCAAAATTAGTTGTCAACGGAGAAGACTTCATGATCAACGGGATGAATTGGGATTACATACCAATTGGAAAGAATACTGTGGATGCCGAATTCTGGAAAAAGCCTGATGATGTGATCAAAGCCGGACTAGACACCGAGATGTCCCTTTTAAGGAATATGGGGGTCAATGTCATTCGTCAGTATACCGGTGTGCCTGCAAGATGGATAAAATATATCTACGAAAACTACGGAATCTATACCATGCTAAATCACTCCTTCGGAAGGTACGGCTTAACATTGGATGGGGTATGGACACCGGTAACCATTTATTCTGAACCGCGAACTCAGGAATTTCTAATGACTGAAGTAGAGAATCTCGTACGGGAATACAAAAACACCCCGGGACTACTGATGTACTTGTTAGGTAATGAAAATAACTACGGGTTGTTCTGGCAGGGAGCGGAAACCGAAGATTTTCCGGATGACGAAGAAGAAAAGCAATTTATTGGCGAATCCAGAGGGCGTCCGATGTACAAACTGATGAATGAAGCAGCAGTGCTGATGAAGTCAATGGATTCTTCCCATCCCGTGGCCATCTGTAATGGAGACGTCCTTTTTATAGACATTATCGCAGAGGAGTGTAAAGATGTGGACATTTACGGAACTAATACCTACCGGGGAGTTTCATTCGGAGATATGTTCGAAGTGGTTAAGGAAAAGCTCAATATGCCACTGATGTTTACAGAATTTGGTGCTGATGCTTTCAACGCTATTGAAAATGCCGAGGATCAAAAATCACAGGCTTATTATATGGTAGGCAACTGGGAAGAAATCTATGAGAATGCCGCCGGTTTGGGCAAGGCCGGAAATTCTATTGGAGGTTTTACCTTCCAGTTCAGTGATGGCTGGTGGAAATACGGTTTTGACGATAGGGAAAATGCCGATGTTCACGACAATAACGCTTCCTGGGCTAATGGGGGATACGCTATCGACCTCGCTCCGGGAGAAAATAATATGAATGAGGAGTGGTTCGGGATCTGTGCCAAAGGACAGACCAATCCACGAGGCCTCTACGATCTTTACCCCCGTGCAGCCTATTACGCTTTACAGGAGGCACATAAATTAAACCCCTATGAAGAAGGCGTGACCCTTGATTTTATTGAGAATTACTTTGATAACATCAACCTAATGGACGCTGTACTCAAAGCACGCGGTGATAAAGCTGCCCTGGTAGGAGAGAGAGCCAATATGCTCAGGGTAAGTAAAATGGAGGCACGTTTTACCACCTTTAATACCGGGGGAAGTTTGATAACCACACCTCAAAATGCAGATCCGGACGAAACTGTGTATCCCAATGAACTGGGATACGACTTTATGCAGTCGTATTTCGTTGGAGTAGAAGGAAATCCGGCGCCCAACATGAAAGCTAATGTAAATGTGAACATATTGGGGAACGTGGCGCGGAATCCGATAGATGAAATCTTTTATGAAAACAGGGGACGTCCTGTCGTAGTCAATACTGATGAGGGAGATGTCGTTCTTTCTGATGTCAATCGGGTCCAGATCTACAACGCCTCATACGAATGGAAAGCCAAACACTTTGATATCAAGGGATTCTATAGAACAGGACACTATCACTGGGGATACGAGGGTGATTTCTTTGGATTATATCCGGAAGCCAATTACGGCCCAAATCTAGACATCTATAATGGAGAGATCAGTGGTTTTGAAGTAGATGGGAAGCGATTTCTCGACGGATTCAAGGCCGCATTTGGCCCGCAACTATGGTGGGGAGCAAACCCTGCTATCCTTTTGAAATATAGTAAAAAAATAGGGAAATTTGACGTTACCGGAGTTTTCCACGAGGACGTTGATAATTTCGGAACGATTGTTTCTTCCCTGGCAGTACCTATGCCGAGAACACGAAGGGCTACCTTATATCTCGCCAGAGAATTTGGTGATCTCGAAGTGGAACTTGGAGGGATCTGGGGTGGGCAACCGCTCAACGGAAGAGAATTTCAATTTACGGAGGACAATCCGGATTACGATCCTGCTAACCCTGATGCAGCTTCAAAATACATCGTGTATACCGACCAGGTTAACGAGGAGGACAATTGGGGGGCTAAGGCAAAAATCACCTTATCTAAAGGTAAATTTAACTGGTACGCCCAGGGAGCAGTTCAAGGGCTTGTCGCCGGAGGTGGAGCCGATCAAACACAAACATTTACGGGCTGGAGACTCAAGGACACCGGTAGTGGTAACCAGACCAACTTCTTAACCGGATTCACTTATAACATCGGTAATGTTCAGATAGCTCCGAATTTCATGTGGCAAAAACCTATAGTAGGACCAATGCCCAATGATGTTCAGGGCCCCGGAAGGTTGAGAAACATCCTCGATGATCCATTTGTGGTGCGGGCGAACAGGGAGACCGTGGCAGGTGAGATCCTTTTTACTATAGATCCAACGCCCGGTACATGGATGTATCAGTGGGACAACGACAGAGCTGAGGATGCTAAACTCGCAGCGAGTTTTGGCTTCGTCTTCAGGCACCTTCCAACAACCATGGATGCGGCCATTGGTTTCCTCGGAAACAGGACGCTCTTTGCCTTCCCGAATTCAGTTCCTGCACAGGATCTGTGGGAGACACACGCCCGAATAGTTTCAAAGATAAATCCGGATTTAGGAATGATCGCAAATATTTATTTTGGTAACGATCAGGCCAGAGGTAGTGATGAAAGACTTATTGAACGAATTGGTGGTGATATCCGATTAATTTACAAGAATGTTAAGGTACAGCATATGTGGAAGATCAACGATTGGGGACCTTTCGATTACCATCGTGATTTCAACCTTACATTTCCCGTTCAGCTGATGCTTGATATTTCTACGACGCTGGGAAAACCAGACTGGTTTATTCTGCCAAGCACGCAAATAGGGATCAGGGGTACATGGCGAAGTTTAAATGAGTTTTCAAACCGTTATGCTCCTAATGACGCCGCAGAATTTGCTGACGATTCATTTATTAGTCCGGTTGGCTTTGGCAATGGAAACGAATGGGAGATCAGAACATATATACACATCAATATTGGTCAGTAAAAAAAAGGAATATGAAAAATAGAAATCTTACATATCAATTTAGTACGCTGCTTCTCGGCTTCCTTTTCCTCGCATTAGCTGGATGTGAAAGAGAGTTTTCCAATGAGGTAGATTTTGCGACATTTAATAATAATTCGGACATCTTTATAGACGGCTTCAGTGGTGGTTTGGAGTACCTGCCTTTCGCAGGTTCCAAACTCAATGCCTTTAGTGTGGATACTGAAACGAGGTATAAGGGAGAATCTTCTATGAGATTTGATGTTCCCAATGTTGGGGATCCCGATGGCTCCTTTGCCGGTGCCATCTTCCCGGATATGGGAGGCAGGGACCTTTCTGGCTATGATGCCCTCACTTTCTGGGCAAAAGCCACAAAAGCAGCTACCATTAATGAAATAGGCTTCGGGCAGGATTTCGGAGAAAACAAATACCTGGTAACCAAACAAAATTTGCGAATTAGCACCGGATGGACCAAATACATTATCCCAATTCCTGACCCGAGTAAATTGATGAGGGAAAAAGGCCTGTTTTGGTATGCAGAAGGGCCTGAAGATGGCGATGGGTATACCTTCTGGATAGACGAGCTGCGTTTTGAAAATCTGGGGACCATTGCTCAGCCACAACCCGCTATTCTAGGCGGACAAGATGTGGATCAGTCAGCATTTGTGGATATTGATATCCCTTTAACAGGCCTTACTCAAACCTTCAATTTGGCCTCAGGGATCAATCAAACAGTTAGTGTTGCACCGTCCTATTTTGATTTTCAATCTTCAGATAATGATGTTGCCAGAGTAAGTGAATTGGGTGTTGTTTCACCGGTAGGCACAGGGACAGCCGAAATTACTGCTATTCTGGGAGGTGTGAGGGCTGAAGGCTCCTTGTCTCTTGACGTTGCAGGTGGCTTCGTTTTTGCCCCAACACCGCCGGCCAGAGATCCCGCAAATGTCATCTCTATTTTTAGCGATGCCTATGCCAACGTACCGGTAGATTTCTACAACGGATTCTTTGCACCATTTCAGACTACCCTTGGTGGAGCTATTGACGTAAATGGAAATAACATCATAGAATACACAGAATTAAATTTTGTGGCTACTGAGTTCAAAAACCCAACCGTTGATGCTTCTGCCATGACTCATTTTCATGTCGATATCAGGATAGACGAAGCTATAGATTCGGCCGATTTCATTGCCATTGAACTAGGTGATTTTGGCCCCAATGATGCCTTTGGCGGTGGTGATGACTCCAGTTCAAGGATTACTTTAGACAGTTCTGACCTGGTTAGTGGCGAGTGGATCAGCCTGGATATTCCCTTATCCGATTTTACCACTTTGACCAGCCGAAGCAACCTCGCACAGATATTTTTTATCTCAGACGCGACCATTTCCGTATTGCTGGTAGACAACATGTATTTCTACACGGAGTAATCTGAAAAAAAAGAAAAAAGAATGAATAAGATAAATCTATTAGAAATGAGAAATAAAATAATACCAAATAGGTATTTACGAAACTCCGGAAATAAATTCTGTTCGTTTTTCGGTCTTATGCTATCCGGTCTGCTCCTTGTGGGCACTGGTTGTGCAACAGACGATACCCAGACTGTGGTCAATTTTGATCAGCTGACTATGCAGGACGAATTTGACGTAGATGGAGCACCGGACAGTTCAATATGGGGATACGATATAGGAACAGGACAAAACGGTTGGGGAAATAATGAATTGCAATACTATACAGACCGGCCTGAAAACGTAACCATCAACAATGGTGTTTTAGTCATTACCGCAAGGCAGGAATCTTTTGAGGGTTCTAACTACACTTCGGCCAGGCTTATAACCAAAGGTAGGTTTGAACAGACATATGGTCGTTTCGAAGCCCGAATAAGAACTCCCTATGGTAAGGGTATCTGGCCGGCATTCTGGATGTTGGGTGTTGAAGAAACACCTTCTGAGATATGGCCTTTTATAGGTGAGATAGACATAATGGAAATGAGGGGGCAGGAACCCACAAAATTGATAGGAAGTCTTCACGGTCCCGGTTATTCAGCAGGGGAGGCGATTTCTAAAGAATATATTTTTGAAAACGATCGGCTTGATACGGGCTTCCATATTTACGGGATAGAATGGGGTCCGGATTATGTGAATTTTTACGTCGATGATGTATTGTATAATCAGATTACACCGGAAGACCTTCCCGAAGGTTCAGACTGGGTCTTTGATAACGATTTTTACATCCTGATGAACGTAGCCGTAGGTGGTACTTTCGTCGGATCACCAGATGCGGAAACAGTATTCCCTCAAACCATGCTGGTAGACTATGTGAGGGTTTATGAATATAACGGACTAAACTAATTAAAAAAAGAACTATGAAACACGTACTCAACAAAACCAGGGTTATTGCGGCTTTTGTCCTTGCAATAATCTATTTAGGATGCGAAGATGTCACCAATATCTTTCCTGATGTGACATCGGCCTTTACCTACACAATTAACGAGGATACTGGAACGGTTACTTTTCTAAATATTTCAGAAGAAGCTGACAGTTATCAATGGGATTTTGGGGATGGTTCTACATCCACGGAAATTAATCCTATTAAGACCTACGCAGAATCTGGCACTTACACGGTTACACTACGAGCCGTTAATTTAGCCGGAGCATCAGATAGTTCTCAGGATCAAGTTAGTGTGACCATTACTCAAGTTGGCGGCGGCGGCGGTGATTGTACTGAAGAAACCAGTCAGTCCCTGGATGCAGCAGATTTTAATCTTACTTTCCAGACCGATCCGGGAAGTGCAATTGTCGAGGATGGTGCTGCTTTTTCAGTAATTGACAACCCTGACACAGACAACGCTATAAATGAATCCTGTAAAATAGGTGAGATCGTAAGAGATGCATCTCTGCCTTTTGCCAATAACCAGATCGAGTTTGATTCTAAATTCGATTTTACAACCAATTCTGGCTTCAAACTCAAGGTTTGGGCCCCTGTTGCAGGAACGAATGTACTATTGAAACTGGAAGATAAGACTGATTCGGGAATCAACACCGAAGTAGCTGCAGTTACGGCTTCTGGTAATGCCTGGGAAGAATTAACATTTGATTTCCCGGACACTGAAAGTGGTAAGTATGATAAAATTGTATTGTTCTTTGATATCAACACGGATAGCGGAGCTACTTATTATATCGACGACTTTGCCATATACGGAGAAGGTGCCGGAGGTGGCGGAGATTGTACTGCTGAAACTGCACAATCTCTCGACGCATCAGATTTCAATCTGACATTCCTGACAGATCCGGGCAGTGCTATTATTGAAGATGGAGCTGCGTATTCATATATCGACAACCCGGATACGGATAACGCTGTGAATCCGTCCTGTAAAGTAGGTGAGATCGTAAGAGATGCCTCCCTTCCTTTTGCAAATAATCAGATAGAATTTGATTCCAAATTTGATTTCACTACAAATGATGGTTTCAAACTAAAAGTCTGGGCACCTGCAGCAGGCACAAATGTGTTGTTAAAGTTGGAAGATAAAACTGATGCCGGAATCAACACTGAAGTTGGTGCGGTAACGGCTACAGGAAATGCCTGGGAAGAACTTACATTTGATTTCCCGGACACCGAAAGTGGTAAATACGATAAAATCGTATTGTTCTTTGATATAACCACCGATAGCGGTGCAACTTATTACATTGATGATTTCGCCCTCAATAGTGGGGGAGATACTGGAGGGACTAACGGTTGTAGTGAAACGCTTATTGCGGCTACGGCTCTGCCTGTAGATTTCGAAGGCTGTGAAACATTCTTGTCTTCCGCGAATTTTGGAGATGGAATTACCTCAGAGCTTACAGAAAATCCATCTAAAACGGGCATAAATACTTCAGACTTTGTTCTGCAGGTTGATAAGCCCACAGGATCAAGCTTTTTTGCCGGAATACAAAATACCTTTGCGAGTAATTTTGATTTGACTACCGACAATGTTTTCAAGATTAAAATTTATTCCACTAAGGCCAACGCGATTTTCAGATTTGAACTTTTAGCCGATCCCAATGACGGGAGTATAGGAAATCCATCCCCGGTTTATGCAACCGTGCCGAATGCCAATGAATGGACAGAGGTAGAATTCATATTTACTAACCTACCGGCGGCTCCAACGGCCTACAACCAATTGGTTATAAAACCGGATAATGATCAGTCAGATAGTCCCATTGACAATGGAGCTACCTATTACTTTGATGACCTAACTTTAAACGCACCTTCCGGAGGCGGCGGTTCCATAGAAGATTGCGGAGGCGATCTGGTCAACGATTTTGAGACTGCTGATGACAGCATCTTCAATAACTTCGGAGGTGGTGTTGGTACTATTATTGACAACCCCGACACTTCAGTAAACACGAGTGCGAAGGTAGCCCAGTACGTGAAGAATGCCGGCGAGGTATTTGCAGGTATTACCATGGAAGTGGATCCCGATATTGATTTCAACGCCGGGGTGTTCTCCATTGACGTGTCCTCCCAAGCGGTAAGACAGTTATTGTTCAAGTTGGAAGGGCTGAATATAGAGCAGATCATTCCAACCTCAGGAACAGGCTGGGAGACGATCACCTATGACTTCAGTGCTGTAGCCGGAAATATAGGCTCAGTTACGGCCATCACCCTGATCATGGATAATGGTACAGCAGGTGACGGAAGCGCTGACTGGACGATACAGTTCGACAACGTAAGGTTGTGCAGCAATGAAACCACCGGCGGTGGTTCCTTAGAAGACTGCGGAGGCGATCTGGTCAACGATTTTGAGACTGCTGATGACAGCATCTTCAATAACTTCGGAGGTGGTGTTGGTACTATTATTGACAACCCCGACACTTCAGTAAACACGAGTGCGAAGGTAGCCCAGTACGTGAAGAATGCCGGCGAGGTATTTGCAGGTATTACCATGGAAGTGGATCCCGATATTGATTTCAACGCCGGGGTATTCTCCATTGACGTGTCCTCCCAAGCGGTAAGACAGTTATTGTTCAAGTTGGAAGGGCTGAATATAGAGCAGATCATTCCAACCTCAGGAACAGGCTGGGAGACGATCACCTATGACTTCAGTGCTGTAGCCGGAAATATAGGCTCAGTTACGGCCATCACGCTGATCATGGATAATGGTACAGCAGGTGACGGAAGCGCTGACTGGACGATACAGTTCGACAACGTAAGGTTGTGTAGCAATGAAACCACCGGCGGTGGTTCCTTAGAAGATTGCGGAGGCGATCTGGTCAACGATTTTGAGACTGCTGATGACAGCATCTTCAATAACTTCGGAGGTGGTGTTGGTACTATTATTGACAACCCCGACACTTCAGTAAACACGAGTGCGAAGGTAGCCCAGTACGTGAAGAATGCCGGCGAGGTATTTGCAGGTATTACCATGGAAGTGGATCCCGATATTGATTTCAACGCCGGGGTGTTCTCCATTGACGTGTCCTCCCAAGCGGTAAGACAGTTATTGTTCAAGTTGGAAGGGCTGAATATAGAGCAGATCATTCCAACCTCAGGAACAGGCTGGGAGACGATCACCTATGACTTCAGTGCTGTAGCCGGAAATATAGGCTCAGTTACGGCCATCACCCTGATCATGGATAATGGTACAGCAGGTGACGGAAGCGCTGACTGGACGATACAGTTCGACAACGTAAGGTTGTGCAGCAATGAAACCACCGGCGGTGGTTCCTTAGAAGACTGCGGAGGCGATCTGGTCAACGATTTTGAGACTGCTGATGACAGCATCTTCAATAACTTCGGAGGTGGTGTTGGTACTATTATTGACAACCCCGACACTTCAGTAAACACGAGTGCGAAGGTAGCCCAGTACGTGAAGAATGCCGGCGAGGTATTTGCAGGTATTACCATGGAAGTGGATCCCGATATTGATTTCAACGCCGGGGTATTCTCCATTGACGTGTCCTCCCAAGCGGTAAGACAGTTATTGTTCAAGTTGGAAGGGCTGAATATAGAGCAGATCATTCCAACCTCAGGAACAGGCTGGGAGACGATCACCTATGACTTCAGTGCTGTAGCCGGAAATATAGGCTCAGTTACGGCCATCACCCTGATCATGGATAATGGTACAGCAGGTGACGGAAGCGCTGACTGGACGATACAGTTCGACAACGTAAGGTTGTGCAGCAATGAAACCACCGGCGGTGGTGCAGGTGGTAATCTGGCTGCTGATGGTGATTTTGAATCCGGAGTTGCAAATCCCTGGTTACTATTTCAGAATGGGGGTACTGCTGCCTTCGATAATACCATTAACAACGGAGGAACCTGGTCTGGAAGACTTGCCACAGGCGGACCCAGTAATCCAGCCCTAAAACAGGAAAGAATAGGTGCCGGTACTGTTGCGGCTACGGATGTTGTTCAGGTACAATTTGACCATATAGGTTCTGTAGTACAGCCTGGAGCAGTTTTCAACGTCATTCTCTTCGGAGAAGGAGCGTCAGGAGCGTCGTTTACACACGTATTTAGTCCAGCACCAACCCTTTCAGGTAGTTGGACAACTTTTACCGGTACTTTTACCATCCCCGGTGGGACAGATGTATCGGAAGGAATCTCCTTCCTGATTGAAGCAGTGTGTGGGGGAGATGCCGGATGTAGCGTATCAGCGAACATTGATAATGTTAGTGTAACACTTAATCCATAAAAAAGGAGTAAACCAGTCAACAGCAGATATATGTTCTGCTGTTGGCCGGTTAATTTTCACCCCATTTACAAAAGGTCGCTCTTTCGATCATAAGTTTTTGCGCCTTTTAATCGCAACAAACCAACTAAGGGAATACTAAATGATTGCCGATCAAGAAATTGAAAAAAGGGTTGATTCTCTGTTAAATCAAATGACCCTGGATGAGAAAATTGGTCAGATGACTCAGGTCCGGCATTTTGAGGAGATCCCCGAAGATGCCATTTCTAGCGGAGCCATTGGCTCAATTATTCACACCGAAGGGCCTTTGCCAGGAAATGACGCCAAAGAATGGCAGGCTGCTTTTACATCCTTACAAGAAAAAGCTTTGTCATCAAGGCTGGGTATCCCCCTGCTTTTTGGAGTAGATGCGGTACACGGTCAGAACACCTATGAGGGAGCCACAATTTTCCCTCATAATATTGGTTTGGGCGCAACTCAAAATAAAGAACTTGTAGAAAAAGCAGCTAAGATTACCGCCCTTGAATCCAAAGCGACAGGATTCAATTGGGTGTTTTCACCTTGTGTAGCCATACCATGCAATGAAAAGTGGGGGAGGGTCTATGAAGCGTTTTCAGAAAGTACTGAATTAACTGAAATTTTGACAAGGGCTTCTGTTAAAGGGCATCAGGGAAGCGAGTTAAATAAAAATTCGATCATGGCAACTGCCAAACACTTTATTGGAGATGGTGCTACTGATAATGGGGTGGAAGGTGGAGATTGTTCATTGAGTATTCAAGAAGTTAAAGACCGTCTTTTGCCTCCCTACAAGGTAGCCGTAGATGAAGGCGTAGGTGCCGTAATGGCTTCTTTTAATAGTATGTCCGGATTACCAATGCATGCCCACAAATATTGGATAACTGAAGTTCTGAAAGAATCCATGGGATTCGATGGTATCGTTGTTTCAGACTGGAAAGGATATTCGCGTTTTGGAGAAAACGAGATCATCAATGCCGGGATAGACATGGTAATGGCAGTAGATGGTGACTACGACTTGTTTAGGGAAGGTCTTAAAGCAGGCGTGGAAAACGGACAGGTATCGCAGACGCGAATTGATGATGCAGTTCGCAGAATATTGCGTCAGAAACTGCGCCTTGGGGTGTTTGAAAATCCTTTTCCAGATGCAACTTTAATTGGTAAAATTGGTTGCTCTGAATACAGGGATGTGGCAAGACAGGCGGTGAGAGAATCCTTGGTATTACTAAAGAACAAAGACAATACCCTACCATTAGATAAATCTTTGAATAAGATCGTGGTTGTTGGAGAACATGCAAACAATGCCGGATTACAATCCGGAGGCTGGACTATTCACTGGCAGGGTTCATCAGAAAACTATACGGGATCAACCACCATTTTGGAAGGAATCAAGAAGATGGCAAAGGGAGAAGTGGTTTATGATATTGATGCTACAGCTAATCACGATGATGCCGATGTTGCCATAGTTGTGATAGGAGAAACTCCTTATGCGGAATTGTTCGGGGATATAGGAGGAGAAATTGATGCCTATCAGTTATATCTTTCTGAACAACATAAAAGTTATCTGAATACTTATGCGAAAAAGGGAATAAAGACCGTAGTATTGCTAATTTCGGGACGTCCATTGGTCGTTTCAGGGGAAATAGAACAAGCTGATGCCTATGTCGCTGCCTGGTTGCCGGGTTCTGAAGGAGATGGGATAGCTGAGGTTCTTTTTGGAGATTATAATTTTAAAGGTAAATTGCCCCATTCATGGCCTGCAGCTGTGGAAGATTACAGGGGAAAATACGGCCCCAATTTTTGGGATGATTCCATTACACCTCTTTTTCCCTTTGGACATGGTCTGGAATACTAAATGATATTTGGTGGGCGATGAGCAAGAGTAAAGCAGACAGAATAAAAACTTAATTTAATATCATGAGGTCCTTAATAAAATATACACTTGCTATTCTTGTCCTGGCGATGGGTGTGGCCTGTAAGGAAACAAAAAATAATACAGAATCAGAACAACCCCAAACCGTAGACAACGTGACTGCTAAAGAAATTTTAGGAAACCCGGATTATTTGGCCATCTCATATGGCGGATACAGAACCAATACTCGTGACAATCAACCCACTCTGGATGAACTTAAAGATGACATGAAGATTTTGCATGCCATGGGTGTCAGGATTGTTCGAACTTATAATGTGCATCTGGCTCAGGCTTCTAACCTGTTAAGGGCGATTGAGGATATGAAGAAAGAAGATCCTGAATTCGAAATGTATGTAATGCTCGGGGCGTGGATCGATTGCAAGAATGCTTTCACTGAATTGGAACCGGATCACAATGCAGAAAGCGAAAGAAATACAAAGGAAATTGAAACTGCGGTCAAATTGGCCAATCAATATCCTGAAATCGTCAAGGTTCTGGCGGTGGGTAATGAGGCTATGATCAGATGGGCTACAAGTTATTATGTTCAACCCTCGGTCATCCTAAAGTGGGTAAATCACCTGCAGGACTTAAAAAAGTCAGGTAAATTATCCAAGGATCTCTGGATCACTAGTTCTGACGATTTTGCTTCCTGGGGCGGAGGGGAAGATAGCTATCATACTGAGGATCTGGAAAAACTGATCAAAGCCGTGGATTACATCTCTATGCATACCTATCCTTATCACAATACCCACTACAACCCTGAATTCTGGAGGGTACCGGCCGAAGAGGCTGAACTATCCGATATGGATAAAATTGATGCTGCCATGGCTCGTGCTGTAGACTTTGCAAAAAATCAGTACAAGGCAGTAACTGATTACATGAAAAGCCTGGGGGTAAATAAGCCCGTTCATATCGGAGAAACCGGTTGGGCTACTATTTCGGATGGACATTACGGCCCGAAAGGTTCAATGGCCACGGATGAATACAAGGAAGCTGCATATTATCAACAAATGAGAGAGTGGACTAATGCAGAGGGAATATCATGTTTTTATTTTGAGGCCTTCGATGAGCCCTGGAAAGATGCACACAATTCAAAAGGATCAGAAAATCATTTTGGCCTGATAAAGGTCGATGGACAAGCGAAATACGCTTTATGGGATTTAGTGGACCAGGGAGTTTTTGAAGGTCTAACAAGAAATGGTAATCCCATTACCAAAACATTTGACGGTAATGAATCGGAAATGATGGAGGAAGTTTTAGTTCCTCCTCCCGCAGATTAGAAATAAAGCACAGGCCATAAAATCAGCCTGATTCTCTGAGTATTTGAACACTATTTAAATGAAACAGATTAACCAAATACAATACATTTTGATCATTAGCTTGCTAATCAGTTCTTGTTCCGTAGAACAGAAGTTAGACCTTGAAGTATACGAAACATCCGCTGCAGGTAAAAACTGGAGTTCTGTGACCGAATTTAATGTGGAAAAAGAAGCTTCGGTGATCAAGTTGTTGCCAGAACAACAATTCCAGAAGATAACCGGATTTGGCGGCTCTTTTACAGAAGCTTCTGCTTCACTACTCAATGCTCTTAGTCCGGAAAATAAAGAAAAAATTATCGAAGCTTATTTTGGAGATGACGGAGCGAGATACTCCCTTACCCGTACTCATATGAACAGCTGCGACTTCTCCCTGAGTAATTATTCCTATGCCCCTGTAGAAGGAGATATGGAACTTGAAAGTTTTTCCATAGCGGAAGACAGGGATGATATCATTCCATTTATCAAAGAGGCGATGGCCGTCTCAACGGATGGTTTTAAAATTTTGGCATCACCCTGGACAGCACCGCCGTGGATGAAAGACAACAACGACTGGCGGGGCGGGAAATTATTACCTGAATACAAAGACACATGGGCCTTGTTTTTCTCCAAATACCTGGAGGCTTACAAAGCAGAAGGAATAGATATCTGGGGTTTACTGTTGAAAACGAGCCTCTTGGAAACGATAGCAACTGGGAGAGTATGCATTTTACACCCGAGGAGATGACCCAGTTTGTAAAGGATCACCTCGGTCCGCAGTTGGAGAAAGATGGCCATGAGGTAAAGATCTTAGGTTACGATCAGAATCGTGAACATCTGGAAGAATGGGTAGACGAAATGTTCAGGGATAAAGAGACTTCTAAATATTTTGATGGGACTGCTATACATTGGTATGCCAGTACTTATGAGGTTTTTCCAAAAGCCCTGCAGTATGCGCATAATAAAGCTCCTGATAAATACCTGATACAATCAGAGGCTTGCGTAGATGCTGAAGTGCCTAAATGGCGCGACGATAAATGGTATTGGTCAAAGGAAGCTACAGACTGGGGGTGGGATTGGGCTCCGGAAAAGGACAAACCCCTGCATCCAAATATGCCCCGGTGTATCGCTATGCACGTGATATCATTGGTTGCATGAACAATTGGGTTGACGGATGGATTGATTGGAATATGGTGCTCGATACTCAGGGCGGTCCCAACTGGTTTGAGAACTGGTGTGTGGCTCCTGTGATCGTAGATCCGGAAAAAGATGAGGTCTATTTTACACCCATCTATTATACGCTTAAGCATTTCAGCAAATATATCAGGCCCGGAGCAATGCGCATTGGATTTGAAAATCCTGATGATACCCTCTTGGTCACAGCTGCAAAGAATCCTGACGGATCAATCGTTGTTGTTGCATTAAACCAGGGAATGGAAGCGAAGAATTTTGGACTTTCCTTGGGGGAGAGTACTCAAATGCTTAGCATTGATGCTCAGGCGATACAGACGATTATTATAAAATAATAAACTAACTAAAACCAATTCATATGTCGACTATAAAAACTGCCGCGAAGGACAGGGTTCCTGTTGGACAAAAGGCCGCCTTCGGGGCCGGTCATTTTATTTTAAATATCCTGCCGGGCACCCTTGGTGTTTTTATTCAATTCTTTCTCCTGACGGCTTGGGGAGTTGATCCTCTATGGGCCGGACTATTGGGAGGTTTACCCAGAATATTCGATGCCATTACGGACCCTATAATGGGTTTCATATCAGACAATACCAAATCCAGATGGGGACGTAGAAGACCCTATATTTTTCTGGGTGCCTTAATCAGTGGGGTGTTGTTCTTTTTAATGTGGCAGCTCGACGACAATGCTTCGCAATCTTATATTATCTGGCATGTGATGGTCCTGCAAATCCTTTTCCTTGTGGGAAATACAATGTTCGCAACTCCCCTGGTTGGATTGGGATATGAAATGACATCCGACTATAATGAGAGGACCAGATTGATGAGTTTCGCCAATAGTATGGGGCAGATTGCATGGATGATTGTTCCGTGGTTATATGTAATCATCCCTGATTCAGACACCTTTAATACGCAAACGGAGGGTGTCCGAACCATGGCCCTGATTGTGGGGGTGATGTGCGTGGTTTTTGGAATTCTGCCCGCCTTGTTTTGCCGGGGTATTGATTCCTCAAATATGAAGAACAGAAAAGAAATAAATTTTAAAACACTTGCTTCAAATATGAAAGATCTGTTCGCAGGAATAGTACAGGTCTCCAAAAACAAACCCTTTATGAAGTTATGTGGAGCAACGTTCCTGGTCTTTAACGGATTTCAACTTGTAGCCGCCTTTGGGGTGTTCATTATTGTGTTTTATATTTACAGCGGCAGTTATGAGCTGGCAGGTACATGGCCTGCATGGTTTAATACCATAAATGCCATGATAACCGCCTTTTTGGTGATCCCTATTATTTCAAAAATGTCTGACAGATGGGGAAAGAAAAAGGCCTTTATCATATCCACCATTCTCTCCATTGTAGGTTATTTGCTAAAATGGTGGGGTTTTGATATCGAACTGAACCAAAAGTTTAACGATACATGGTTGGGTAGTAGCATGACTTCCGGGGTAGGTTCTATCTTCGAGTCTTTGAATCCATTTTTAGACAGCATTGGGATGTCCTGGTTTAGTATTGATCCAGGGAGTGAAATCCCTTGGTTGATCTTTGTGCCAATTCCACTTTTTGCTTTTGGTATGGGAGGTCTATTTACCCTTATGATGTCGATGACAGCAGATGTTTGCGATTTGGATGAATTGGAGAACGGGATGCCACGGAAAGAAGGGACCTTTGGTGCCATCTACTGGTGGATGGTAAAACTGGGACAGGCAATTGCACTTGTTTTGGGCGGACTAATTTTAAAGATCGTCGGCTTCGATCCCAATATTACAGAACAAAGCCTTGAAACTATGAACAGGCTCAGGATCGCTGATATAATAATTCCCTCACTTACTGCAGCCCTTGCTGTATGGGTAATGTGGAAATATGATCTCACAGAGCAAAAAGCACGGGAAATTAAAGCTGAATTAGAAGAACGCAGAGGAGAACTTTAACAGGTTAATTAGAAACAAATAGATTTTTAAGAATTAAAAGATATGTCATCGAGTAGAAAAGAGAAATATTTGGCACTGGCTGCCCTTGATTATAACGGAAAAACTACCAAGCAACTTCAAAAACTCTGTAAAAAGGTCCTGGATGCAGGTATGCATGGTCTTTGCTTTAGCCCTTACATGGAAGGACAAAACCCGGGCGATCAGATCGGAGAAGATCAGATCAGAAGGAGGATGGAAATTATTCAGCCGTACACGAAATGGATAAGATCATTCTCTTGTACGGAAGGCAATGAGCTCATTCCGAAGATTGCACGCGAGTTTGGGATTAAATCCATGGTGGGCGCCTGGCTGGGAGACGATCCTGAGATCAATGCCCAGGAAGTAGAAAACCTTATTACACTTGCCAATGAAGGATATGTTGATATTGCAGCGGTAGGAAATGAAGTAATGTTAAGGGGAGATCTTACCGAAGACGAGTTGCTCGAAAAACTGGACCATGTTAAGAAGTCCATTCCTAAGGATATTCCGGTGGGTTACGTAGACGCCTACTACGAATTTGCAGAACGCCCGAGAATAACCGAGGCATGTGATATAGTTCTCGCCAATTGCTACCCGTTCTGGGAGGGATGTGACCTTGATTATTCCTTGTTGTATATGAAAGACATGTACCAGAGGGCTCTGAGAGCAGCGAACGGAAAAAAGGTCATCATTTCTGAAACGGGATGGCCATTTCAGGGCACGAATCTGGAAGGGGCATATCCCTCTTACGAAAATGCCCTAAAGTATTTTATGAATACTCAGAAATGGGCTGAGGAAGATAATATTGAGGTCTTTTATTTCTCCTCTTTTGATGAATCCTGGAAAGTAGGAGCCGAAGGAGATGTGGGTGCCTTCTGGGGTCTTTGGGACAAAGATGAGAAACTTAAATTCTGAGTTCATTGGCAACTCTATAACCTCAAGAGTCTGACCTTCATTGCAAGAAAGATGGGGATTGCTACGGATTATTTGATCCGATTTATCTATCATTTGAAAATAACGCCTAGAAATGCCATTTCAAAAAACTAACCAATAATTGAAGACCATGGAGCAGCCGAGCGCAGTAGTTAAGATGAATAAATCCTATACTATCCTAATCAGCTTAATTGTTGCTTTGGGCGGTTTTCTTCTGGGATTTGACAGCGCAGTGATCTCTGGGGCAGTAAAGGGAATTACCCTTTATTTTGAGATGACTGAATGGATGCTAGGGTTCTCTGTAGGCTGTGTGGTTTTTGGGGCAATGGCCGGAAACCTGATGGCCGGGCCGGTGGCTGACAAGTTCGGTAGGAAAAACACGCTGATAGTCGTAGCAGCTCTATTTACCATTTCTGCGAGCTGGTCTGCACTCGCTACGGGATATACAGAGTTTATAATCGCAAGAATAATTGGTGGAATCGGGATTGGCGGTGCTATCCTGATTGCGCCTATCTATATCGCCGAGATCGCCCCTCCCAAATTAAGGGGCAGCCTGGTTTCTTTTAATCAACTGAATATTGTCATTGGGATCTCAGTGGCCTATTTCTCCAATTACTTTCTTATCAATATCGAAGGGGAAAGCTGGAGATGGATGTTGGGAGTTGAGGCAATTCCGGCACTTATCTATTTTATCAGTTTATGGACCGTTCCAAAAAGCCCCAGATGGCTTATACAGAAGTTGAATAAGATTGAATTGGCCCGAAAGATATTAGCTAAGATTGGAGGAGAGGAATACGCAGAATTAACTATTCAGGAGATTCAACGAGGCGTTGATAAGAAAGAAGAAAAAGGAAAGCTCGCGGATATTCTCAGCAGCAAGTACGCAACGATCATGATCATTGCTCTCGGAATAGCATTTTTCCAGCAGATCACAGGAATCAACGCTATTTTCTACTACGCCCCTACGATATTTGAGCAAGCAGGTGGGAGTACCGATTCTTCTTTTTTACAGGCAATCGTGGTTGGGCTCACCAATTTGGTTTTCACTCTGGTGGCCATATGGCTTATTGATAAACTGGGAAGAAAACCCTTGTTGCTTATCGGAACCACTTGTATGACCATTGCCCTCTTGATGGCAACCTATGCCTTCAATAGTGCCACTTACGATTTTAACGAAACTACGCTGAATAAAGTTAGTGATCAGGATGTTAAATCTGCTTTGGCTGATTTGGAAGGAAGTAGTTACGATAGTCAGGCTGCACTCTTTGAAGCGGTACAGCAACGACTGGAAGAAGACAAATTCCTGGTTTTTAAAAGGAATGAGATCACGAATTTCATACAGATCAATGCAACTTTGGTCCTCATAGCGATATTGCTCTATGTGGCCTCCTTTGCCATTTCCCTGGGTCCGGTCATGTGGACACTGATCTCGGAGATATTTCCGAGTAAGATTAAAGGGATTGCAATTTCTGTAGTAGGATTTTTTAACTCCCTGGTTAGTTTCACGGTAACACAGGTCTTTCCCTGGGAATTGTCCAATCTCGGACCTACGACTACCTTTGCGATCTATGCCCTTCTATCTTTTTGTGCGATTCTCTTTGTCTATAGATTTGTAATTGAAACTAAGGGCAGAACACTGGAAGAAGTAGAAGAGTTGCTGATTAGAAATTAGATCTCATTTGAGAATCCGAAATATAAAATTCAACTCAGCGATTCAATGAAATCAATTAAAGCATTACATACCTTTAGTGAAGTAAGTCCGGCAAAGGTTGAACTTGTAGAATCCCAAGGTTCTTTTCAACTCATGGTGAATAAACACCCCTTTTTTATTCGCGGGGCAGGCTTAGAATTTGGGAATATCAGATCGCTGGCAGAACACGGAGGAAATTCATTTCGTACATGGCGCACCGATAATGGGCAGCGATCAGCTATAGAAATTCTTGACGAGGCTCATAAATACGGTCTCATGGTATGTATGGGGATAGAGATCGGAAGGGAACGTCATGGTTTCGACTACGACGATAGTGCACAGGTGCAGCAGCAATTAGAGCGTGTAATGAAGGAGGTAGAGGAGTTAAAAGATCATCCGGCTCTTTTGATGTGGGGAATTGGAAATGAATTGAATCTGAAGTATACCAACCCCAAAGTTTGGGATGCGGTAAATGAAATTTCGGAAATGATACACAAGACAGACCCTAATCATCTCACAACTACCAGTTTATCGGGTATATTTAAAAAGGAATTAAAGCATATCAAAGAGCGATGTCCGGATCTGGATTTACTCTCCTTCCAACTTTATGGAAATCTTCCTATTTTGCCAAGACTGGTAAAGAAGTTCGGTTATACCGGGGCCTATGTAGTTTCTGAATGGGGAGCCACAGGACATTGGGAAGTGCCTCAAACTTCATGGGGTGCACCTATTGAGGAGAATAGCACAGAAAAAGCAGGGAAATATCTCGAGCGATATAAAACTGCCATAGCATCAGATCCTGAACAATGTGTCGGGTCCTTTGTCTTTTTATGGGGTGATAAACAGGAACGTACACCAACCTGGTACGGAATGCACCTGGAAAGTGGAGAAGAGACTGAGGTAGTGGATGTGATGCACTTTTTGTGGAATGGCGAATGGCCCGAAAACAGGGCGCCAAGGATTATTTCCTTTGTACTTGACGGAAAATCTGCGGAAGAAGATATCAGACTGAAGAGAAATAAGTCCTATAATTCAAAAATAATGCTGGCGGTAGTAGCCAATAAATCAATAGATTTTCGCTGGGAAGTTTTACCGGAAAGTACAGATCTGAAAGAGGGCGGAGATCCCGAGGAAAAGCCAGAGCTGATCAAGGGAGCCATAAAGGAGCTAGGAGACAATGAAGTAGTACTTAGTGTGCCCGATGCAGGACACTTTCGGTTATTTGTTTACGCCGTGGATGGTGATAACAAGGCAGCAACTGCCAATATACCTTTTATTGTAACTTAAAGGCTTGGAAAAGTTGATAACGAGATCAAAATAGATTGAATAAAATTATAATATCATGAATCAAGGGATTAGAGTAGGAAATAACGTCTTACATCAGGGAGATAAAAAAGTAAACGGCAGCCAGCTTGTCATTGAGAATGAAACCTTTTACAAGATCAGCAACAGTGATGCCATGCGCCCCTTTTTTATGAGTATTGTAAGCGATTCAAACCACTGGATGTTCCTTTCTAGCAATGGCGGTCTTACTGCAGGGAGGAAGAACAGTGAATTTGCCTTGTTTCCTTATTACACTGATGATAAGATCACTGAGTCGATTGAGGTTACAGGTAGCAAGACCCTGCTGAGGATAAAAACCGAAAAAGGAGATCTGCTATGGGAGCCTTTTTCCGATCGTTATAAGGACGTATATAAGATCACGAGGAACCTCTATAAGAATACCTTTGGTAATAAGGTTGTTTTTGAAGAGATCAACGAAGATCTCAGCCTTATTTTCCGGTATCAGTGGAACTCCAGTAACGTATACGGATTTGTTAAAAGGGCTAGCCTGGAAAACACCAAGGATTCTGAAGTGGATGTTGCACTACTCGATGGAATTCAAAATATTGTACCCCATGGCGTAACTACGGAAATGCAAAATACGCGTAGCAACCTCGTTGATGCCTATAAAAGAAGCGAATTAATTTCAAAGACCGGTCTTGGTATTTATGCCCTAAGCGCAATAATCGTGGATAAGGCTGAACCCAGTGAAGCCCTCAAGGCAAATGTCGCCTGGTCTTTGGGTATGTCAAAGGCTACTTATCTACTGTCTTCTCTGCAGTTAGAGGCATTCAGAAAGGGCAAGGATCCCAATCAAGAAACTGATATCAAAGCAGAAAAAGGAGCGTATTTTACCGGCTGTCAAACTACCATCAAACCCAATGAAAAACTGGAATGGATGATCGTTGCCAATGTCAACCAAAACGCCAGTGATGTGGCAGCGCTAAACAAAAAATTGGAGAATCAGAAAGCTCTGAAAGAAGAAGTATTGAAAGATATAGAAGCCGGAACGAAAAAGCTCAAGCAATTAGCCGGGGCTGCAGATGGTTTTCAGTGCAGTCGGGATATTCTGCAAACCTCAAGACATTACGCAAACGTACTCTACAATATCATGAGAGGCGGTATTTTCGACTCTGATTACCGGGTTGAGCGAAAAGATTTTAACACTTACCTGCAAAAGGCGAACAAAGAGGTCTTTGATTCTTTTTCCGTGGAATTACAGCAACTGCCTGAGATTTTTGATGTAAAAAACTTACGGAAGCTGGCTCATAAAAGTGGAGATGCCGATTTTCAGCGTCTCTGCCTTGAGTATCTTCCACTAAAATTCAGCAGGAGGCATGGAGACCCAAGTAGACCGTGGAATAGATTTTCGATCAATACACGCAGTGAAATAGATGGGTCGAAGATCCTGGATTATGAGGGAAATTGGCGGGATATTTTCCAGAACTGGGAGGCACTTGCACATTCATATCCCGATTTTATCGACGGGATGATCCACAAATTTCTCAACGCCTCTACCTTTGACGGCTATAATCCTTACAGGGTAACCAAGAGCGGGTTCGACTGGGAAACTATTGAGCCTGATGACCCCTGGTCGTACATTGGTTACTGGGGAGACCATCAGATCATTTACCTTTTAAAATTCCTCGAATTTATTGAAGACTACTATCCTTCTAGGCTCAGTGACTATTGGGACAGAGATCTTTTTGTTTACGCCAATGTACCCTACAAAATAAAGGGGTATCAGGAGATTGTAGCTAACCCAAAGGACACCATAGATTTCGATAATGAATTAGACCATATAATCAATGAAGCCAGGGATAAAATCGGGGCCGATGGCGCTCTCTTAACCGGGCAGGATCATCAAATCATCCACGTTAATCTGGCAGAAAAACTCTTGGCAACAGTCCTTGCCAAGTGCTCGAACTTTATCCCGGAGGCCGGTATATGGCTAAATACGCAACGCCCCGAATGGAATGATGCCAACAATGCGTTGGTAGGAAACGGGGTATCCATGGTGACACTCTATTACTTGAGACGATTTTTAGTGAAGTTCAGAGAGATTGTCGAAACGAATGATGCGGATGAGGTGAAAGTTTCCTCAGAGATCTCAGAATTTATGAAGTCTGTGGTTCAGACACTGGAAGCTCACAAAGCCGGACTTAAAAGGACCTTCACCGATGGAGAGCGATTACAGATTATGGAAAGTTTGGGAACTTCTGGTAGTAAATACCGCGAACAGATCTATAATTCAGGTTTTAGTGGGAAGAAAGTAAGTCTTTCTAAAGCAGAACTGATTCGATTTGCAGATACTATTTTGCCATTCCTTGAGCATTCCATTGACGCAAACAAAAGAGAAGACGATTTATATCACTCCTACAATCTGATCAGCATCAGACCAGGAAAAGGTACTGCTGTAGACTACTTGAGTGTAATGCTCGAAGGACAGGTTGCAGTACTCAGTGCCGGTTACCTCAAAGCTGATGAAGTACTTAAGCTTCTCAATAGCCTGAGGAAGAGCGCTCTCTACCGAAAGGATCAAAACAGTTATATCCTTTATCCTGATAAGCAGTTACCGGGATTCATGGTTAAAAATGTCATCCCCGCCGAAAGGGTAAAAGACTCTAAACTATTAACAGAGCTCCTAGAGACAGGAAATAGTCAGATAGTTGAAAAAGACGTCAGTGGGAAATACCATTTTAATGGTAATTTTCACAACGCAAATGATCTCAATAAAGTGTTAGAGGAGCTTAAGGATAGCAAGTACGCCTCCTTGGTTAAAGCCGAAAAAAGCCTGGTACTTGACATTTTTGAAGAGGTTTTTGATCACAAATCCTTCACCGGCAGATCCGGTACCTTTTTCGGATACGAAGGATTGGGCTCTATCTACTGGCATATGGTCTCTAAATTGTTATTGGCCGTAATGGAATGCAGCAGACGTGCTGTTTCGGAAGGAGCTTCCGAATCAACTATCAAAGCCCTGATGGAGCATTACCACGAGATCAATGAGGGAATAGGAGCTCACAAATCACCTGAGGTATACGGTGCTTTTCCAACAGATCCGTACTCCCATACTCCTGCCACCAAAGGGGCACAGCAGCCGGGTATGACGGGGCAGGTAAAGGAGGATATCCTTAGTCGTTTAGCCGAATTAGGAGTACAGGTTCAAAATGGGAAATTGTCATTTGGAACAGGCTTGATTCAGAAGGAGGAGATCCTGAAAGAAGAAGCCCAGTTTGATTTTATTGATTTAAAGGGGGAGCAGCAAACTCTGACACTAGCACCCGGCAGTATTGCGTTTACCTATTGCCAGATCCCTGTGGTGTATAGCTTTGGCACCCAAGAAAAGGTTGAACTCATCTATGAGAGTGGAAAATCTGAAAAGATCGATGGCTTAAAACTCAATTCAGAGACTAGTAATCGCATCTTTGAGCGAACAGGTGAGATCAAAAGGATTGAAGTCGGCCTTCGGACAGATCAAGTGCCTATGTAGATGAGGTCGGGGTTAAATAGACTTAATGCGGTAGTTTGTCGCGCAATACTCCGTACATAAACGTACCGAGAATGGCACCTCCGATGACCAGGAACATACTCAGGACTCCTGTACCAACCAAAATATACATGGGACCGGGACAAGCTCCGGCAAGGCCCCAGCCAAGTCCGAATACAGATCCTCCGATGATGTATCTGGCAATACTTTTGTCTTTTGAAGGAATTTCTATGGGTTGACCTTCAATGCTGTTGAGTCTGGACTTTTTGATGAGCCATATTGCAGCGATTCCAACTACCACGGCTGATCCTATTATTCCATACATATGGAAGGATTGAAATTGAAACATCTCGAAGATCCTGTACCAGGAGACGGCTTCAGATTTTACTAAAACAATACCGAAGAATACTCCGACCATTAAATACTTCAATAATTTCATGCGCTAAAGATTAAGGGGTACAAGAAATGAACCATGACGAGTCCGCCAATAAAAAAGCCTATTACGGCAACCAGGGAGGGCCACTGCAGATTACTCAATCCGCTGATCGCGTGTCCTGAGGTACATCCTCCTGCGTATCGGGTACCGAAGCCCACAAGAAATCCACCGCCTATCAGGATGAGTAACCCTTTTAAGGTTAAAGCTGCATTCCAGTCGTATATTTCAGGAGGCAGCAGAGAGGCACCGGCATTTTCAAATCCCAGGGAACTGAGATCGGATACTGTTTCAGGGTTCAGAGCGATTGTAGACCCATCTGAGAGGAAGTTTACTGCGATAAATCCGCCTATTACAGCTCCCAATACCACGGTCAGGTTCCATATCTGTGACTTCCAATCAAATTTAAAGAAGGAAGCAAAATTATCTGCGCCTCCCATGGTACACAGGGTACGCAGATTACTAGACATGCCAAAGGTCTTGCCAAAATAGATCAGCAAGACCATGACCAGGGCTATCAAGGGTCCGGAGACATACCACGGCCAGGGTTGAAGTAGTAATTCCATGTATAAAATTTTATGCAAAGATAGGTGAATGACTCCCTTTCAATGTAATCCTGGTTACAGATCTCTAATATAAAAAAGGACGAACTGGTTTAGCCATATTTCCCGGCAGGATACAGCTTACTGTTTTACGAATACCTGAGACTGAAAATCCGGTAGCATTTCCCCTAGGGTAAGGGTCAGGACCGAACCATCCAGGGCATAGGAGTTCTCTGATTCCTCAGAAAGGACGATCTGTCCGTTAACCAGATCCCAGGTTCCAGTGGTAGATTGATTAAAGTTACAGGAAATGGCGTATAGGTCGTTGGTAATAAGGCTGATATTCAATTGCATGGCAAATTTACTGTAACTGAGGTCTTCGCGCAGTATGATACTCGCACTTAGGCAATCGAGTTCTTCCATAAGGTCTTGCGAAAGGACATCATCGTTGTTGAGGTCCTGGGGCGGACTTACAATATATTCTGAGAGGTTATAGAGTCCGGTAATGGCATCGAGTAGATCCTGTGAAATTTTCGGCTCAGAAGGGGAAGAATCCTTGGAACAGGAGGTAATAATTACTAAAAAAAATACCGCGAAAAACAATTTGATCTTCATAGCAAATGAATTTACAGCGAAGATACTATTTATCCTGTTTTACATCCAATTCTCTTGGAGTGTGCGATACAATAATTGCTGCTCGTAAAATATTGTGATTTTATAGATTTTCATTTAAATTTTGAGTAGGTATGCATTAAACCATTAATTTTAACTATCAGAATAAAATATCTGAGAGATTAAGAAATACATTTTTACTCAGATTCAATTATCGGAACTGTATGAATATCTCATTCTCACCTAGGCAGGCATTAAAGACTTTAATTATCTTAATTTCAGTTTTGATTATATTGAGTTCTTTGTTCCTATTATTACATTCATTATATGGAAACAATTATACAAATTTATTACGTCGACTGTTCAGTCTAGACTCTGAGAGAAATGTTCCAACATTTTATTCATCGAGTACTTTAATGATTTCGGCATTTTTGATTTTTATGATTGCAACAAGGAAAAAGATACTGAGAAGAGACTTTATATTGTGGATTATTTTAGGGATATTATTTATATTCTTGGGCATAGATGAATTTGCGTCTATTCATGAAAAAGTGGGGGATTATTTTAGGAATAGAATGAATCTAACCGGGTATTTAGAAACTGCATGGATTGTTCCATACGGAATAGCTGTATTAGTGTTATTTATTCTCTATTTTAAATTTTTATCTAGATTACCTAGAAGAACAAGGAAGTATTTTGTGATTTCGGGATTAATTTTTGTCTTTGGGGCTATAGGTTTTGAAATAATTGCCACAAAAATGTCTAAAAAGGACTTCAGTTATCATATTATAATGACGTTAGAAGAATCTTTTGAAATGATCGGCATTGCTTTGTTTATCTACACGCTTTTGGATTATATATCGACTAAATATGGATATTTGGGAATAAAAGTTTCAAATAAAGAAGATTCATGAGATTTTTCAAAAAGCAATTAAGGTTGCCCTAATGCGATCCAAATAAGGAAAGAAAAAGCAACTAGAGTATTCTGTATAGCAAAGACCTGAACTATGTAATCTTTAGAATCCATGAAATTAAGAAACTTAAACCCAGTCTTACTTCTTACCCTTTTCTTGTTATCCTGTACTGAGCATGAGCAGCAACCCTTTGGTGGTCTCGCCCTCTACACAGTGAGGGATGACATGAATACCGATGCAAAGCAAACCCTCCAGGCTGTGGCCGATGCAGGATATGTAAATGTTGAAGCCGCTGGCTATGACGGGGGTAAATTCTACGGGATGTCCCCGGAAGAATTTAAAACCCTACTGGCAGAATTAGGGCTAAATCCTGTAAGTACGCACCAGGGATCGGTGACATTGGAAAATGCAGAACAGATGATGGCTGATGTTAAAGCTGCGGGATTCGAATATTTTGTGGTTCCCGTACCTCCAATGGGATTATTTACGTATGATGAAGCTACCTTGACCCTGGGCATGACCGGGGGTGCAGCCCATTTAACCGAAATTATTAATCAGCTGGGTGAAAAGGCCCATAATGCCGGACTCAAATTACTCTATCACAATCACGATTTTGAATTTATGGAAGATGAGGAAGGACTAGTGCCTATTGACTATATGCTGGAAAATACAGATCCGAAATACGTTAATTTCCAAATGGATTTGTATTGGGTGACCAGAGCCGGAGCAGATCCGTTAGCCTACTTTGAAAAGTACCCGGGACGTTTTAAGATCTGGCATGTAAAGGACATGGACGAAAAAGGTCGTTTTGCCCCGGTTGGGAGGGGGTCTATAGATTTTAAAACCATATTGGAACACAAGCAGCTTTCAGGGATGAAATACTATATGGTAGAGCAGGATATGACCTTTGACGGAATGGAACCACTTGATGCCATCCGAATTAGTCATGATGCCCTCAAGGAGATTGGGTTTAATTAAGAGTATAAGTTCAAGATTAAGTATTTAATTAAAATTCAGGAATACTCGTCCCAAGGACTATCGGGACTCCTGATCCCGCCTTACAAAATCAAGCTTTTGACGCCGGATCCAAAAAAATAACCCCGCTCCTCGGAGCGGGGTTTCCTGCTTGATGTGACCACGCCAGGATTTGCAGGCGCACATCCCGAGAGTTGTCGCTCCTGCAAATAGGAAACCCTGCAAAGCCAAGCGGCTTTGCAATTCTTTTTTCGTTCCCGCCTTACAAAATCAAGCTTTTGACGCCGGATCCAAAAAAATAACCCCACTCCTCGGAGCGGGGATTCCTGCTTGATGTGACCACACCAGGATTTTCTTCGCTTCGCTCGAACATCCTCCAAAGCTCCGCTTTGAAAATAGTCCAAACAAAAAAACGCTCAAGCGAACTTGGCGTTTTTTCTTATTGAACTATTTATTCGTGACCACGCCAGGATTCAAACCTGGAACCTTCTGAGCCGTAATCAGATGCGCTATTCAGTTGCGCCACGTGGCCTAAAGTGAATTCCCTTGTGAAAGGGCCTGCAAATATATTTCTTTTTACATTTATGGGCAAAATAAAGAAAAACCAAATATGGATTTTAAACAGTATGTGCGGGATATCGATAATTTTCCAAAGCAAGGAATTGGTTTTAAGGATATTACTCCCTTGCTGAAAGATGCTGAGGCCTTTGCTGCCGCTTCAAAGGCACTTTTAGAATTCATAGGAAATGAAAAGGTGGATGTAGTGGTGGGTATGGAAAGCCGGGGGTTTTTTTATGGCCCTGTTCTGGCACTGGAATTGGGGCCGGATTTGTCCCCGTAAGAAAAGTAGGGAAATTACCCCATCAGAAAATCAGTCATACTTACGACCTTGAATACGGGTCGGATACTTTAGAGATACACGCCGATGCCATTAACCCTGGAGACAGAGTAGTGGTACACGATGATGTTCTTGCCACCGGGGGAACCGCAAAGGCTACCTGTAAGCTTATTGAAGCCCTGGGTGGGGTTGTGATACAGTGTAATTTCCTACTGGAATTAACTGCATTACACGGAGCTTCAAAGTTGGTTGGTTATAAGGTAAATTCCTTAATGCGGTTCTAATCTATTGCCCTGGTGGTAACAAAATACCTCCAGCCTATTATGGCTAATTGTAGTTTACTGGCCTTTGAAAGATCGAAATCTTTTTTTGAGTAGGAGGGTAGAAATATCCTATTGATGGCAGCCAGCACTTTGAAAAAAGACTTTTTCATGCACCAAATGTAGCAATTCTCTCTTTATACTGCTTGGCTCACCACCTCAATTCCTATTTCTTTATCCCTGCGTTGCAATCTACAATAACAGCCCAACAAGCAGAATAAAGAATTGTAAAACCAATTTTACTAATGCAATCATGTATTGAGTTTTTAAGAGGAAAAGATCCTCATTTTCTTAATTTTTCAGGAAGATATATAAGTGACCTAATGCGGCCAAGGAAAAGAAAGAAAACTAATAAAAGTGCGTACAGAAATGTAAGAGAAAAAATAAAAACTATTGCTAATTACAATAGTAAGTCTACAAAAAATTTACAAATGGTTATAGTAAAGGAGTTTTATGATGATAATATGTAATAATTGTAGGGCTGTTTACTGCTGAATTTGAAAAACGTAGAGTAAAAATCAATCAAATTGCACCTTATTTGGCAGTTTCATCTTTTTTCAAATAAAAACCGACCTGTTTCAGGTCGGCTTTACTATTGACAAGAAATTCGTTTTGAAAGACCTATAGATCAGTCCTTCTTGGTGATCACTTCTACAACTCCGTCCTTTGCTTTCTTTCCGTACTTTTCAATGGCTTTCTCTCCCTTGTAGACATTAACCGTAGCGATATCCTTTGGCGAGAGAGAGCTAAAAGCTTTTTCTTTAACCACTTTCCCATCGATTACATACAATGGTTTTTCTCCCTTCTCTGTGTCCACAAAGAAGAACGCATTCCCTTCCATGACTTCGATATCTTCTTCATCATCTGAATCCTTGATTATAAAAACATTCTTGCCTTTCCCACCTTTTGATTTGATGACCTCGATGTGTTCTATTTCTGAATCTTCATGCCCTTCATGAATTTCTATTTCTCCATCCTTACTTTTAATAATTTTCTTTTTAATGATCCTCATTTCCTCGTCAGAATGTATGTCCCCATCAACTCCTTTAATAATGATCTTTTCTCCTTCTTTGTCGTCACCACCATTAATTACCTTAATCCTTTTGGTGATATTTCCCTTGTCATCGGTCCATTCATTTTCATCTTCGGTAACGCGTATAACTACGATTCCGTCTTCTTTCATTTTTTCAATCTCTTTCTCAGAAATTTCGGTATCCTCTTCCATAATCCATGTCATTTTACTTTTCTCAAGGCTTTTTCCAAATTCCATTTCACCTTCTCCTCCCATGAACATCATTTTTCCTTCGGGATCAAAGACAATGGTAACAGGGTCAATAGGTTCACCGTCATTATTAAAATCTGAGGTGCCGTTAAATTCTTTACCATCTTCCGATGTTCCCTGTACGTTAATCGACAGTTCAATGATTTCTTTTTCCTCATTCCGAACCACAGTATAGGAAAAGTCGGCTCCTTCCTCTGCCATCATTTCCTTCATTTCTGCCAATTCTTCATCGGTGGTATCCTTGTTGATCTGAATTTTAATCTCCTTGGTTAATTTCATCTCCTCCCAACTAACATCAGATCCCTTGTTTGATGGGATGTAAATTTCTTTGGTGTTGAAGCTAAACAGGAATAGGGCCAAAGCCGGGACAACCAGTGCCGCTTTGATTATCCGTGCCTTTTTTGATTGCGATTTTTGTAACATGACGATTCGTTTTTTGATTAATGAATTATAAAAATGATTTATGATACTTATCGGAAGCTCCTGCCCCGATACTTTAAGCATGGTATACTGATAACCCTTCTTTGACGGGATACGGTTCATGGCACTCGCATCGGCCAGGAATTCAAGATTCTGTCGAATTTTATTGTGGTACATAAAACTCATCGGATTAATCCATAAAATGATTGTAAAAAGTTGACTGATCAAAATATCCAAGGAGTGCTTTTGTTCACAGTGGGCTTTTTCATGAGCCAGAATAGAATCGAGTTCTGTACGGTTGTAAAAACCAGGATTGTAGACGATGTAGTTAAAGAATGAAAACGGGGCAATTTGCTGATCAGTTTCCAAATATCGAATCTTTTGTTCCTTCCTTTTAAGTACTGCCCTGCTCAGGGTAGCGCGAAGTGACCAAAGTTGGAGTCCGAATTTGGTCAACCAAAAAACCAATCCGGCCAGATATATAATAAAACCGATTACCCAGGGATCAATCCTGGAGCCCGAATTAGACGCTGTGTTTACCAATGTGCCCGTATTTGCAGAACTTATAGACACAGGAACCATTTCTATGTAAACCGGAATACTGATCCAGGGACATAACAAAGCACACAGTAATCCTAGCAGGAGAAATCTTCGATTCTCCTTAAACAGGGTTTCCTTTTGAAGCAAAAGGAGGTAGACTATATAAAATATTAGCAGTATTCCTGAGGATTTCAATAAATATTCAAAAAATGCTTCCATCATTTATTTTTTTCAATGAGCTCAATAATTTCCTTTAATTCTTCCACCGATATTTTTTCTTCCTTGGCAAAGAAAGAAACCAGACTTTTATAAGAATTGTCGTAAAAGTCGGCAATTGTGGCATTTACAAATCGCTTTCGGTAAGCTTCCATCGATATTAAAGGGAAGTACCGATGTGTATTTCCAAAGGCCTCATGACCCACGTATTCCTTGTCTTCTAGGTTACGTACAATAGTAGATAGGGTATTGTAGTGGGGTTTATCTTCTTTTATTTCGGCCAGGATCTCTTTTACAAAAGCCTTTTTCAGCTTCCAGAGAATCTTCATCACCTCTTCCTCTTTGTTCGTCAGTTTTTTCATAAGCTGTATTCTGATTATTGTTTTAGTTCTTCAAGTGCCCTCTGAGCAGATTCCAAATCGGGCCTTATTTCCAGGGCTTTTTCTTATGCTGAAATTGCTTCGTTTTTCGTCCCCTTTGCCCTTAAGGCCTCACCATAATTATCCCGGCAATTGGCCACTTCCGGAGATAAATTCTGATTTCTGCTCCTCACTTTTAAAGGCAGATTGCTCGGATGACGTATTTTGAGCACATCCTGTCATCAACAATAAAATAATCGATGCACTACCAAAACTTTTTCTCATTCCTTTAATTTTAGGTCATCTAACCTGATTTTACATCTCAAATGCGCAAATCAAACCTACTACTAAAAAAATAGTTATACAACTATATTTGTAGTTATTTAACATTTTTAATAAACTATATCCTTTCTATTTTTTACATTTGACATTCTATATATGGAAATCGCGTAAGGTATAATCGTTCTCTTCAGGATTGCGTTATATTTTTTAAATCTGACATTTGCAGCATTTTATATTTATAGTCCTGGGCCTGACTCTGCTGATTATCGGTGGGAATTGGCTCCTGAAGGCATCCGTAGCTCTTTCCCTTAGGCTGAATATCCCTAGGATCATCATAGGGATGACTATTGTTTCCTTTGCAACCTCCACTCCGGAACTCATTGTAAGTGTAAATGCGGCCCTGGAAGGTTTTCCCGACCTGGCCTTGGGGAACGTCGTTGGATCAAATATTGCCAATTTGGGCCTGGTACTGGGGATCATCCTGGTTTTAGGGCCAATAGAGGTTCGAAAAAGCTTTTATAAAACGGACTGGCCCGTGATGATGGCAGCCTCACTGCTATTCTTTTTTTTAATCTATTTCGATGGCGTGATAAGCGCATTGGAAGGATGTATCATGCTGGGCTGTCTCTTCCTCTTTCTCGTTTTTCTTTTGAAATTTCAGAAACCCGCCGTAGTGGAGAATTTGGATAAAAGCATCATCCCTTTACCACTTTACAAAGCGGTATTTTTCCTTGGTATAGGCGGATTTGGCCTCTGGGCCGGATCGGAATTCCTGATTACCGGAGCAGTTGGTCTTGCCACTTTTTATGAGGTAAGCGAGCGAATAATTGGGATTACGGTAGTATCTGTGGGTACTAGTATCCCTGAATTAGCCGCTTCGGTGATTGCCATCCTCAAAAAAGAAAAAGCTATTGGTCTGGGAAACCTAATTGGATCCAATATTTTCAATCTGTTGGCTGTACTGGGCATTACGTCAATGGTAAGCCCAATTCATGTGATAGATCAGGGGTTATTGAACAATGATATTTTCTGGATGCTGGGCTTTGCCTTTTTAGTCCTTCCCCTTGTATTTTTTCCCAAAGGACTCAGGTTGGGATGGCATGACGGAATTATACTGCTACTGGGCTACGGGGCTTTTTTATATTTAACCCTGGGATAACCAAAAATTACGGCATAAAAAAACCGTTTTCAAATACTTCTGAAAACGGTTTGAATTTACGTTAGTTGATTTCCTCAAGCAGAAACTTCGATCTTGGCCGATTTTACGGTCTGAACAATTCTTCCTGCAATTTTGTACGGATCACCGTTTGAAGCAGGACGTCTGTCTTCCAACCATCCTTTCCATCCGCGCTCAACGGTAGCAATTGGAATCCTGATGGAAGCTCCTCTGTCTGAAACTCCATAGCTGAAGTCATTAATGGAAGCTGTTTCATGAAGTCCGGTGAGTCGCTGGTCGTTGAATTCACCATATACAGCGATATGTTCTTTAGCCACAGGCCTGAATGCCTCACAGACTGCTTCGTATACATCCTTGCTACCTGCATTTCTCAACAGACTGTTTGAGAAATTAGCATGCATTCCGGAACCGTTCCAATCTCCTTTTACAGGTTTTGGATGATATTCTATATAATATCCGTAAGATTCAGTTAGTCGATCTAAGATATAGCGAGCTACCCATACCTGGTCACCTGCATTCTTGGCTCCTTTGGCAAAAATCTGAAATTCCCATTGTCCTGAAGCAACCTCTTGGTTGATCCCTTCAAAATTAATCCCAGCTTCAAGACAAATGTCTGCGTGCTCTTCAACAAAATCACGGCCATGAGTATTGAGTCCTCCTACGGAACAGTAGTACATTCCCTGTGGTCCCGGGTAACCTCCCAATGGGAAGCCCAAAGGCAGTTGCGTTTTCCTGTCCATAATAAAGTATTCCTGCTCAAAGCCGAACCAAAAGTCGTTGTCATCGTCATCAATTTTGGCCCTGTGATTGGAAACATGAGGTGTTCCATCAGCATTCATTACTTCTGTCATCACTAGGTACCCATTAATTCGGGTAGGATCCGGAAAAATAGCTACTGGTTTCAGAAGGCAATCAGAAGATCCTCCTTCGGCCTGCTGCGTTGAACTTCCGTCAAATGACCAAACTGGGCAGTCTTCCAGCTTTCCACTGAAATCGTCCTCGATCTTCGTCTTGCTACGCATGTTCTGGGTGGGATGATATCCATCCAGCCAGATGTATTCTAATTTTGCTTTGCTCATAATCTTGCGAGTTAAATTTTCAAATTTTTAAGATCACCAAAAATAAAAGATTTTCCATAGATCCATAAAATTATAGGGGGTAATTATTAATAATTTCGACATAATTATCAACACCCCTGATTTAATAGGGGTTCATTGTAAATAATTATTAATTATAGGGGTATATCTGCGAAATGTTTAATTTAGCTCCCGGAATAAAAACCTTTCCAGATATGTCTACTCAAAGATTAAACGCCATCAGCCAAAGTTCTCAGCGAAAACCTTCTATTACGGTTGAAGAAATCAGAAGGTCAGAACTCTTCGGATCGCAGGTTTTTAACGAAGACCGAATGACTCAATACTTAACCAGGGATGCCCTGGAGAGTGTGAAAAATGCCATTTTCACAGGTTCAAAAATCAACAGAAAGATGGCTGATCAAATCGCCGAATCCATGAAATCATGGGCGTTATCTATGGGTGCTACCCACTACACTCACTGGTTTCAGCCCTTAACAGGGGCCACTGCCGAAAAACACGACGCCTTTTTCGACCTCCTTCCAAATGGCAGGGCTATTGAGAAGTTCGGTGGCAGCCAACTGGTACAACAAGAACCTGACGCCTCCAGCTTTCCCAGCGGAGGAATCCGAAATACATTTGAGGCCCGTGGATATACAGCATGGGATCCTACTTCACCGGCCTTTATTTACGGAGCAACCTTGTGTATTCCCACTGTCTTTGTATCCTATACCGGAGAAGCTTTAGATAATAAAGTCCCATTATTACGTGCCTTACATGCAGTTGATGAAGCCGCTACCAAAGTTGCCCGGTATTTTGACAAGACCGTTAATAAGGTAAACGCCACCCTGGGATGGGAACAGGAATACTTTCTAATAGACAAGTCCCTCGCCAATTCCAGACCTGATCTTGTACTTTCAGGGCGAACTTTGGTAGGGCAGGCTGCTGCCAAAGGTCAACAACTAGATGATCACTATTTTGGAGTGATCCCCTTGCGAGCAATAAATTACATGAAGGACCTGGAAGTGGAATGTACCAAGCTCGGTATTCCTGTGAAAACCAGGCATAATGAAGTAGCTCCGAATCAATTTGAACTGGCTCCCGTTTTTGAAGAGGCGAACCTGGCTGTGGATCACAATCTGCTGCTGATGGATGTGATGGAGAAAGTAGCAGACAAACACGACCTTAAAGTTCTTTTTCACGAAAAACCATTTGCAGGCATCAATGGTTCAGGGAAACACAATAATTGGTCTCTGGCAACCGATACCGGGGTGAATCTTCTCAGTCCGGGTTCTACCCCGATGAAGAACCTGCAGTTTCTGACCTTCTTTGTCAATACGATCAAGGCAGTCGATTCTTATGAGGAACTTCTCAGGGCATCAATAGCTTCAGCGAGTAATGACCATCGCCTTGGGGCAAACGAGGCTCCACCGGCAATATTTTCCATTTTTATAGGGAAACAACTCAGTGAAGTTCTCGATGAACTCGAAGGAGTATCTCAAGGAAAATTATCCCCGGAGGAAAAAACCGAATTAAAACTCAACGTGGTTGGGAAAATCCCTGAAATTCTTCTCGACAACACAGACAGAAACCGCACCTCCCCCTTTGCCTTTACCGGCAACAAATTTGAAATGAGGGGCGTAGGATCAAAATCCAATTGCGCCAAGCCCATGACCGTGCTCAACACCATTGTGGCAAAACAGTTAATCAATTTTAAGATTGAGGTAGATGCGCTGATCGCAAAAAAGAGCCTTAAAAAAGATGAAGCTATCTTTAATGTCCTCAGGGAATATATTAAGTCCTCAAAGCGTATCCGTTTTGACGGTGATGGTTATAGTGAATCCTGGTGGAAAGAGGCGGCAAAACGTAAATTGAGTAATAATAAAAACACCCCGGAGGCCCTTCAGGTCCTTACTTCAAAGCATACCCTGGAACTGTTTCAGGAGATGCAAGTAATGAGCGAAACAGAGGTCAGGGCCCGACAGGAAGTTGAGCTCGAGACTTATATTTTACAGACTCAGATTGAAGGACGGGTTTTTAACGAGCTTGTGAATACTCATATAATTCCAGCTGCTATTAAGTATCAAAATGCTGTGATTGAAAATATCAAGGGAATCAAAGAAGTATACGGGGCGGGATTTAAAAAGCAAGCAGTTGCTCAACTCGCTATTTTGGAAGATATATCAGGCCATTTAGAGGCGACACGTAAAAAATCGGATGCAATGACTGAAGCCCGGAAGAAGGCGAATGCAGAACCAGATGTTTACAAAAAGGCAATGGCTTATTGTCATGATGTGAGACCCTATTTTGATGACATCAGATATCATTGCGACAAATTGGAACAGCTCGTGGAGGATCAGAGCTGGCCTCTTGCGAAATACAGGGAATTGCTATTTATCCGATAGAAAAAGAGACAATAAGTAAGAAGCTTTGCGCACAAATGATATCATTCCCCTATTTTTGCGCTAAACCAAGATCTACTCATCGTGCCCGTAAGTAAACGCTACCATCAAAGAGGAGTTTCTGCGTCCAAGGAGGATGTTCACAAGGCCATCAAAAACCTTGATAAAGGATTATTCCCAAGAGCATTTTGTAAGATAGTCCCTGATACCCTAGCCGGGGATAAGGACTATTGTCTGGTAATGCATGCAGACGGCGCCGGAACCAAGTCCTCCCTGGCGTATATGTATTGGAAGGAAACCGGAGACCTCTCCGTTTGGAAAGGCATTGCTCAGGATGCTCTTGTTATGAATCTTGATGACCTTTTGTGCGTGGGAGTAACGAATAATATTCTTCTCTCTTCTACCATAGGCAGAAATAAAAACAAAATCCCGGGAGAGGTTATTGCAGCGATTATTTCAGGCACCGAGGAATTTATTGAGGATATGTCGGCATTCGGAGTGGACATAAAGTCAACGGGAGGGGAAACTGCCGATGTAGGTGATCTGGTTAGGACCATTATTGTTGATTCAACAGTAACTGCGAGGATTCGCAGAGACAAAGTAATAGACAATGCCAATATCCGGGAAGGTGATGTTATCATCGGTTTGGCTTCTTTTGGGCAGGCGACCTATGAAAAGGAGTACAACGGCGGAATGGGGAGTAATGGACTCACTTCAGCAAGACATGATGTGTTTTCTAAATTCCTCGCTGAGAAATACCCTGAGAGTTTTGATCCATCCGTACCTGATGAGCTCGTCTATTCCGGAAAAATGAATCTTCAGGATGAGGTAGATGGAGCCCCGCTGGATGCCGGTAAATTAGTCCTGTCACCCACTCGAACCTACGCCCCGGTGATCAAAAAGATTCTGGAAACACACTCCCCAAAGGACATTCATGGTATGATCCACTGCAGTGGAGGGGCCCAGACAAAAATTTTACATTTTCTCGATCAATTCCACGTGATCAAAGATAACCTCTTCCCCGTACCGCCTTTATTTCAACTTATCCAAAGTCAGTCCGGCACAGACTGGAAAGAAATGTACCAGGTCTTTAATTGTGGTCACCGGATGGAGCTCTACGCAGATAGGGAAATTGCGGGAGATCTGATTTCTATTTCCGAGAGTTTTGGAATCGACGCCCGTATCATAGGCAGGGTAGAAGCTTCGAAGCAGAAAAAACTCACGATTACCAGCCAATTTGGCTCGTTTACCTATTGATATATACGATTCTTTTTAAAGCGACGTTTTCATTGTAAAGAAATCTGTGTTGTTATGGAAAGAAAAGCTTTTTTAAAAACCTTAGGGGCCGGAGCGGCCTTTGCCCTTACGTTTCCCTGTGTTCAGGGTTGTTCTAAAGAAGATGGGCCCGGACTACCTGTTCCGACTGGGGTCGACTTCACCATTGACCTCACCTCCAGTGAAGGGGCGATGTTGGCTAATAACGGTGACTTTATCCTTAAAAACGAAGTAGTAGTGGTTAAAAACCTGGAAGGTAATTTTATTGCTGCCAGTCAGATCTGCAGTCATCAACAAACAGACCAGGTTAGGTTCATCGAAGATGAAGGTGGAATATTTTCTTGTTCTACCCACGGGTCGAGGTTTTCTCAAACCGGTGCTCCTTTGAATGCGATCACCAATAATCCCTTGAAAATATTCAACACAGAATTAAACGGGGATATCCTCAGGGTTTTCGACTAGAATACCCTCTTGTTTTACTTTCTTCCTCACTTATCGGTTGCAATGGGTTAGTCCACGTGGTGCCACCCTTCGGTATGCTGTAATTTATTATCTGCGATTGCTCTTAAATGTTGTAAATTCGCAGGGTAAGGGAAGCAAGACTATGATCGATAAATTAAACATAATAAAACAGCGTTTTGATGAGGTTTCGGACCTGATCATCCAACCTGATATTATCTCTGATCAAAAGAGGTATGTGCAATTAAATAAGGAATACAAGGACCTGAAAACCCTTGTTGATAAAAGGAAGGTTTACTTAGAACTGCAAAACAACCTCAAAGAAGCAGAGGAAATCCTTTCTTCTGGAGAAGATCCGGAAATGCAGGAAATGGCCAAAATGCAAATGGAGGAAGCCAAAGAGGCCTTGCCCGGATTGGAGGAAGAAATAAAGTATTTACTCATTCCCAAAGATCCTGAAGATGCTAAAGATGTGGTGATGGAAATCAGGGCCGGAACCGGCGGCGATGAGGCCAGTATATTTGCAGGAGATCTCTACAGGATGTACGCAAAGTATTGCGAATCCAGGGGGTGGAGAACCAATATTATTGACCTGAGTGAAGGGACTAGCGGAGGATACAAGGAAATTCATTTTGAAGTAACCGGCGAAGACGTATATGGCACCTTAAAATTCGAAGCCGGAGTACACCGGGTACAGCGCGTGCCTCAGACAGAAACACAGGGGAGAGTTCATACTAGTGCAGCTACTGTCATGGTATTACCGGAAGCAGAGGATTTTGACGTACAGATTGATCCCAAAGACGTACGTATTGACTTTTTCTGTTCTTCAGGACCCGGAGGACAATCCGTAAATACTACCTATTCGGCGGTAAGACTAACACATATCCCCACAGGGATCGTGGCACAGTGTCAGGATGAAAAATCACAGCACAAGAACAAAGACAAGGCCTTCAAGGTACTGAGATCAAGGCTATACGACATGGAATTGCAAAAAAGGCAGGAAGAAGATGCGGCAAAGAGGAATTCCCAGGTAAGCAGCGGAGACCGCTCAGCTAAAATCAGGACCTACAATTATCCTCAGGGTCGGGTTACCGACCATCGTATAGGACTTACACTTTACGATCTGCAGAATATCATAAACGGGGATATCCAAAAGATTATCGATGAACTCATGCTTGTTGAGAATACTGAAAAATTAAAAGAAGCTTCCGAAATATTCTAAGATCAAATGAGTACTGACGAGCTAATTTCCCAGATCAGAAAAAAGAATTCTTTCCTGTGTATCGGACTCGATACAGATCTCTCTAAAATTCCTCCGCATCTGCTTGAAGAAGCCGATCCGATCTTTTCATTTAACAAAGCAATTGTAGATGCCACCCACCACTTGTGCGTAGCTTACAAGCCCAATACTGCCTTTTATGAAGCCTGTGGTATTAAGGGTTGGGAAGCCTTGGCACAGACTATGGAATACATCAATACTAAATACCCTGAAATACTGACCATCGCCGATGCCAAAAGAGGTGATATCGGAAATACTGCCACGCAGTATGCCAGGGCATTTTTCGAAGATCTGAGTTTTGATGCAATAACGGTTGCGCCTTATATGGGACGCGATTCTGTAGAACCTTTTTTAAAATTCAGCGATAAGTTTACTATTCTACTGGCTCTTACTTCTAATCCGGGAGCCTTTGATTTTCAGACTAAAAGAATTGAAGGTAAAGAACTGTATAAACAAGTACTGGAAACGGCACTCACTTACGAAAATTCGGAGCAACTAATGTTTGTTGTCGGAGCGACCAAGGCAGAGTATTTAAAACAAATTAGAGCCATCGTACCCAATAACTTTCTTCTGGTTCCGGGTGTTGGTGCGCAGGGAGGTAGTTTGGTAGAAGTGTGCAGATACGGTCTCACAAAAGATATCGGATTGCTGATCAATTCCTCCAGAGGCATATTGTATGCTTCAAAGGGAAAGGACTTTGCAGCTGCCGCCCGTGAACAGGCCCTGCAGCTTCAGAAAGCTATGGCTGTGGAAATGGATAAAATATAGCCCGGTATCTAGGCCAGTTCTTCCATTGCTTTCTTGAGTATTTTGGCTTTCCTTTCAAAAAATTCTCCAAGTTGAGTCCCGGAATAACGGGTGTCTTCCGCCATATTTACAAATGTCTGATAATAGCTTACCAATCGGGTAGAGGCCTGAGAACCACTGGCGATATGGGTTGTTGATCCCACCTTGCAGTACTGATTTTCCATAGTTTAATTCTTTTATACAAAGATACGGTGCAAGTGAGATAAAAGTTTTTGAGTCTGATGGAATTCAGCTAAAATTGGAGTTATTTATCTAATAATTAACATAATGGTAGAGAATTCTTTAAAAAAGCTACTCTGTTGACATAGAAATTAATTTTTCGGACTTCTTTTTGTACCTTTTAATTTAATCCATGCACAAATGAAAAAAATTATTGCATCTCTGGGGTTCGTATTAGTGCTGATCTCAGCATCAGGACAGAATAATCCATGCGCCTGTTGTACCGAAAACCACAGTGCGTTTGATTTCTGGCTTGGAAAATGGGAGGTGACCCTGCCCAACGGTAATATTGCCGGGGAAAATGTGATCGAGAAAATACAGGGCGACTGTGTTTTGAGAGAAAACTGGAAAGGGGCTAACGGTAACTTTACAGGAACGAGTTATAATTTCTACAATACCGCTACGGGATTGTGGGAGCAGCTTTGGTTAGACAGGGCCGGCACAATTCTGAAGTTGAGTGGAAAACGCATCGACAACCAAATGATTTTGATGTCTGATGGCGTGGTAAATAAGGATGAAAGTATAACTACTCAGCGGATTACATGGACCTTACTGGAAGATGGTAAGGTAAGGCAGGTATGGGAAGTGTTACGCGATGGTGTGGCTGAGAATGTACTCTTTGATGGACTTTATAATAAAATGGACTGAATTGGGAGAAATGACTTTGTTTCTTTCCACAAAAAAACCGGCCACTACACCGGTTTTTTAAACTAACTAACTCAAAAATACTAACTCAAATAATACGGGTATAAAACTATTTTAATTTCTGATCTTTAGGTTAAGTAAAGATTTCCAGAAGGTTATCATTCTATCTTTATATGTAATTAACGGTACAATTTTGAGATTATTGCAATAATTATCAGTCACATAGCTCAGATATAAGTTTTCTAGAGTCCAAACAGGCGGTAAGATCAGAAAAGTTAATCAGGAAGAGTAGTTTATTCTCCGTAGTGGGAAGAGATAAGAGCCTCCGTTTCGGCCTTAGACTTAAATACATCAAATGTTTTGCCCTGTGTCCTCAGGGCACCCAGGGCATTTGCAAATTTTGCAGCTTGTTCGGGATCATTATACACCGCAAAACCATAGGCCAGGCCTCCGGCAAATGAATCCCCGCAGCCTGTAGTATCAATTACGTCTTTCATGAAGATCGACTTTACGAATTGTTTTTTGATCTCCTCACCTTCTTTATAATAATAAACACATCCTTTGGCATCCAGGGTAACATAAAAGTACTTAACGCCCTTTTTTAGAACATGAGCAGCCATTTTATCCAGGTGATCGGTTCTCCCTTCGTCATAACTGATCATTTCTTCAGCAGAATATTCGTGTTTTAGCCAGCATGCCTGGGATTCTTCCAGGTTCATCTTTAGAACGTCAATATACTTTAGCCATTGATCCATATCGACCCAGAATTTCCTGTATCGATCTCCCGTCATTCCCATGGAAGTAGTGGGTCCGTGGGCATCAAAAACTACCAGGCCTTTTCTGTTCTTTTTGATGTATTTCAATGTACGCAGCGAAATTTCAAAGTCGGTAATCGGTACAAAGACATAGGCGTCCATTTCATCCATCGCTTTTATGTCTTTGGGTTCAATGGGCTTCATACACGCTGTCTGGCGCTCAAGACGGTTGTTCTGGTCTATGAATTTGAGCTCTATCACAGTTCCCCGGTCGTGTTTGGCTGAGATATGAGCAGTATCGATGTTGGAATAAGCCCTAAATAGCTCGATGATGTTTTCGAAATCTTTTTTATGCACATGAGAAACCGGATATACCGTTCCTTCGTTCCCAAAGAGTTTGGCCAGGGCAATAACGGGGTGCGATACACAACCATACTTTTTAATCGTTTCCTGGTGGTGGGTTACGATGGTATCTCTTGGTATAGGTCCTATTACGGCAATTTTTGTCATCCGATTCCGAAATCTTTTGTGCTTTACATCCTGATGGCAGGCAGGATATCAACCTGTATTTTCATTGTGAAAGGAGGAGTAATTTATGAAAAATAAAATAAGTAAAGAACTTAATGGTGCTGTTTAGGGTATAGCGTTTTAGCAGAGCGATTTAAGTAAAAATAACGGTTTTATTATTGTAGACCATAGTTTTTCGATTCACGTGAAGCTGAACCGCTCTGGAGAGCACCAGTTTTTCTAGATCTCTGCCTTTTTCAATAAAATCACTCACTTTGTGAACATGTGAAACCCTGGTGGTATCTTGTTCGATAATCGGGCCTGCGTCGAGCTCCTCGGTTACGTAATGGCTGGTTGCACCAATGATCTTTACTCCCCGGTTAAAGGCGGCGTGATAAGGTTTGGCACCTGCAAAAGCAGGAAGGAAGGAATGATGGATATTGATAATTTTATTAGGGTATTCTTCAATTAGTCTGGACGTCACTATCTGCATGTACCTTGCGAGGACAATAAAATCGACCATGTGCTCTTTTAGCAATTTCAATTGCTTTTCTTCTGCAGCAGATTTGTTGTCGCGGGTTACCGGGATATGGTAAAAAGGGATCTTAAACTGTTTGGCGATATTCTGTAGCTCATTGTGATTGCTGATGATAAAAGGTATTTCTACCGATAATTCTCCGGAGGAATATCGAATGAGCAAATCGTAAAGGCAGTGATTGTACTTGCTGACGAAAAGCGCCATCTTTGGCTTTTCATTACCGTAATGTACGCTCCACTCCATGGCATAGGGAACGGCTATTTCTTTTTCGAAATTTTCTTCAATCTGGGATTCTGCCTTATCGAATTGCGTAAATTCTCCTTCTAATCGCATAAAGAATACTTCGGCCTGTTTGTCAACATGCTGGTCGAGGTAAACAATATTACCCCCCGACTGTTGAATAAAACTAGTTACCGTGCTGATTATTCCCGGCTGATCCGGACAATGGATAAGAAAGGTTGCTTTCAAGGCTTCCTGGATTTGGTGTAAAATTAGTACAATCTCCCTGTGGCTCAAAGTGAGGCCCAGGTATTATAAAATTCTAAATAGAATGCATTATTTTTTGCATTTATCGTAAATTGCAGTCGCAAAAAGGACTACAAATTACAAATGGAGCAAATTAAAACCTATATCCCAAAAAACAAGGTCAGAATTGTAACCGCGGCTTCTCTCTTTGACGGGCACGACGCGGCCATCAATATCATGAGGCGGATTATTCAGGCTACCGGGGTAGAGGTTATCCATTTAGGACATGACAGATCCGTATCCGAAGTGGTGAATTGCGCCATACAGGAGGATGCAAATGCTATAGCCATGACCTCTTATCAGGGAGGGCATAACGAGTATTTCAGGTATATGTATGACCTCTTGCAAGAGCGAGGGGCAGGGCATATAAAAATCTTTGGGGGAGGTGGCGGAGTGATTCTTCCCGAAGAGATCAAAGCCCTTATGGATTACGGGATCACGCGTATTTATTCTCCAGATGACGGTCGGAAAATGGGTCTTCAGGGAATGATCAATGACCTGGTGGAGAAGTCAGACTACCCTACGCTCCCACTGAAACTACCCGAGGAAAAAGATTTGAACACTTCCTTAAAGAATAAGGACATTACCACGCTTGCCCGATTGATCAGCCTGGCCGAGAACAGACAGGATGAATTTGAAAAATACTACCAGTCACTCGGCAAAGCGAAAAAGAGTATTCCCGTCTTGGGGATCACAGGTACAGGGGGTTCGGGAAAGTCGAGCCTTGTAGACGAACTGGTACGCAGGTTTTTGTTTGATTTCCCTGATAAACATATAGGGATAATTTCAGTTGATCCGTCTAAAAGAAAAACCGGGGGGGCATTATTAGGGGATAGGATCAGGATGAATTCTATTAATAATGATAGGGTCTATATGAGGTCTCTGGCTACCCGTCAATCGAATCTCGCCTTATCAAAATACGTAGGTGATGCGCTTAATATTCTGCAACACGCTGATTTTGATCTCCTTATCCTCGAAACTTCGGGAATTGGTCAGTCTGATACTGAAATAGTAGAACACAGTGACCTTTCGCTCTATGTGATGACTCCTGAATTTGGAGCAGCCACCCAGTTGGAAAAAATAGATATGTTAGATTTTGCCGATTTGGTGGCGATAAACAAATTTGATAAGCGGGGAGCGCTCGACGCACTCAGGGATGTAAAAAAACAGTTTGTCAGAAATCACAACCTCTGGGAAGCAGATCCAGATACGCTTCCTGTTTACGGGACCATTGCTTCGCAGTTCAATGATCCGGGGATGAATTCCCTATACCATGCTGTGATGCAAAAATTACAGGAAAAAACAGAAACTTCCCTTGAATCTACCTTCGAAGTATCGTCAGAAGAACCTGAGAAGCGATATATTATTCCGCCTGCCCGAACCCGATATTTATCAGAAATATCAGAAAGCAATCGCGCTTATGATCAAAAAGCCTCAGGCCAGAGTAAAACTGCCCAAACGCTTTATGGGATGTATAAGGCTATCCTCGCACTAGTCCCTGAAGATGCATTTTCAAACCAAGACGATAGCTGGCCCTATCTAGCGGATTCCGGTCTTGATGTAGATGCCTTGCAGAATAATGTTCCAAAGGAAAAGTCGACCCTAATGGAACTTCTGATATCAGAATTTAATAGTCAAAAATTAAACCTTGATCCATATCACTGGCAAACCCTTTTGAAATGGAAATCGAAAGTGCAACGATACAAGGAACCGGTGTACAAATTTAAGGTGAGGGATAAGGAACTGGAAATAAATACACATACAGAATCACTGTCACATCTGCAGATTCCCAAAGTAATGCTGCCCCGGTATGAAGCCTGGGGTGATCTGTTGCGATGGAGCTTGCAGGAAAATGTACCGGGTAAATTTCCTTATACCTCCGGACTGTATCCCTTCAAACGAACAGAAGAAGATCCAACCCGCATGTTTGCCGGGGAAGGAGGCCCTGAACGCACCAATCGCCGGTTTCATTATGTGAGCCTCGACATGAAGGCAAAACGTCTTTCGACCGCTTTTGATTCGGTTACGCTTTATGGGAATGATCCCGGGGAGCGACCCGATGTTTACGGGAAGATCGGAAATGCAGGAGTGTCGATCTGCTGTCTTGATGACGCCAAAAAACTCTATTCAGGTTTTGATCTAAGCAATCCCATGACCTCGGTTAGTATGACGATCAATGGGCCGGCTCCTATGTTACTCGCCTTTTTCCTGAATGCAGCCATAGATCAGAATTGTGAAAAATATATCAGGGAAAATGGCCTGGAGAAAGAGATCGAGAAGAAAATTAATTCCATTTATAAGGATTTTAAAGGGAAACGACCTGAATACGCAGGGGGCCTTCCGGAAGGGAATGATGGCTTGGGCCTTTTACTTCTGGGGGTCACCGGAGATCAGGTATTAGATGCTGAGGTGTACCAAGAAATCAAAGCCAAGACCTTAAAGGAGGTTAGAGGAACAGTACAGGCCGATATACTTAAGGAAGATCAGGCCCAAAATACCTGTATTTTTTCGACAGAATTTGCTCTTCGACTTATGGGGGATGTGCAGGAATATTTTATTCAGAATAAGGTGCGTAATTTTTATTCCGTTTCTATTTCTGGTTATCATATAGCAGAGGCAGGGGCGAATCCTATCACACAACTGGCATTTACCTTATCCAACGGATTTACATACGTAGAATACTATCTGAGCCGTGGAATGGATATCAATAAATTTGGCCCGAATTTATCATTCTTTTTCTCCAATGGGGTGGATCCGGAATACGCCGTTATCGGCAGGGTAGCCAGAAGAATCTGGGCAAAAGCCATGAAGGAGAAGTACGGCGCCGACCCGAGGGCGCAAATGCTGAAATATCACATTCAGACTTCAGGGCGTAGTTTACATGCCCAGGAAATAGATTTTAATGATATCCGAACCACCCTGCAGGCTTTATACGCCATCTACGACAACTGTAATTCTCTGCATACCAACGCTTATGATGAGGCTATAACCACCCCTACGGAAGAGTCGGTAAGAAGGGCAATGGCCATACAGTTGATTATCAACAAAGAGTTAGGACTGGCCAAAAATGAGAATCCCATACAGGGATCATTTATCATTGAAGAACTCACCGATCTGGTAGAAGAGGCAGTATTACTTGAATTTGACAGGATCACGGAAAGGGGAGGGGTTCTTGGAGCCATGGAAACCATGTATCAGCGATCGAAGATCCAAGAGGAGAGTTTACATTATGAAACCTTAAAACACAATGGTGAATACCCTATCATAGGGGTAAACACATTTTTGAGTTCCAAAGGCTCGCCTACCATACTTCCCAAAGAAGTGATCAGGGCAACAGATGAAGAAAAACAAAGGCAATTACAGACGCTGGAAGGCCTAAAGCAAAGAAATAAAGTAAGAGCCGAAGAAGGCTTAAAGCAATTGCAGAATAAAGCAGTTCGGAATGAGAATGTCTTCAATGAGCTCATTGAGGTAGCCAAGTACTGTTCTCTCGGTCAGATTACGCATGCACTTTTTGAAGTAGGAGGGCAATACCGCCGAAATATGTAGTAGCTCCCTGGCGGCAACTACTTACTGTTTTAGTCGAAATGAATTCTTATCCCAGGTATTCCCTGAAATTCCAGGTTTCCCTTTTGTAGCCGTAATGTGAAATTGATTTTCGCCAGACTTTGAATGATCTTCTGAACGTACGGATTTCCCTTCTGAGAAGAGTGAGGTATTCTTTCTCGCGAATACCGTCGTGTTCCAGACCATTGCAATACGAATTGATATTGCGCAGCATGATCCCGATAAAGGTGGCACTTTTTAGTTTGTCCTCAATGGAATTTGAAGTTTCGGCCCTGGCAATCTGCTGCGGTATTAAAGTAGCATCAGTTATCAGAGAATCAGCGATATGATCTCTGAGGCTATCAGACTGATACAAACTCAATAAGTTTTTGTTGTAAGTAACAAAAGATACCAGCTCCCTGCTTAGGGTGCACAATTCAACTGCTTTTTCATAGATCGGAAGCGATCCTAGATGATTTTGGGACATCATTCTTTTTCAAGACTTTAAGAACTTAAAATTACATGCTATTTCGCTTAAATAGCTTTAATAAATAAAGTGAAATAGTATATTTGCTTTATAAAATTAAATTTTAAGCGTTAAAAAAATTGAAATCACAGATAGATCATCTCAATTGGGGAATTTTACAGCACTTGCAAGCAAATTCCCGCGAATCCTTTGCCAGCATTGGAAGGAAGGTTGGACTTACACCTCCTGCTGTGGCAGAGCGTGTTAAAAAAATGGAAGATCTCGGTATTATTGAGGGATATCACGCCAGGGTATCCCACGCGATGGCGGGATATCAGCTAAAGGCCATAATCACATTGAAAGCCTTTATGGGTAAGCTAAAACCCTTTCTTGAATTGGTGACTACCCTGGATGAGGTGGTGAATTGTTATCGTATTACCGGAAACGAAAATATAATTATGGAAGTGGTACTGAGGGACCAGTTCCACCTCGAAATATTTATTGATAAACTGATTTTGTACGGGGAAACGCGGACTCACATCATCCTTTCTGATGTTGTTGCAGATGGGCCTATAAAAAAACGAAAAGGATAAAATTATTCCGTAATTTAGAAATTGGAGTATGTTCGGTCTCAGATCTCAGTGATTTTTGGCATTCTGGGAAATCAATTGGACTTAGATCAGCTCCCCGAATTATTTTGGCCGGATTTTTGAGGATTGAATTGCTATGAAAATTAAGATTTTACTCCTTCTTGTTATAGTTGGAACTCACCTTCCTGCTTTACAAGCACAAGACATCGCTATAAGGAAAGGTATTGTTCGGGATTCTGTCCCGGTGAATGATTCCATCCCCGAAACTTTTGCGATTTATCTCCCAACTAATTTTGAACCGTCTGTAAAATGGCCCGTCCTCTTCGCGATGGATATGGAGGGGAAGGGTAAGCAGATTGTGCACATGTTTCGCGAAATTGCCGAAAAGGAGGGGTATATCCTCGCTGCTTCCAATAATATTCACGACAGCTTGTCCATTGTTCAGAATACTTTGGTAGTGAGTAGAATGTTGAATACGGTATATACCTTATTCCCAATACACAAACAAAGAACATATACTGCAGGACATGGGGTGGGCGCACAATTTGCATCTATACTTCCGTCTGTCATCAGGCCCATTGAAGGAGTTATTTCCAGTGGTTCGGATGTGCCGTTTAAGGAATTGATCGATCCTAAAAATCCGTTCGAGTTTGTGGGTATAGTGGGCAGATCAGACTACCATTTTAATAACCTGGTAGAAGACTCAGACCTTACAACCATTACCAGAAGGGCTCTGGGCAAATCTAAGTTTGTTGATTATTTACTGGTCTTTGAGGGCGGAGAAGAGTGGCCAGACAAATCCTATCTGCAGCGAGCCGTTGAGATCCTCACTTTAAGATCAATGAGTAAAGGAAATGTAGAACTAGATACGGCCTACGTCAGGAGCATTTACAACCGAAATTTTGCAACCCTCAATAATCATGTTCTTGAGAATGACTATCTGGCTGCCGCTTTTTTGGCTGATGAGATGATCTCCAAGTTTAAGGGTCTTGTTGATCTAGAGGAATTGAAAAAAAGAAGGAAAGTCATAACTAGGGAAAAAGTCTATTCTGTGCAGTTGAGAAAGCAAAAACGCTACATGCAGAAAGAGTATTTTATTCGTGGTGAATACGATTACAATCTCAATGACGATGTCCTTACACTGAATTACAATAACCTCGGGTGGTGGAATTTTCAAATGGATGAGATAAGGAAATTTATAAAGAGCTCCGATCCGTTTGAAAAGGAAATGGGATATCGCCTTTTAGGGTTTGTCAATGCCCTTGTCGAGGATAATATAGCTCTGGAAAAGGCTCAGGATCCACTAAATGAAGAAGCATTGAGCTATTTGTGGATGGTCAAAACTATCACGGCACCTAAGGAGTTTAAGAATTATCTCAATATTATATCAGATAGTTCGAAGTACGAAGATTTTGGAACAGCGCTTTTCTACTTGGAAGAATTACTTAAAAATGGATACAGAGATAAGGCGGCACTCTACGCATTAAAAAATACAGCACTGCTGCGTATCACTCCTGAATTTAATGAGATCATCGAGAAATATTTCGACGATGCCCGCTACGATATTATTGAAGAATAAGGCGGGGTACCTGCTCCAGATCCCAATCGATAACAAGGCCTTTTGCCAGGGATCTCGCGATCTCCTTTCCGTAGAGATATTCACATAAATACAAGGCGGCCTCAAAACTCTTAGCCCCTCCGGCTGAGGTTATGAATTTCCCATCGTGAACAAAGAGGACACTATCCCGAACATCTAGTTGAGGAAACATTTTCCGGTATGCTCCAATATCGCTGGGGAAAGTGGTGGAAACCACCGAATCTAGTAATCCTGCCTTAGCCAGGACAAAAGCCCCGTCGCAATGAGAGGTTACAAATTCTGCTTCCCGGCCGGCATTGCTTACAAATTCCAGCATTTGTTCGTCCTTTAAATCGGAATCCAGATGATGTTCTGCGCTGGGCACCACCAAAATATCAATATGAGGCAGGGAATCTTTGGTGTAATCGTAATCGGGCAATATACGCAACCCTTCAAAAGTAGTGATCGGGTCCCTGGTTTTGGCCACTGTAAAAGGTTTCATCTTCTTGATACCATCGCGGTACAGCGTATGCTGAAAAATATCATAAGGCGCAGTAAATTCGGTATTATAAGTGCCTTCCATAATAAGGAAAGCGACGTTATAGACCTCGGTTCCATTTGGTGTTAGGGATTCAAAATCATCAGATTTCACATCTCGACTTCCGACACGGCCGGAACAGCCAACCAATAGAATGAAGATGAGCAAACTTAGTGATGGAAAAGAAATTCTCGATTTCATACGGTGGCTTTACGCGATTGTAATATCATTAAAAGAAAGATACCTAAAATTCCGATGACCATGGCAAAATACCAGGTCCACTTAAATCCAAAGTTAGCGATAGACTGCATTCCCCCGTTATGAGCGAAAATATGGGAAATAGAGAAGGCAATATTATAAAGTGCCATGTATTCTCCCTGCTTACCGCCCCGGGATTTTTTCATGGCAAAGGCACTTGAAAAAGGGAAGATGATCATTTCTCCAAAGGTCATCATCAGCATTCCGATAACCAGAAGGCCTGTCCAGCTCCCAAAGGTCAGGAAAACAAAACTTAAGGCAGTTAAACCTATACCGATAATCATTAGAGTGATCTGCGTAAGGGGTCTTGATTCCAGGTATTTAATCAGCGGCATTTCGAAAATAAATATGATCATTCCGTTCATCGCCAATAACAATCCTATATTGAATTCACTTAAACCCCTGACCTCATTGTAGAATAAGGGCACTGTTGAAAAATACTGCACGAAAATAAAGCCGAGCAGGACCATAGCGGCAATAAAAAGCAGATAACCAGAATTGCGATAGGCAGAGCGGGGAGAATTGTTTGTTGCCGATTCCATTACCTCCACTTTGGCTGGATGGAGAACCACCAGTAGTAGTGCAGCAGCAAGCAGACATGTGATCCCGTCGATCCAGAATAAACTGGCGTATCCCGAAGAAGCGATAATGGCCCCGCCAATGGCAGGTCCTGCAGAATAACCGAGATTGATCGCCAGCCTGATCAGCGTTACTGACCGGGTTTTATTCTCATCCTCACTATAGGCATCCATGGCCACATATGCAGCCGGTCTGAAGGCATCGGCAATAACCATCAGGATAAAGACACCTGCACAAATTGCGTAATATGATTCGAGCCCCTGCAGCCAGAAAAATGCCAGGCCCGTCAGGAATAGACTTGAGGTCATCACCTTGTAATATCCAAGCCAGTCTGTGAGTTTACCGCCAATCCATGTTCCCGCCAGTGACCCCAGGCCAAAACAGCTCATGATCACCCCTACATTTTCGAGGGTAAAACCCCTGTCTTGAGTGAGGTAGAGTGAAAGGAAGGGGATGACCATGGTCCCCGCCCGGTTGATCAAGGTAACCAGGGCCAGCCACCAGACTTCCCTCGAAAGACCCTTAAAGGAATTCATATAGGAGCGGTAGAGCCGTTTCATAAGTGGTTGTTTTGTCAGTTGCTGCACATGGCAGGTTGAAATCCTCCAAGAAATAGGTTTAAATCTAGCTAAAAAATGCCCTATATCGTATTTTTGGTTTTAAACTCCTTTTGATGAAGAATATCTTTCTTGTGATTATCCTGAGCCCATTACTTCTATCGGTGGCCTGTGGTGATGGAAAAAAATATCACGATGCGGTATCGGTTAAGAAAGTTCCTTCAGAAAGCAAGCTGGCTTCGATCATGGAATTTCAGAATTCCCTGAATGAGGAATTTTCAGACCCTGAGGTTTCTCCTCTTCCAGACCGGTATAGAAAGGACTTTCAGGGATTGGAATTTTTTAAGCCCGATACACTTTACAGTGTTAAGGCAACTTTCATTCGAACTCCGGATGCCATTCCTTTTATGATGCCAACCAATACGGACCGATTATCGGAGGAAGTGGTTTACGGTCTTGTTACTTTTGAACTTAAGGGTGAAAAGTATCAATTGGAGGTGTATCAAAATGAAGAATTAAAAACGGAGGAAGGGTATGAGGACTACCTATTTCTTCCTTTTACAGATGAAACCAACGGTAAACTCACTTATGAAGGGGGAAGATATATAGATCTGACAATCCCCGACGAGGATACACTACTCATTGATTTTAACAAAGCCTATAATCCATACTGTGCTTACAATAAAAAATACTCCTGTCCATTGGTGCCGAGTCAGAACCATATCGGAACTCAAATACTGGCCGGAGTAAAGGCTTTTAAATAATCCAAAATAAAACCCTGGCAAAGTTGCCAGGGCTTATCAACGAACTAAACAAAACTAATAAGTACTCCTTTATTAAAAAGAGTATACTGCTGCCAGAACAAAGGACGACAGACTTTTCATGCTGGCGCCATCTGAGTCTAGGAATGCATCATCAGAGGCATTGTCCAGGCGGAGTTCAGGTTTGATCACCAGATCTCCGATAGAGGCACTGCCCGTAAGCGTTAGCGCGATAACGCTGGAGTCATCCACTCCTGTTCCTATGGCTCCAAAATTCCCTGTTTCCGTAAAGTACTCCCCTCTCAGTCCTAAGGTAAATGTGTCTGAAGTCTTGTATTGTGGATAAAGTGCAACCCCGGCGAAACCGGTATCGTCAGAAGCATCGAAATAGGCGGCATTAATCCCGAGGTAAAGGTCCTCATCGATATCAAATCCTCCGGTGTAATCTATTTCAAAATTACCGTCGTCGGCAATCAGATTCAGATATTGCCCACTGTATCCAAGTTGAGCTCCGTAGGCGTATTTTCCATTAGGATTGAACTCAGTAATATCTGTAGGGTTCATCACGGCAAGCATCAGAGACCAGTCACTTCCCAGGTCAAAATCGGCCTTGAGCCCTGTGTGGCTGAAGGGACCGTAGGAGAACAGGTAAGACGTACTGTAATTAAAGTTACCTGCTGGCGAGATTACCTCGTAACCCAGGAAGGTGTTGAAATTACCGAAGGTTAGGGTAACGGCATCGCTTACATTCCAATAGACGTACAACTGGTTCACAATATTCCCGGTAGCCGAGTAGAGGGGAGAGGCAAATATGGCATCCGTTCCTCTGGGGCCAAAGACCAGATCGGCAACGAAACCAACGTCTTCCCCTTCATAGGAGGCAATTACGTTGGCCATGCCCAGGGCAAAACCCGGGAGATTGGCAAATGAAGAACCGGGTGCTGAATAGTTAATTCCTGAATTCGCTGAGTTGAGGTTGGCCCTGTAATAGGCATCAACCGTACCGCTGATAGTGAACTTTTTTTCATCGGCGGTGTCTTCTTCCTGTGCGAGGGCTGAAAAAGAGCCGGTGAGGAGAAAGAGAAAAATTAATTTTTTTACGAAGTTTGTTGTATTAATCGTTTTCATATTTCTGTGATTGAATGTCCTCTAAGGAGGATGTTAGTATTGCTTTTAAATTGAAATTTTGGAAAAGGTTATAGACGGAGCGTTCTGCCAAACGCTCCGTCTATAACCTTTTTATTAATGTTGATTCATTCTAAAGTCGGCATAGGAATCCATCCCATGCTCGTGAAGGTCGAGTCCGTCTAACTCTTCTTCTTTGGATACTCGTATTCCTATTGTTTTCTTTAAGCTGTAAAAGATGATAAATGCGGTAAGTGAACAAAAGGTTGCCGCTGCTCCAACTCCGGCCAATTGGTAGAGAAATTGATCTCCGCCGGCTTTAGCACCGAAAATACCAACGGCGAGTGTTCCCCACATCCCGCAAATCAAGTGTACGGTTACGGCACCTACCGGGTCATCAAGTCTAATTCTGTCGATAAGGGCTACCCCAAGTACGATAATGAATCCTGCGATAAGACCGATTAATACGGCTTCGTTCGGAGACATTAGGTCTGCCCCTGCGGTAATCCCAACTAAGCCCCCTAAGATACCGTTGAGGAACATGGTAAGGTCGAGATTCTTATATAATATGGTAGAAAGGATCAAAGATCCAACGCCACCTGCGGCAGCGGCTAAACTTGTTGTTACCAGAACAAGGGAAGTTAGTTCAGGGTCGCCCGATAATACCGAACCTCCGTTAAATCCGAACCAGCCCAACCATAGAATGAGTACTCCTGCCGTTGCGAGTGGAATATTGTGGCCTGGGATGGCTTTTGGTTTGCCGTCCTCCCCAAATTTTCCAATTCTCGCACCCAGAAGATAGATTCCGATCAGGGCTCCCCAGCCTCCCACGGAATGGACAAGTGTAGATCCTGCAAAGTCATAGAAACCGGCGTCGGTACCACCGAGTGTAGATAAAAATCCACCGCCCCATTGCCACGATCCTACTATGGGATATACCAATCCTACATAGAAGATGGTAAAGATCATAAAGGGGCCAATTTTAATTCGTTCGGCTACAGCTCCCGATACTATTGTGGCGGCTGTTGCGGCAAACATTCCCTGGAAGAGAAAATCGGTCCACCAGGTATATCCTCCATCTGCGTATTCGGGTGTCATGCCGTTTTCAGGTGCGGCAATTCCAAAGCCTGCAAAATCCAGGATACCTGCAGATCCGTCGGCAAATCCGGGATACATCAGGTTAAAGCCACCGATATAGTACATCAGTAAGCCTACTGTAATGATAAAGATGTTCTTAAAAAGGATGTTAATCGTATTTTTTTGTCTTGTAAGCCCAATTTCTAAAAAGGCAAATCCTGAATGCATGAAGAATACCAATGCGGTACACACCATCATCCATATATTGTTAGCTGTAAATAATCCTGCTTCCATATTTCAATAATTGTTAGTTAGTTTATCGGTTTAATTGATTCCTGCGTGTCCGTTCTCTTTGGTTCGAATCCTGTAGGCTTGTAAGACATCGGAAACAAAAATTTTCCCATCACCTACATTTCCTGTATAGGCTGCTTCCAGAACTGCATTAATTGTTTTCTCCAGGAAGTCGTCAGAAATAACAATCTCCAGGTATCTCCTTTGAATATCTGAGGTGCTGTAAGAAATACCTCTATAGACATGCCCTTGTTTTTCATTTCCGACGCCGGTGACATCCCAGTAACTGAAGAAATTCACCTCAATTTCATGAAGTGCTTTTTTCACATCATCAAATTTTGATTTTCGAATAATTGCTTCTACTTTTTTCATTGTATTAGTTTATTGTTGATGGGCCAAAATTAAATTAATTAAAACAACCCCCTAAAAAAAAGGGGGTATGAACTTCATTTTTATCATTATAATAATTTGTACCCCTAAATAATAAGGGTATACTATTCAAACATTAATAAATTATAAATATGATTTTTTTGTAGGGCGGTATTAACATTCCCTGTAAGAATCGCTTTAAAAGCAGTGAAAAAGACATCTTAAATCCTTGTATCACCGCACGTTAGGAGGAATTAAGCAAGGAGTTTTACCAACCAGAACCCCAAGGCTACAGCGAGAATACCGACAAGTATACTGCTAAGTGTATAAAAGAAAAATGAGAATAGTTGTCCCTCTCTGAGCATATCATAATTTTCAAGGGCAAATGAGGAGAAGGTGGTAAAGCCCCCACAAAAACCTACGGTAAGGAATACAAGAGAAGTGCTATTTAAGGAAGAAGATTTTGAAGTGATCCCCAGAATCAGGCCTATGAGCAGGCAACCTATAATATTCACACTGAATGTACCCAGGTAAAAAGAACTGAAATAAGGATTTAAAAATTTGCTGATAAGGTAGCGAAGGCCGCTGCCGATTCCTCCACCAAGAAAGACCAGTAAAAAGTGTTTCATTCCCTAAAGATAGGAATCTAAATGGCTTTCCGGTATTTTGAGGAGGTCCAATCAAGAGAATAAACGTTCTCTTTGGTAGCTTCAGATTGATCACCCTTCATTTGCATTTGCTTACGCTTATTTGTTAGCAAACTGAATGTAATTAGTGCAGCATTCACTGCAACTAAAACAAAGAAAATGGTAAAAAAGGTTGTCATTTATCGGATTTCTTTGAAACTATAACGCAAAAGTACGTGTTTTCTTATAGTATACGCACGAAAGCGGGATAATGTTGTCAGGGAAGTAATTTTTGTGGTGTAGGTAAAAAAAGTGTTAATTTTTGAGCAGATATTTAATCAAAAAGAGAAAAAATATAAAAAGGATAAAAACGATACCGACCCATTTTACACCTTTGTAATTTTTCTCGTGAAGATTTTTGTCTTTTCTGTAAGTAAACACAATTACGGTAGCAAAAACAACGACAAAAAGGGCTGCAAAGATTAATTGTCCAGTGCTGAACATATTTTATATTTTAGCGCAAAACTACATCAAAAAAGAGATACTATGAAAAGCAAGATAGATGCAGTTGCCCAGTTTCATCATTCTTTTGGATTGGGAGTGTCTGATACTCCTAGAGCCGATCTGGGTGAAGCCAAAAATTTACTCCGGTATAACCTTATGGATGAGGAAAACGAAGAGTATTACGAAGCGGCTCAGAATGGCGATCTGGTTGAAGTGGCCGATGCCCTTGGCGATATGCTCTATATTTTGTGTGGTACCATCCTCGAACACGGAATGCAGCATATTATCGAAGATGTATTTGAGGAAATACAACGCAGCAATATGAGTAAGTTGGGAGAAGACGGTAAGCCCATCTATCGCGAGGATGGCAAAGTCCTGAAAGGACCGGGATATTTTAAACCGGATATTAAAACTATCCTGGACAGGTAATTTTAATCAGCCAACACTTCTCAAACTTAGGTTAACCCACTTGAAATCGCCAACCAAAAGGATCTTCGGCCTTGTTGTACTGTATATCAGTGATCCTTTTCTTTAATAGTGCTGCATAACTGTTTTCCAGTTCCGGCAGGCTGTAATCACTTTCTCTGTGTCCGAATCCTGAGACCGGTGAGATCACCGCAGCTGTACCTGCTCCGAACATTTCTTTCAGGCTTCCGTTTTTAGAAGCGGAAATAAGTTCTTCCACCCTTATTTTTCTTATTTCAACTGGAATACCCTCTGCTTTTGCAATATCAATTACACTTTTTCGCGTTACCCCATCCAGAATCCTATCGCTTACAGGACTGGTCATCAGGGTATCATTGATTCTGACGAAAATATTCATGGCTCCTGCCTCCTCTATATATTCATGAGTGTTATCATCGGTCCAGATCACTTGCTGATAACCCTTATCCTGGGCGAGTTGAGTAGGGTAGAACTGTCCAGCATAATTTCCGCCGGCTTTAGCGTAACCTACACCTCCGTTGGCAGCTCTTGAATACTTTTCCTCGATCAGAACCTTGATCTTCCCTGCAAAGTAAGGCCCCGAAGGAGCACAAACGATAAAGAACTTATACTGGTCTGCAGGCGAAGCGTGAAGTCCTGAGCCGGAAGCAAAAATAAAGGGTCTTACGTAGAGCGAACTCCCAGGGGTAGTTGGGATCCAATCCTTTTCGAGTTTTAAAAGAGTTGTGAGACCTTCCATAAAGATCTCCTTTGGAAGTTCAGGTATGGAAATTCGCTTAGAAGAAATATTGAGTCGCTTTTGATTTTCTTCAGGTCTGAACAGCCATGCCCGACCCTCGGCATCCTTGTAAGCCTTCATACCTTCAAAAACAGACTGACCGTAATGGAATATCTTGGCGGAAGGATCTAAAGAAACTGGTCCGTAGGGCATAATGCGTGGCGCTTGCCATGCCCCGTCCTTATAATCGCAAACCAACATGTGATCGGAATAGACTTTTCCGAATGGTAGGTTTGAGAAATCGACCTTCGTGATCTTTGACTCTTTGATTTTTTCAATAATGATATTACCCGTTTTGGTCTCCATATGCTGAAATTTTCAACTCAAAATTAAACATTTATACCCTCTTATTCCTTCTTTTTCTACCGAAAAATCCCCAGTTTTGCAGAGTAAACACAAATACTAAACAAAATGAAAGGTTTTAACATTTTCCTTGTTGTTTTTCTTCTTTTATGGAGCTGTAAGGAACAGAATTCTCAGACCAAATCCACCTCAAACGAAGCAGAGAAAGAGGTAGTTCAGGTTTTTGGCAGCTCTTTTGAAGCAACTGAGATACGATCCGAAGCGGAGTTGGCCGAAGCGATTACAGAGCTAAACGAGTCGGATAGTCTATCGACTACTTTCAGTGCGAAAGTTACCGAGGTTTGCCAGATGAAAGGCTGTTGGATGAAGGTCTCCCTCAACGGTGAAGAAGAAGTGCACGTAACCTTTAAGGATTACGGTTTTTTTGTTCCCAAGGATATTGCCGGCAGTGAAGTTGTCATTCACGGAAAAGCCTTTAAGGAAAAAATGAGTGTTGAGGACCAGAAGCACTACGCTAAAGATGGTGGTGCTACCGAAGAGGAGATTGATCAGATCACAACCGACAGAACTTCATATCGTTTTATTGCCGATGGAGTTCGCTTAGCGAATTGAGTGAAACGTTCAATAATAACTACAGCCGACGGATCAAGAACCATTTCCATAGCAGATTGGAACGAACAATACCACTCCAAACACGGCGCTATACAGGAGGCATACCACGTTTTTATAAAACACGGACTTACAGCATGTTCCAGGAACGAGATTTCCATTCTTGAAGCCGGCTTTGGTACCGGCCTTAATGCGCTGATAACCCTCCACGAAGCTGAAAAGAGAAATTTAAACATTAGCTATACAGGAGTAGAAGCCTTCCCTTTGAAGCTCGAGGAGGTTCTGGACTTAGACTATGTTAAATCATTGGGCGTACCCCAGCTGGAGGAGATATTTAAGCTTATGCATACTTGTAAGTGGGAGGAAAAGGTGACTTTAAATCCCTCCTTCCAACTACGAAAACGCAAAATAGATTTTAGGGAGATTAGAGATCAAGAGCACTACAATCTCATTTATTTTGATGCGTTTGGGGCAAGGGTGCAGCCTGAGCTTTGGACACAAGCTGTTTTCCAGGGAATGTTTAACGCTTTGAAACCCGGCGGAATATTGGTTACCTATTCTGCCAAAGGAAGTGTGAGACGTGCGATGGAAGCTGTGGGTTTTGTCGTAGAGCGACTTCCGGGCCCTCCGGGAAAACGAGAAATGCTTCGTGCCGTAAAGAAACACTAAATACCCGGGAGGAAGGTTTTCTTAGACAATATTGTTAAACCTTATATAAAGCCCAATCATCTACAGTTCAAATCAAATATCTTTACAAAAAAAGCTCAATGTGCATTTTGATTACCGGGGCGACGGGGCTGATTGGCAATGCAATAGTTCAGAAATGCAGAGACAATAACATTAATGTCAATTTCCTCACTACCCGAAAAAACAAGTTAAAAAAAGAGGAGGGCCTGAAGGGGTTCTACTGGAATCCCAAAAAGGGCGAGATTGACCTTGCTTGTTTCGAAGGGGTTACGGCAGTCATCAATCTTGCAGGATCGTCTATTTCGCAAAGATGGACCAAGGCTAACAAAAAGAAAATCCTCGATAGTAGGCTAAATAGCCTGCAAACTTTAAGATCTGCCTTAAAGAAAATCGATACTTCTGAAATATCATCTTTTGTTTCTGCCTCCGCCATCGGAATTTACCCCCATTCCTTTGACCATTATTACTCGGAAGAAGAAAAAGAAGTAGATAATAGTTTTCTAGGCGAAGTAGTTTCCAAATGGGAACAGGAAATACAAGAATTTACAAAATTTCCCTTTTCTGTCGCTACGCTTCGTGTAGGATTGGTTCTCTCTATGGATGGAGGTGCGCTTCCGGCCATTGTAAGGCCGGTAAAGGCATACGTGGGAGCAGCTTTTGGCAGTGGTGAACAGTGGCAGTCATGGATTCATATAGATGATTTGGCTAGGCAGTTTTTATTTATTGTTGAGCATAGCCTGGAGGGCGTGTTCAATGGAGTGGCCCCTAATCCTGTCACCAATAATCGCCTTGTTAAGGAAGTTGCGGAAGTGATGAACCGACCTATATTATTGCCAAATATTCCACAGGGCCTAATGCGCCTTATACTTGGGGAAATGTCCCTTATTCTTTTTGTGAGTCAGAGGGTGAGCAGCAAGAAAATTGAAGAAGAGGGATTTGATTTTTATTATAAAAATATATGTAATGCCCTTGAGAATGTAATTCAATCGGAAGAAAAAGAGAGCGATATTTATCACAAGGAATTTGTGTAACAACTTCTTTCCCTTCTATAGTTTTAAAATCATCCTTTTACAGGGATGTTTTTTTTTGTGACATTTTGACATTTTACGATAAATGGCAGTACTTTTGCCGTCTTCAAATGCATTGTCCCAATAAAAGCGAAAAGCAATGAGTAAAAAAGATAAAACTGAAGAAATAGAAGAGCTGGAGAACGAATTGCACCCTGATGAGACTCAGGTAGAAGGAAACGACCAATCCGTTGATGCCGAGGATACTGAAGAAACCTCTTCCTTATCAGAAAAAGAACAGATGGAGGCTGAATTGGAAAAGGAGAAAGATAAGTTCCTTCGCCTTTTTGCTGAATTTGAAAATTTTAAAAGAAGGACCTCCAAAGAGCGGATAGACCTTTTTAAAACGGCAGGTCAGGAAGTCATCGTTTCCTTACTTCCTGTTTTGGATGATTTTGAACGCGCCCTGAACGAATTGGGCAAATCTTCAGAGAAGGAGTTGTTCAAAGGTGTTGAACTTATATACAATAAATTTAAAGATACCTTAAAGGCCAAAGGTCTCGCAGAGGTACAAGCTAAGGAAGGTGATGCTTTCGACGCTGAGATCCACGATGCCATAACCCAGATCCCTGCCCCTAATAAAAAACTAAAGGGCAAGATTATAGATGTGGTAGAAAAAGGCTACAGCTTAGGGGACAAGATCATTAGGCACCCCAAGGTAGTGGTGGGCAATTAATCTGACATTATGAAGCAAGACTTTTACGAAATATTGGGGATCAGCAAATCGGCTTCCGCAGCGGAGATAAAAAAAGCCTACAGGAAAAAGGCTCTGGAATACCATCCGGATAAAAATCCGGGGGATGCCAAGGCAGAAGAAATGTTTAAAAAATCTGCAGAGGCTTACGAGGTACTCAGTGATCCGGACAAGCGAGCAAGATATGATCAATACGGTCATGCTGCCTTTGAAGGAGGCGGATTCGGTGGCGGAGGGATGAATATGGAGGATATCTTCAGTCAGTTTGGAGATATATTTGGCAGTGCATTCGGAGGAAGTTTCGGTGGTTTCGGGGGGTTTGGCGGAGGCCAGCGCCGAGTTAAAGGGAGTAATCTCAGGATTCGGGTAAAACTCTCTCTGGAAGAAGTTGCTGAGGGAGTAGAGAAAAAGGTGAAGGTAAAGCGGAAGGTGAAGGCCGATGGGGTTACCTATAAAACTTGTTCTACATGTAATGGTAATGGACAGGTTACCAAAATTACCAATACCATTTTGGGTCGTATGCAAACTGCGGCAACTTGTAGTAGTTGCGGAGGAAGTGGTCAAATTATAGATCATCGTCCGGCGGATGCAGATGCCCAGGGATTAAAGGTAGTAGAAGAAACGGTATCGATTAAGATTCCCGCTGGTGTTGAAAACGGGATGCAACTTAAAGTGAGTAATAAAGGAAACGAAGCTCCCGGAAACAGCATACCAGGAGATCTTTTGGTGGCCATAGAAACCAAGGAACACGAAACTTTAAAACGGGAAGGCGATAACTTACACTATGACCTGTATGTGAGTATATCCGATGCGGTCCTGGGCACTTCCAAAGAAATTGATACTGTTGGAGGAAAAGTGCGGATTAAACTGGAACCCGGAATTCAGTCGGGAAAAATTCTCCGTTTACGTGGAAAGGGAATTAATAACCTAAATGGTTATGGCAGTGGAGACCTCCTTGTCCACGTAAATGTTTGGACACCTAAGGAGTTGAATAAGGAACAACGTGAGTTTTTTGAAAAAATGAGTCAGAACGAAAATTTCGAGCCTAAGCCGGAGAAATCGGATAAATCATTTTTTGAAAAAGTAAAAGACATGTTTTCTTAAACCAAATAATCCCGAATTAAATAAAAAACGTATATTTGGAGCGATATTGGGCAACCAATATTAATTTTCTTTTTCATAGCAATTTTTTTCCCATCCTTGTTTCTTCAAGGATGGGTTTTGCTTTTTAATAGGGCTTGATTGTCATTTTAAACTGATAAATGATTCGCCCTTATTTCACTAGATTCGCCTTAAAATCCCTGATAATTATAGAACTATTTATTTTAAACTTATAAGCTTATCCGTGTACTTTTCTACACCTTCAACCGGGCTTCACAATATTTCCTAAACCCCTCAACTTTTACCTTCAATTCTATATCTTTGAAAAAATTGCCTGCATGAGTTCTATCCTGGTTGCCGATGGTATTACCAAACAGTTCGGATCCCATTTTGCCCTTAATGACGTTTCCCTGGAAATACCTGCCAACTGCATCTACGGCTTATTAGGCCCTAACGGTGCCGGAAAGACTACTCTGATTAGAATTATCAATCAGATTACCTATCCGGATCAGGGACAAATCCACTTCGCAGGAGAGCCGCTACAACCTCATCATATTGCGATGATAGGTTATTTACCTGAAGAAAGGGGGCTTTACAAGAGTATGAAAGTTGGGGAACAAGCCTTGTATCTGGCACAATTAAAAGGATTGTCCAAAGCCGAAGCTAAGAAAAGGTTGCTCTACTGGTTTGATCGGCTGCAGATTGGAGATTGGTGGAATAAGAAAATACAGGAACTCTCCAAGGGGATGGCACAAAAAATACAATTTATTGTCACCGTATTACATCAGCCTAAATTGCTCATTTTTGACGAACCTTTTAGTGGTTTTGATCCTATAAATGCCAACATCATCAAAGAAGAAATATTACATCTCAAGGAGCAGGGCACTTCCATTATTTTTTCTACTCACAGAATGGAATCTGTTGAAGAGATTTGTGAATATATTGCACTGTTGCACAATGCGGAAAAAATTCTGGATGGCAAACTTTCTGATATTAAAAAACAGTACAAGAACAACATCTATAAGGTAGGAATGGCAGTTCAACAAGGAGAAGAATTCTTGAAAGAGCTCTCTAAGAATTTTCAGATCACCTCTTCCTCTTTTGATCCGGAAGCGGCTGAGTTAGAATTTCAGATACAACTGCCATCAGATGATACAAGATATCTCTTGAATCAACTTTCCTCTAAAGGGACCATCTATAACTTTATTGAAACGGTCCCTACGGCCAATGACATCTTCATCAAAACAGTGCAAAGCAAGTCTGCCCATGAATAAGTTAGGCCTGATTATTAAAAGGGAATACCTGGCCAAGGTGAGGAATAAATCATTTGTGATCATGACCTTCCTGAGTCCGATCCTGATGGTTGGGATGGTAGTATTGATTGCCTATTTAACTAAGATCAATGACAGTGAGACCAGAGTAATCGGCATTCTCAATGAAAGTTCATTTTATTCCGGGGATTTTGGGTCAACAGAAGCGCTTTCCTATGTAAGCCTGAGGGATCTCACCCTGGAGGAAGCAAAGGATACGGTAATTGGGCAGAACTTTTATGGCTTGTTGTATCTTCCTGAGGGCCGGACTGCCGAAGAGGTAGCTAAACAGGCCTATTTCTATACTCAGGAAGCCCCGGTTTCTGGAATCACGGATAAACTCGATGCAGTCTTTCGCGAACGCCTACGACAGCAAAAATTGATGGAATTGGGAGTCACAGCTGAAGAATTTGCTTCGATCGACTCCGGATTTCAGCTAAAAACAGAAACCTTTGAAGGGCAGCAAAATTTAAAGGGGATCAATGAACTCAAGGCATTTATCGGCGGAGGATTTGGTTACCTAATCATGATGTTTATCATTATTTACGGTGGCTTTGTGATGCGAAGCGTAATCGAGGAAAAAACAAGTCGCATTATCGAAGTGATTATTTCTTCCGTAAAACCCTTTCAATTGATGATGGGCAAAATCATCGGCACTTCCCTGGCAGGCCTCACGCAATTCGCGATCTGGATCTTCTCGGCGAGTTTGTTATTATTTGCCATTATGTCGTTTTTGGGATTGGAGACTTCCGCATTTCAAAGTGCCTCGGTCTTACCTGGCGGAGCGGTAAATGAACTCAGTAGCATGAGTTCAGACATGAGTGAGATGCAACTATACGCCAATGAGCTGTTTCAGATTCCCTGGGCAATGCTGATCTTCTTTTTTATGATCTATTTTGTTCTTGGATATCTGATATACAGTTCAATCTACGCTGCCATAGGTGCTGCAGTTGATAATGAAACAGATACCCAGCAATTCATTTTCCCGATTATTCTCCCTCTGATGCTCGCTATTTACGTGGGCTTCTTTTCGGTATTTGGAAATCCTCATGGTCCCATTGCTGTTGGATTTTCCCTCTTCCCGCTTACCTCTCCCATAGTGATGCTGATGAGGCTCCCTGGAGGACTGGGTGAAGGAGGGGTTCCAATATGGCAACTTATACTGTCTATATTTTTTCTACTGATTACCTTTATAGGAATTGTATGGCTGGCTGCAAAAATTTACAGGGTAGGAATTCTTATGTATGGAAAAAAACCCAGTTATAAAGAATTGTTTAAATGGTTAAAATACTGATATGGAAAATCTAAAATCAATTTTCTCATCGTTCAAGGACTTCCTCTCCTATCAGATTATTGAAAGTGAAAATATTCATATCACTGTGGGAACCTTACTTACTATAGTGATCGCCATTATTGTGGTTACTTATTTTCTGCGAATCGTTCATAATTTAGTAGTTAAGAAGTTACCCAAATCTGATCAAAACAAGTTTGTCAGTATTTTTTCTTTTTTAAAATACCTTTTTTACGTTCTGGTGATCATCGTTATCCTCCATTCTTCAGGAGTTAATCTCACAGTTTTATTAACTGCTTCCGCAGCCCTTTTTGTAGGTTTGGGATTTGCCTTACAAACCCTCTTTCAGGACATTATTTCTGGAGTTTTGATGATCCTTGATCAATCCATACACGTGGGAGACATTATAGAGGTGGAAGGTAAAGTAGGAAGGGTATTCGAGATACGCCTGAGAAGTACCAGAGCTTTAACACGAGACGACAAAGTACTCATTATTCCGAACCATATCTTTCTAACCAATACGATATACAATTTTACGCAGAACCATAATACTACCCGTGAATCACTGGTAGTTGGCGTGGCCTATGGCAGTGATGTGCAATTGGTGACAAAAATCTTAGAAGAAACTGCCATGGATCAAATAGGAGTTTTAAAAGACCCGCCTCCATTTGTTCAGTTTGATGACTTTGGCGATTCAGCTCTTGTATTTTCTCTTAACTTCTTTATAGAAGACGGCTTTAGGGTACCCAGAATGCGCAGTGAAATGCGTTATAGAATAGATGATCAATTCAGGAAGAAAGGTGTTACTATTCCATTTCCACAAAGGGATGTACATTTTTTCCAGCACGGGCCTATTGCGCTTAAGAATGATTAAGATAGGTGCAGATTAGTAGACACATATCATTTCAGGCCCTGGCATTGTTTTTGAACTGGCAGGGTATGGAACCGGTAGCCGCCGGAAAGCAATAATTTAAAGTAACACAGATGCCTAAAATATTAGTAATAGAAGACGAGGCAGCCATTCGCAGGGTGCTGGTAAAAATTCTAAGTGAAGAAAATGACAAATACCAGTTGGAAGAGGCCGAAAATGGCCACATAGGATTGGAGCTGATCAAAAAGAATGATTACGACCTGGTGCTGTGCGATATTAAGATGCCAAAAATGGATGGGGTGGAAGTGCTGGAAGCGGGCAGGAAAATAAAACCTGAAATACCATTTATCATGATTTCCGGTCACGGCGACCTCGATACAGCTGTGAATACTATGCGCCTGGGGGCGTTCGATTATATTTCCAAACCACCGGATCTCAACCGATTGCTTACCACAGTGAGAAATGCACTCGACAGGAAGGAATTGGTTGTTGAGAATAAGATCCTGAAAAAGAAAGTGAGTAAGAAATACGAGATGATCGGTGAAAGTTCCGAAATCTCGAATATCAAGGACATCATAGACAAAGTAGCACCCACAGACGCCAGGGTACTAATTACAGGCGCCAATGGTACCGGGAAAGAACTGGTTGCCCATTGGATCCATCAAAAAAGTGAGCGGAGCAATAATCCTTTTATAGAAGTGAACTGTGCCGCAATACCGTCGGAGCTTATTGAGAGTGAGTTGTTCGGACACGTCAAAGGAGCATTCACCTCGGCAATTAAAGACAGGGCAGGTAAATTTGAAACGGCAAATAAAGGCACAATTTTTTTAGATGAGATCGGAGACATGAGCCTTTCAGCACAGGCCAAAGTACTTCGAGCCCTGCAGGAAAATAAAATTTCAAGGGTGGGTTCCGATAAAGACATCAACGTGGATGTACGGGTTTTAGCAGCGACCAACAAAGACTTACAAAAAGAGATAGAAGAAGGTCGGTTCCGGGAAGATCTTTACCACCGCCTTGCCGTTATTCTCGTAAATGTTCCGGCCCTAAATGATCGTAGGAAAGACATCCCTCTGCTCATTGAACACTTTTCAGAAAAAATTGCCGTAGAACAAGGCACGGTACCGAAAAAGTTTTCGTCTAAAGCGGTTTCACTCCTAAAAGATTACAACTGGACAGGTAATATTCGTGAATTGCGCAATGTAGTAGAGCGACTCACTATTTTGGGGAATGATGAAATCACGGAAGAGGATGTAAAACTCTTCGCCAGTAAATAGGAACTCTTCGTGAATTATGGTTTTAACAGGGGTTTACGGACAGCGATTGCTGAGTTCAACCAATGCGCTTTCTGCAATTTCTTTTGTCCTGAGGTTATAATACCTTTTCCCTTCGGTAAGATCGGTTTTTAATAGTTGCAATTCGCATCTTTCAAACACTTTGGTGACATAGGTCTGGGCTTCTTTGCAAGGAAGCGTATTGATAACCTTTTGCAGTGAAACTTCAAAATTGATCAATGAGGCATCAATCCTGTCTTCCAAATCTTTCCCCCCAATAGGTTTTGCAAAATTTCTTTTTTCCGCGGATTCCTTGGTATTTACAGCCAATAGATCGGTTCCGTATTCACTACTGTGGATTTCTGCGTGATCTTCAAGGGCTTCCTCACTGCCCCTGGCGTGTTCTAATGCCTTTTCCAATAACATACGAGAACTTAGAACAGAACTGGCCTTGATTGCTTTTTTCAGATAATTTTTACCGCCTTCAATACTCTTTTGAGCGTATTCGCAGCCACAATCTTCAAATTGCTGTTTCGATTTGTCTATGGCACTCAAAGCCTTATATGCGTAATAGTGGATCATTTTGATCTTATCTGCATTGATGGCTTTTTCTGTATTGGATTTTATGTAGCTGAGGTTCGAACCTGCGTAATCACAAGCATTAGATACTTCTGTTCCCGGAAGAAAGTGAAATACGGTAAGCCACAGATAAATGATCAGTCCTTTCATATTGAGCTAAAAGGTATTATGTAAGATTTAGGACCAATAAAGTTAATACAGCCTTGATCCCCCACCTTATTTTATCGTCATAAGGGGAAAAACGCACGATTTGGGTGCTTTTTCAGCCCAAAAAACCGCCATTTTTCTTAATTTTTAATTCGAATGATCAGGGCAGCGTAATTTATTTTATATTGAGGCAATGAAGAAAATTGACAGTAATGTTTACCGGGTAGATAAGGCCGTGAAATTGGAGAGCATCCCAACTTACGAGGATTTTGAGAAATCGGATAAAAGTTGAAGAAATATCTCGAAAAGATAAGGGTAAAGCTCGGGGAGTTCCAGGATGTTATGTACGCCCATGACAAATACAGCGTACTCATCTGTCTGCAGGGCATGGATACTGCAGGAAAAGATAGTCTTATCAGGGAGGTTTTCAAGGATTTTAACGCAAGAGGAGTGCAGGTACACAGCTTTAAGGTGCCTACCGAATTGGAACGCAGTCATGACTATCTCTGGAGGCACTATATCGCCTTACCTCAAAAAGGAAAATTCGGTGTTTTTAACAGGACACATTACGAAAATGTCCTCGTAACCCGTGTTCATCCATCCTATATCCTCGGAGAGCATATTCCGGGAATTCATTCAGTTGAAGATATCGATGAAGCCTTCTGGGAGAAACGATTCAGGCAGATCAATGATTTTGAACTGCACCTGGCTCAGAATGGAACTATAATCTTTAAGTTTTTTCTTCACCTTTCTAAAGAAGAGCAACGGCAGAGGTTGCTTAGGCGTCTCGAAAAAAAGGAAAAAAACTGGAAGTTCTCTGCAGGCGATCTGAAGGAAAGAAAACTTTGGGATTCGTATCAGCAGTGTTATGAAGATGCTATCAACAAAACGTCTAAAACCAATGCTCCCTGGTATGTAGTTCCTGCTGATAATAAGGAAGCAGCCCGTGTAATTGTCGCAGAAATTCTGTTACAGGAACTAACCAAATACACCGATGTTGTAGAGCCCGAACTCGACGAGGAAACCAAAGCAAATATCGAAGAATACAAAAAGCAATTAGAGAACGAATGATAAGAATACTAGTAATCCTGTTTTTAACGCTGCAACTTAGCCACATATCAGCTCAAACCGATGATGAACGACAAATCAGAGCTTTTTACGACTTGTCATTGACCGAGGGAAAGGCGTACGACTGGCTCAACTATTTATCTAATCAGATCGGAGGAAGACTATCAGGGTCGGTGCAGGCAGAACAGGCAGTGAGCTATACCAGAACGCAATTGGATTCCCTCGGCCTGGACAAAGTCTGGCTTCAGCCGGTAATGGTGCCAAAATGGGTGAGAGGTACTCCTGAATTTGCGTATTTGGAGAGCAAACCTGGGTACACTAGCAATGTTCCAATCTGTGCCCTGGGAGGCTCAGTGGCAACTCCTCCGGGAGGCACTAAAGCACAATTGGTTGAGGTGAGTTCCCTCGAAGATCTCCAGTCGCTTGGAAGGCAAAAAATTCAGGGTAAGATCGTATTTTTTAACCGTCCTATGGATCCCAAGCTCCTCAATACTTTTCAAGCTTACGGAGGAGCAGTTGATCAACGCTCAAGAGGAGCAGCAGAAGCGGCGAAATACGGGGCTGTGGGAGTCATCGTTAGGTCGATGAACCTGCGTCTTGATGACTATCCCATACGGGATCTACCAATTACGGGGACCTCCCGGAGAAGGATCGGATACCGGCGGCGGCTATTAGCACAAACGGAGCTGAATTTTTAAGTACTACACTTAAACTCGATCCTAATATTCAATTCTTTTTTAAACTGAATTGCAAACAACTGCCTGATGTACAGTCTTACAATGTTATTGGCGAGATCAGAGGAACCACCAGACCAAATGAAATTATGGTAGTCGGCGGTCATCTGGATTCTTGGGATCTGGGAGATGGAGCACATGATGACGGAGCCGGATGTGTACAGAGCATGGAAGTTCTCAGGATCATAAAAATGAGCGGTTATAAACCCAAACGGACCATCAGAGTAGTTTTATTTATGAATGAGGAAAATGGACTAAGGGGAGGGAGAAAATACGCTTCTGAAGCTGGTCTGAATAAGGAAAAACACGTCTTTGCTCTGGAGAGTGATGCAGGAGGTTTTACGCCGAGAGGATTTTCCTTTGACAGCAGCGAATCTGATTTTAATACAATTTCGGGTTGGCAAGCACTATTTGAGCCTTATCAATCGGCACAATTTACAAGGGGAGGGGGAGGTGCAGATATCGGACCCTTAAAAAAGCCCGGGATGGTTCTCGCTGGCCTGCGGCCCGATTCCCAGCGTTATTTCGCTCATCATCACGCTCAAAACGACACCTTTGAACACGTCAATAAACGCGAACTCGAGTTGGGAGCTGCGGCCATGACAAGTCTTATATACCTGGCTGACAAATACGAGCTGGGAACTGCTCAATAGTCGGTTCTCTGAACCCTGTTGAGATTTGTAACCAGTCTGATTTTATTCAATAATCCTTATCTTTAGGGCTCTAAAATCTAAACCCTATGAAAGACGGAATTTACGCTAAGTTCAACACCAGCAAAGGAGAAATCCTGGTAAAGCTTACCCATGATAAAACTCCGGGTACAGTGGGCAATTTTGTAGCCCTGGCCGAAGGAGATCTTGAAAATAAGGCAAAACCACAGGGAACGCCTTTTTACGACGGTCTCAATTTCCATAGGGTAATACCTGATTTCATGATTCAAGGAGGCTGTCCTTTGGGAACAGGTACAGGAGATCCGGGGTATAAGTTTGACGATGAATTCCATCCTGAGCTTAAACACGACCGAGCGGGTGTTCTTTCAATGGCCAACGCCGGACCAGGTTCAAATGGGAGTCAGTTCTTTATTACCCACAATGCTACCCCCTGGCTGGATAATAAGCATACGGTATTTGGCCACGTTTCAAGCGGTCAGGAAGTGGTTGATGCAATAGAACAGGGAGACAAAATAGAATCTCTTGAAATTCTCAGGGTTGGGGAGAAAAATAAAAGCTGGAACGCCGTTGAAGCTTTCAGGACTTTTGAAGGCTCGAGAGAGAAACGCCTTGCCGATGAGAAGGAGAAAGCAGAAGCAGAAATTCAAAAGATAGCGGCCGGCTTTGAGAAAACAGAAAGCGGACTGCGATATAAACTTATACAAGAAGGATCCGGGAAAAAGCCGGAGAAAGGACAAGAGGTTTCCGTTCATTACGAAGGGTCTTTGCCGTCGGGCCAGGTTTTTGATTCCTCTTACAGACGTAAAAAACCAATAACATTTCAATTAGGAGCAGGGCAGGTGATTCCGGGATGGGATGAAGGGATTGGATTGTTAAAGGTAGGAGACAAAGCTCGTTTTGTTATTCCATCAGACCTGGCCTACGGAAGCGCTGGTGCAGGAGGTGTTATTCCTCCAGATGCTACCCTTATTTTTGAGGTTGAATTGATGGGAGCAAAATAAAGGATATTCTCTTTTTACTATTTTGAGATCCTTAATGCCGTTTAGTGATTTGCATGGAAAACAAGAGTAAGAGCATATTTAAGACCACAAGGAACGCCATAATACCTAGAAATACAGACATAGCTTTTATTATATAACAGCTCTGGGCGTAACTTACCCTACCTCAGCCTTTGGCATTTTTATGTTTTACTTTTCCCTATAGTGCTGATCAGCAGTAATATCAAGTTGATCGCTATTAAAACAAGGAGAATCCAAAAAAAGGAATACATGGATATTGGTTATTAACTGGTTAAGGGGTGTACCCTTAAGACGCTGAAAAGTGAAGAATGTTGTGTGCCGTAGCAATGAAGTTAGTAACAACTTATCAACAATGGATAAAAGTCACAAAAAAACCCCGACCAACAGGTCGGGGTTATGTTAAAAAATTGGAATCTTACCTAGTCTAATACTTTCACATTAACGGCGTTCAATCCTTTTTTTCCTTGTTGTAGTTCAAATTCTACAACGTCACCTTCTCGTACTTCGTCAATTAAGCCAGAAATGTGTACAAAGTGATCTTCTTGCGAACCATCTTCAGTGATAAAGCCATAGCCTTTTGAATCGTTGAAGAATTTTACTGTTCCTTTACTCATAATAATAAAAATAAAAAGTTTAAGCGGCAAAGGTACATTTAAATAATTGAAAATAAGATAATTTCAATTATATTCTTAAAAATCACAGCTTTCTTACCTTTGAAATATGGAAGATATACCCTTGGAAAAATTGAAATACCCAATTGGTCATTTTGTCAGACCCTCAAAGATCAGCACGCTGATGCTAAGAGATTGGATCGCTCAAATTGAAGCCCTGCCGGTAAACTTAAGGGATTTGGTTACACCGCTATCCGAAGCCCAATTGAATTCCCCCTATCGGCCCGGGGATGGACGGTAAGGCAGGTAGTACACCATCTCGCAGATAGCCACCATCACAGTTATATCAGGTTCAAATGGGCATTAACTGAAGACAGGCCGGTGATCAAACCCTATCTTGAAAAGGAATGGGCGAATTTAACTGATGCGAGTACTGCACCAATTGACCTCTCACTAAATCATCTGGAAGCAGTGCACGCCAAATTGGTGTATCTTCTCACCGGACTATCCTCTGCAGATTGGCAAAGGACTTTTATACACCCTGATAATAATTCGGAAACAACCCTGGAAGAAAATGCAGGAAGGTATGCCTGGCACGGGAATCACCATTTGGCACATATTCAGAGCTTTTTGGAAAGGGATAACACTTAGCTACTTTCAATTGCTCCTCTGAGGCTTTTGCCCAATATGTACATCCCCCTTTGTTCTGGAATAGACTCTTTAAAAGGCAGCTCCTGTTCCCCGATGATCTCAAATCCCAGATTTTGATAAAATCGCAGAGGGAAGCCTTTTTTCATAGTGGCCAGCCAGAGCGTTTTCATCTTCCCTTGAAGGCTAATTGCTTCTATTTCTGCTAAAATCTCCTTTCCATATCCTTTCCCTGTGTATTGAGATAAGAAATAGATCTTTTCGAGATACATGGGTTCTTGTAAGGAAATACTATTAATCTGATGGAATTTAATCAGTTTTACGATCCCAATATATTCCGTGCCTAGTCTGACCAAATAATGAAGGTTTGTTTTATCCTTGGTTTCTCCGGATACAATTGTTTGAGTAAAGCTGGTGGAAATATAGGGCGTGGGATCCCGATCGGGCCACAAGTGCAGGTAATGGTCTCTGTATGCCTGCTCCCCTAAACGGCAATATAATTCTTGAGTCCCTGCCTTTAGAGGTTCAAGCTGAACTCTATGGATTTTATTCCGCCTTAGCTCTTTTTCCATTTAATATTGCAACCAATACTGGGTTTTTGATCCTCATCCTGAGCATTTCCTGCGAGTAAATTGTCCATCGCCCTTCTGAGATCGCTCCCGCTTACAGGAATTCCATTTCCGGGTCTTGAGTGGTCTAACTGCCCGCGATAGACGAGAAGTCTTTGGGAGTCGAAGAGAAAGAAGTCGGGCGTACAAGCCGCGTCATAGGCTTTGGCAACTTCCTGAGTAGCATCGTATAAGTATGGAAAAGGATAACCTTCTTGTTGAGCATTTTCCTTCATCAAGTGCGGAGCATCCTGAGGATAATTCTCAATATCGTTACTCGATATGGCAATAAAACTGATTCCCTTCCCTGCGTATTCCTTTGCCAGTTTAACCAACTGTTGATTCACGTGCTTAACAAACGGACAATGATTACAGATAAACATCACAACTGTGCCTTCGGTTCCTTTGAGTTCATCAAGGGATAGTGTATTGTCAGAAACGGTATCGAGAAGGGCAAAGGAAGGTGCCTCAGTGCCTAAAGGAAGCATATTGCTGGGTGTACGTGCCATAGATCTATTTTGTCCTGCAAAAATACTAAGCTCTTTTTAAATATGAATATATCATTTGATTTTGATATCCGGCGTAGCCGACGATGACCTGCTGTTAATTGAATCTGGTTATCTTTGGATTATTGCCACTCTGGTTCTTTGCTAAATAAAATAGGTGATTAATTCAACGCTCGACTCGGCACGTATCGATTTCTCAACAGAAACGCTTTGGATTCTCAATAGTGTCCTGGCCCTGATCATGTTTGGAGTGGCATTACACATCAAAGTATCCGACTTCAAGGCCCTGTTCAGAAATCCACGCCCGGTATTGGTAGGAGTACTCAGTCAGTTTTTTGTATTGCCCTGCCTTACTTTTTTATTGGTCCTGATTGTACAACCCATTCCCAGTATTGCTCTTGGAATGATCTTAGTAGCAGCCTGTCCGGGAGGTAATATTTCTAATTTTATCACATCTTATGCAGGTGGGAACAGAGCCCTTTCAGTTACTTTAACTGCAATAGCCACCTTATTGGCAATTATTCTCACTCCCCTGAACCTCAGTTTTTGGGGTTCTGTATATCCGCCAACTCAGGCCATTTTAAAGGAAGTGTCCATTGCGCCCATGGAAATGATAGAGATAGTTTCCCTTATTCTTGGAGTTCCTTTGATTTTTGGGATCTGGATCAATGAAAAATTTCCTGTTCTTGCGGTTAAACTCTCAAAATATCTAAAAATTATTTCTCTGGGGTTCTTTGTCTGTCTGATCCTCTTTGTGGTCTATACAAACCGTTTGCTCATAGAAGACTATCTCACTTATGTTTTCTGGATCGTAATTCTGCACAATGCGATCGCATTTCTCACCGGTTATTCTCTGGCCAGTGCGGCAAAACTCCCTCGGGTTGATATCAGGAGTATAACCATAGAAACGGGAATTCAGAATTCGGGACTGGGCCTGGTATTGATATTCACCTTTTTTGAAGGATTGGGAGGGATGGCAATTTTGACGGCTTTCTGGGGAATCTGGCATCTCATTTCCGGTTTAACCCTCGGCTCCATTTGGGCCTACAAACCATTGAGAGAGGGGGTAGGAGGATGAGGACTTTTATGTATACGCTCACACAGAAAATAGCCTGTTTTGCCTTGTTTTGCTATTTCAGAGAAATCAGGCTTCACGGGATAGAGAAAGTGCCTGCTAACAAGGCGGTAATGTTTCTCGCCAATCATCAGAATGCCTTGCTCGACCCTCTGGTCATTGCCGCATTTACTCCTTTTCGATCTTATTTCCTTACCCGGGCCGATATATTTGTCAATCCTTTTGTTAAACGGATCTTTAAATTTTTAAGGATGCTTCCGGTCTACCGTATTAGGGACGGCAGGGATACTTTGGCTAAGAATGCGGTAATATTTGACGAGTGTACTCAACTGCTTCAGGCAGGGAAAACCATCTTTATTTTCCCCGAAGCCAATCACAATATTATGCGAAGAGTGCGCCCGCTAAGCAAAGGATTTACCAGAATAATATTTACAGCCCTGGAAAAAGACCCTAATCTTGATGTATTGCTTGTTCCGGTAGGGATAAATTACGAGAAGGCCGATGGATTTCCCGATAGGGTAGCCTTTTATTTTGATCAGCCTTTATCCTCCAGGGACAACTATAGGCCGAGTGAAATAGCCGCTTCGGTATCCGGGTTAAAAGAATTAGTCTCAAATGGCTTAAAAAGAAATACTACTCATATTGAAGATCTGTCTAAATACGAGGAAATCCACAATTTTCTCGATTCCAGAGGCGTAGATTTCCAAAACCCTGTAAACACAAATTTGCTAATAAAGCAATATAGAGTTGCTCCTTTAAAACAAAGTCGTCCAAAGCGGTCTACAGTCCAGCGGATACTTGCTGCTATATTCCTGACAATTAATGCCCCTATTATCTTCTTCTGGAGGTGGGTTTTAAAGCCAAAAATCCAGGAAGTGGAATTTATCAGCACTTTCAGATTTTGCTATGTCAGTGTTGTGCAACCGCTATTCTACCTTGCATCGTGGTTATTCCTTAGCGCCTTACTCGGTGCGATAGAGGCCACACTTGTGGTTTTCCTTCATTTTGCCTTTAATTTATTCTTTGTGAAAATCAGCAAAGCAAAGCTTTAAAGGTATTTTGCGTATGTTTTTAATAGACCTTACATCATATCCCCAAAGAAAATAGCGTTCATCAGGAGTTTATTGGTACCGTACCAAAAAGCCCTGAAATTTGTATTGTCCGTAAACAGAATTACCCTTCCGCGGCCCATACTGCTTGTTTTAAATGGCACGCTGTTGGCGATTAAGGCAGCATTCTCCTCGGAAATATAACCACTCATCAGAGGTGAGGAGGTATACTGGATGGGATTGTTATAGCTGTCCTTCTCAGGTTCAAGATAAATGTTACTATTCCTAAACATGGGAAGCGTATTGTTCTTATAGCCAAAGTTGACAGGGTGTGACCTGTCTATTCTGGTATTAAAAATAGCACCTCCTGTAACTTGTGCTCCCCTGAAATCCTGTCTTTCTCCAAATGAAACGTTTTTGGCCACCAGGGTGGAATCCTTCCTAAATTTTAGATCAAGGAATTCCTGTTGTTGAAACCAATTGGCCGTAGTTCTGAAGCCTATCAGTGTACCTCCGTCTTTAACCCATTCCTTGAGTTTTTCAGCAACTGATTTGTTGAGTCCGCCACTGCCCCAGCTCCCGGGGATTATAATATCGGTATATGAGCTCAGATCAGCTCCGCTCAGGTATTCAGTATCGATTTTTGTCAGTTTTATGTCGTACCGGGTATCAAATAAGTGCCAGATCTCTCCTGCGTCGTAGGATCTGATTCCTTCACCTACGATCAGAGCTATTTTTTGTTTTTCAACCGGTTCAAAATCCCCGCTTCCCAAATCAATACCTCTGGTTACACCGGTGTTTACCGCAGTGATATCCAGGTAACTTTCCGCTGCTACCTTTTTTAGGAATGTGTAGAGCGCTCCTTTGTTGAGTTTCTGATTTTGTACTGGGATCATGACCGTACCGTAATCGTAATTTTCTCCTCCCATACTAAATGGGTATTGAGCGATTTTGGCCCGCAATCCTTTCTCGAGGATCATATTGAGCGCCTTGGGGGTGTAATACTCATGCCATTCAAAGAGGTAGGCATAAGAACTCTCATTGCTTACTGATCCTTCGAGGGTATTGAGTTGAGGTATCTCCGGCCCCGCATTCGAAAGCGATGTAAGCTCGGCATAATCGAGATTAAATGCCAGAGGAAAGGTCCATGCTGAGATATCGTAAAATAGACTGTCAGTAAAGGTGGTCCTTTTTTCAAACATGGCCTTGATCAGCCTGTGATTCTTTTGCTCCAAGGGCACTACATAACTACTTCCTTTTTTGTATTGCTTTCCACCGAGTGTGACATCTCTGCTCACCTCATGGAATTTGATATTTTGTCTCTCAAGAATTTCTGCCAGATGCCATGTTTTGGCTGCATCTTTTGCATCTCCGAAAATAAAACCCTTGGTTTTGCTCCTACCGGCCTCAGCTCTCAGGTCTTCGTAAAAACCGCGCTGATAATTCAATAGTTTGGTGCGCATATTTTGTGCGGCCTCAACGGTGGATAAGGCCGTGGTAAACTGATTTCTGATCGTAAAGGGAAAGGTTAACAAGCCATTTTCGCTTTCCTGAATGTGTCCCCTTGAACTTGCCTGCTCAAATAAAATACCAATACTTCCCACAACGTCAGGGAAGGTAGAACCCTTGCCGTAGTAGTAATCATCGTAGTTTTCTTCAGAATAGTAAAGCGAACCAATTTTATCAAGTGCTTTGGCGTGATAGGTACCAATCTCAGCAGTTAATTCCTGATTCATCTTTGGAGTCAGAGGATGTACCCGACTCGGCTCTCCCGGTTGAAAGAAGAATGTAGAATTGGTTCCCATTTCATGGTGGTCAGTGAGAATGTTGGGCAGCCAGCGATGAAACGTCCTTATACGGGCCCTGCTTTCGGGTAGCTGAACCGGGAGCCAGTCTCTGTTGATATCAAACCAGTAGTGATTGGTTCTTCCCCCGGGCCACACTTCGTGATACTCGCGTTCATTGCCATCGGGGTTGAGGTTCATACTCCTGTTGGTATTGGCCCAATAGGCGAACCTTTGCAGGCCGTCCGGATTATAGGAAGGATCCATCAAAATTATGGTGTTGTCCAGCATTGCATCAATCTGCGGGCCCTGGGCTGCTGCCAGATAGTAGGCGTAAGCTAAGCCGGCATTGGCACCACTGGGTTCATTTCCGTGCACGGAAAATCCTTGATAGACAACAATCGGCATATTGTCCACACTCGTTGAAGCGCCGCCACTTTCACTAAGCGCAAGGTGTTGTTGTCTGATGGATTCCAGATTATTGTGGTTTTCCGGAGAGGTTACGGTCAACAAAAGAATAGGTCTTCCTTCAAAAGTAGTGCCCCTGTTCTCTATGGTAATCCGATCACTTGCCTCAGCCAGTGTTTGCATGTAAAACATAAGCTTGTCATGCGTCACGTGCCATTCCCCAACCTCATGGCCAATAACATCGGCCGGTTTTGGAATAGCGGCGTCATAAGAGACTTCCTGTGGCAGGTAGTAATCCAAGGTAAGCTCTTCCTGAGCGAACGTAAGTGAAGTAAATAGTAGACAGAGAAGGAGAGTAATTCTTTTCATTTCAGGTTTTGATTAGTGATCGCTAAAGGTAATCAATACTAGAGCTAAGCGCAAACAGCAAAGTGTCATAAAAATCCATTCAAACCATAAAAAAAGACCTTCTAATAGAAGGCCTGTACTTGAATTAGTTAGTTAAAAAACAACTTATATGTCATCGAAATCTACATCGGTAAAATTGTCGAGTGGTTTCTTTTCCGACGGGGCTTCACTATCTTCTTTTTTAAAGTCCTTCTGATGTCTTTCCGAGATCACCTCATGGCCTTTTTCGGCAATGATGTAATCCATCATTTCCTCCATGTTTTCACGGAAGGCCTGGAAGTCTTCTTTGTAAAGATAGATTTTGTGTTTTTTATAGTGGAAAGAGCCATCGTCATGGGTAAACTTTTTACTCTCAGTAATAGTCAGGTAATAATCTCCGGCTTTGGTACTTCTAACATCGAAAAAATAAGTTCTTCTTCCGGCTCTTAATACTTTAGAAAATATTTCTTCCTGTTCGATCAAATCTTTGTCGCGCATTTTTACCGTTCTTGTTAGATTTTTCTTATAAAGTCATCAAAAATGTAAAAAAAAAGCTAATTCAGCAACATTTTTCTAGTTTTCTTTCTCAGAGAGCTGATGGGCGTAAAGTTCCTTGTAATAGCCTTCCTGTTCTACGAGTTGATCATGAGAACCCTGCTGCAGAATGCGCCCTTCGTCAAGTACTATGATCTTATCTGCATTCTTGGCCGAAGATACTCTGTGACTAACAATAAGCGTGGTTCGGTTCCTCGAAGCTTTCTTGAGATTGGTTAGAATTGCCTCTTCCGTTTCTGTATCTACAGCAGACAGGCAATCGTCAAAAAGGTAGATTTCGGGATCTTTTAAAAGAGCCCTGGCGATAGAAACCCTTTGCTTTTGCCCACCGCTCAGGGTAATGCCCCGCTCTCCCAGAACGGTATCGTACTTTCTGGAAAAGCCCATTATATTTTCGTGTACTACCGCCATTTTAGCAACGTTTTCCACGTCTTCCTCTGAAGCAGATTCTTTTCCAAAACGGATGTTGTTCGCAATAGAATCAGAAAACAAGAAGGCATCCTGGGGAACGGCACCAATAGAACTCCTGAGACTTTCCAGGTTTAGCTTTTTTATAGGTGTACCGTCTATTCTTATCTCCCCTGAACTCACGTCATACAAACGTGCTATCAGGTCGAGAATAGTTGATTTTCCCGAACCGGTTTTTCCGAGGATGGCAACAGTCTGCCCGTCTTCCACTTCAAAGGAAAGTTCTCGTAGGGCTGTAATATTGGTATCCTCGTAAGTAAAACTAACACGATCAAATTCGATTGCCCCTTTTATTGGTGTTTCAACCTCAATTTCATTCTTGAGATCGGGTGCTATCTGCAGGAACTCATTGATTCGTTTCTGGGAAGCTTCAGCCCTTTGAACAAGGGAGGTTAACCAACCTACGATGGCCACAGGCCAGGTGAGCATGTTCACATAGAGGATGAACTCGGCGATGGTACCTATAGATTCAATGTTGCCGTTTATGTATTCCCGTCCTCCTATATAGATCACAAAAACGTTGCTAATCCCAATCAGGAGAATCATCAGCGGAAAGAACCAGGCGTCAACCTTTGCCAGGTCCATACTTCTGTTTTTTCCTTCCAAGGCCAGCTGTGTTGCTTCAGCATTGATTTGAGGCTCCAGGGTATATGCTTTTATGACTGATACACCGGAAAAAGTTTCCTGAGCAAAAGTAGAAAGTGTGGATAAGAACTCCTGAACCTTTGTACTTCTTTTGTGTATGATCTTACTGATTTTGTATATCAAAATCGACAAAATGGGGAGTGGTAGAAGCGCGTAAAAAGAAATGGTGGGAGCTTTAATAAACATCAGAGGAATAAGACATACAAAAAGTGTTAGCGTCTGCATCCCATACATAATGGCAGGACCGGCATAAAGGCGCACCTGACTCACATCTTCGCTGATCCTGTTCATCAAATCACCGGTTCTGTTTTTTTTATAAAAACTGAGGTTGAGCAGCTGATAATGATCGAAGACCTCATTTTTTAAATCGTACTCAATATAGCGCGAGACATTGATGATAGTCTGTCTCATCAAAAACGTAAAGAATCCTGAAAGCAGGGCTGCACCCACGATGATCAGAATATACTCAAGCAAAAGGGAAGTCGCTTCGGGCTTGGGCATTGTACCCTCGAGATACTTCTCTACCACTTCGATGGAATTTTTTACGTAAGAAGGCATCACCAATTGGAAAATCCTGGCGGTAATAGTGATGATAATACCAAGAAATAATTTGAACCAGTATTTTTTGAAGTATTTATTGAGGTGTTTTAATTCTTTCATAGTATAGGTTCACCGTACTCAATTGATGAGCTCGTCAAAGATAGGGCATTCACAAGAATACAAATGTTATAAAAGGTATAAGATAATATGTTCTGCGATGAAGCATCATTTAGAAGTAATGCCTATTTTTGCAGAGCGAATTAGTTATACTTAAAGTTCTTTAGACATGCTAACAAGAAGGCAGTTGCGGGTGAAAGTAATGCAGTGTATTTATGCTATCACTCAATCCAGGGAAGATTCCCTGGATAAACAGGAGAAATTTCTCCGCCTGAGCATTGAAAATACCTATACTCTTTATCTTCTGATGTTGTGCCTGTTGAGAGAGCTCCATACGATGGCGCTGCACCATGTAGAGCATGATTCAAAAAAATACATGGCCTCCGCGTCGGATGAATTCCCCGACAAAAAGAAATTCGTCCATAACCGTCTCTTACTACAGTTGGTTGAGAATCCCTCCCTTGACGAAGAATTGAAACGCCGGAAAATTAAGGGCTGGTACCTCAATGAAGATTATGTCAAAATCGTTTTCAAGGAAATCGTTTCGAGTAGATTATACGCTTCTTACATGAAAAAAGAAGGGAATTCCTATGGGGACGACAAAAATCTGATCATTGATTTGTTCAGGGAGGTAATCGCCCCAAATGAGAAGCTATACGAATTCTTCGAAGACGATAAACTCACATGGGTAGATGACATCCCCCTGGTCAACACCTTTATCCTCAAGCAATTAAAAAGTGTACAGCAGGATCATTCACCGGGATATTTTCTGCCCCGTTTGCTGAAAGATGAAGAAGATATGGAGTTTGCAGGAAAATTACTTTCAAAAACATTGCTTCAGAATAAAGTACTGGAAGACGAAATACAAGCGAAAACGCCTAATTGGGACAGGGACCGAATTGCCGATATTGATTCTATTCTCCTGAAGATGGCCATTTGTGAACTCCTGAATTTTCCCTCCATCCCTGAACGAGTGTCTATCAATGAATATCTCGAGATTGCCAAAGAGTACTCAACACCTAAAAGCAGCATCTTTATCAACGGGATTCTTGATAAACTGGTGAAGGAATACAGGAGTGATGGAAAACTAAAAAAAGCCGGGAGGGGACTTCTGTAAGCAATTATTCATTAATTTTGCAGCAAAATCTTTAAATCTAGTTGTATGAAAAGAATATTTTTAGCCCTTGGGGTGGTCAGTATGATCGGTTTTGCATCCTGCAAGGAAAAGGCCTCAAACAAAATTGAAACCGCAAACGTTCAGGTTGCTGCAGAAAGAGATCAGGCAGCAAAAAATCTGCCGGTAATGACTTTTGATAAATCCGAACACGATTTTGGGACTATCAGTCAGGGGACTCCACAAGAAACTATTTTTTCATTTACCAACACAGGTAATGCCCCTTTGATCATTACTAATGCTACCAGTAGTTGTGGTTGTACTGTACCTGAATATCCTAAGAACACACCTATTGCCCCGGGAGAATCAGGGGAATTATTGGTAAAGTTCAACGGAACCGGACAGAACCAGGTGACCAAAACAATCACCGTTTCTGCCAACACTGAAAAAGGATCCGAATTACTTAGAATCAAAGCTTTCGTTCAGCCCGGTAGCGGAGCGCCTGCGACTAATTTAGGTCCTGTAAAATAAGCATTAAAACTCAAGAAGAATTATGAGCGAGATAGGGAATTTCCTGCCAATGATTCTGATTTTTGTTGTGGCGTATTTCTTTATGATACGGCCTCAGATGAAAAAACAGAAAGATGAAAAGAAATTTGCGGCAGCATTAAAAAAAGGAGACAAAATTGTCACCAAGAGTGGCCTTCACGGTAAGGTGGTTGATCTCAATGACAAGGATTCATCCTGTATCATTGAAACAATGGCCGGAAGATTGAAGTTCGATCGCTCAGCCATTTCCATGGAAATGAGCAGTAAACTAAATACACCCGTTAAATAGATCACTGGGTCAATTACAAATAAAGCCGGTAACTACTCGTTACCGGTTTTTTTTATTCCTTTCCTAGGATAGTGGAAGTAAGAACTATCGGTACATGTCATTGATGCCAAGGCCCTCTCTGATCATTGGGAGGATCTTTGCTAACCTACTATGTTTTGTCTTCAGTTGTTTTGCTGATGCGATATACTCGCAGTATTCCCGTTGCTTGTAGGGAGTAATTTGTTTAAAAGCTTTATGAAGCCCGGGATCTTTTTCCAGAACTTGAAGCAACTCTGCAGGGATTTCTGTCTTTTTCTTCCTGTCTGGCTTGTGGATTAAACCTTTTTTCTGATTTTCTACGGCTTCGGTCATATAAGCGAGCACAATATCAGGCATGATTTCATCCAGGGAACTAAACTTGTAATGGCGCATGGCCTTGGTTTTGCCTTCTTGTGCATTTTCAAGTACTCCTTCAGGGTCCTTTAAATAACAGCCGTTGAAGAACCAAATCCCGAAATGAGTTTTAAAGGCACTGATGCCAAACACATTTTTACCCTTTAAGGTGTAAACGGGTATCCCCCATTTCAGATCCTCCTGAAGTTCGGTCTGAAGGGCTAGTCTCCTTAAGCGGTTCAGCCCTTCCATAAAAGTGCCTTCTTTTGCGTAATACGCTTCTATTTTAGCCTCGCTCAAAACCTGCTGTTAGAATTTCTTTGCAGTAAGTTCGCAAATTTTGACGATAACTTCAACAGCCTTTTCCATACTTTCTAAGGGGACGTACTCATATTTACCATGGAAGTTGTGTCCTCCGGCAAAGATATTTGGGCAAGGCAAACCCATATAACTTAGCTGAGAGCCATCCGTGCCTCCCCTGATCGGTTTTATAATGGGCTGTATTCCCAAACTCTTCATAGCCTCTTCCGCAATCTCAACAATATGGTAAACAGGCTCTACTTTCTCTTTCATATTGTAATACTGATCTTTCATTTCCAAAACGACTTCTCCCGGCCTTTCTTTGTTGATGGCTTCAACCAGATCTTTCAGGAGTTGCTTTCGCTTCTCGAACAAACTCTTGTCATGATCCCTGATGATCAGCTCCATGGTCGCCAATTCTATACTTCCCTCCAGCTTGTATACATGAAAAAAGCCTTCACGATCCGAGGTTTTCTCAGGGACTTCATTTTTAGGGAGGCGGCTGGCCAGATCGGTAATGATTCCTATGGCATTTATCATTTTGTTTTTTGCCAGACCCGGATGCACACTTTTTCCCCTCGCTGTAATTTTAGCCATTGCGGCATTAAAATTCTCGTATTCAAGTTCACCTATCTGACTCCCATCTACAGTATAAGCCCAGGAGGCGCCAAAGGATTTTACGTCAAAATGATGCGCTCCACGCCCTATTTCTTCATCCGGGGTAAAACCAATTCGAATCCTTCCGTGTTTTATTTCGGGATGGGCCAGCAGGTGTTCCATGGCTGAGACAATTTCAGTGACACCTGCCTTGTCGTCTGCACCGAGCAAAGTAGTTCCATCGGTCACAATCAGGGTTTGCCCCTTGTATAAAAGCAGATCCTCAAAATAATCGGGTGACAAGACGATGTTTTCCTCTTCATTCAGCAGGATATCTTTTCCGTCATAGTTTTCGATAATTCTTGGATTTACACCGGTTGCTGTAAAATCAGGAGAAGTGTCGTAATGAGAGACAAAGCCTATGGTGGGTACTTCTTTTTCAATATTGGAAGGTAAAGTAGCCATGATGTAGCCCCGGTCGTCTAAAGTGACGTCCTGGAGGCCTATATTCTTCAATTCTTCGAATAACATCTTTGCAAGAACCCACTGTTTTTCAGTACTGGGGGTCGAATCCGAATTGGGATCACTCTGGGTATCGATTCGGGCATATCGAAGAAATCGATCAAGTATAGCTTCCATTTAAGTCAGTTTATAGCAAAAGTAGCCTTTCATTTTGAACAGACAAGAAGGATCTTCTTCTCGTGTTATAACTAATTGATAATGAAAAATTTGGATAATTTGACGAGGGGAGAGGCTTAAATCACTACCTTATTAATCTAATCACTCAAATACTCAACTTATGAAAAAAGATTTACTATTGCTTGTTTTCCTTTTAGTAGGTTCCGTATCTCTGCTACACTCGCAGATTACGGGAACTGTAAGGGACGAAGACGGAACACCGCTACCAGGTGCCTCTGTAGTAAAAAAGGGGACCCAGGTGGGAACGACTACTGATTTTGACGGCAACTTCAGTATTGATGCAATTATTGGTGACAGACTTATTGTTTCCTATATCGGGTTTCAACCCAAAGAAGTACAGGTCAACAGTACAATTATGACCATTACCCTGGTCTCCGGGGTGGAGTTGTCAGAAGTGGTCATCACCGGCTCAAGAAATCCGAACCGGACGGCTACTGAGAGTACAGTACCCATAGACGTTATCAATGTTAAAGAACTAGCTTCAGCGGCACCTCAGGTGAATTTAAACCAAATCCTGAACTATGTAGCGCCCTCTTTTACATCAAATACTCAAACCATTTCAGACGGAACTGATCACATTGATCCGGCTTCGCTCAGGGGATTGGGTCCTGATCAGGTATTGGTTCTGATAAACGGAAAAAGAAGACATACTTCTTCTCTTATCAATGTCAATGGCACATTCGGTAGAGGAAGTGTGGGGACCGACCTGAATGCGATTCCAACCGCAGCCATTCAGCGTATTGAAGTACTTCGCGATGGAGCAGCTGCCCAGTACGGCTCTGATGCGATTGCCGGGGTAATTAATATCATCCTGAATAAGACGGTTGATGAATTGCTGATCAATGTCACTTCAGGCGCTAATTTCTCCAAAAACGCAAACGATCAAACCGGGGGAGTTGATGGAGCGACTACCAATATAGCAGGGAGTTATGGAATTCCTATGGGTGAAAAAGGAGGTTATTTAACGCTCTCCGGGGATTTTGACGTACGTCAGGAATACAGCAGAATGAAAGAATGGGAAGGCGATGTCTTTAACCTGTACAATACCGTTGAACGTTTTGCACAGGCCGATGGAGCTGATCTTTCTTTATTGCTTGACGATGACGTGACTGACGTGTTGCAATATGCAAATGCCGCCGGAATAGACACTCAGGGAGCGACTACCAAAGCTGAATTGCAGCCCATTCTATCCGCAGACAATACCACTGCCGAATTAGCTGCAAGAGGCCTTGAGCGAAGTGATTTTAATATGAGGGTAGGTCAGTCAGCCTTGCGAGGAGGTCGCTTTTTCGCCAACTTTTCTCTTCCCTTAGACGACAACGGAACTGAGCTCTATTCCTTCGCAGGTCTGAGTTCAAGGACTGGGAATTCAGCCGGATTTTACCGTTTGCCGAATCAAAGCAGAACCTATACACCGGCCTATTTCAATGGCTTCCTTCCTGAAATCAATTCAAACATTAAAGATCAGTCGATTTCTGTTGGAATTAAAGGGATGATCGGAGATTGGAATGTAGACCTGAGCAATACTTATGGGAAGAATTCCTTCCTCTATGTGATAGGCAATACGTATAACGCTTCACTTCAAAATGCTTCCCCAACTACTTTTGACGCGGGGGGCTTTTCATTTTCTCAGAATACCGCCAATTTGGATGTTTCCAAGTTTTACGATGATGTTATGAGCGGTTTAAATGTCGCGTTTGGGTCGGAATACCGACTTGAAACTTATTCCATCGTACCTGGTGAGGAAGCTTCTTATGCGCAGTACACAGCCAATGGAGAAGTAATTAAATTGGCTTCTCAGCAGCCCGCGGTCGATTTTTTTGACAATTCGCGGCCGGGTGGGTCTCAGGTTTTTCCTGGATTTTCTCCCACTAATGCTCTTGCCAGAGAACGGAGTAGTGTAGCTGGCTACCTGGACCTGGAAGCCGATTTTTCAGAGGCTTTCCTCGCCAGTTTTGCTACACGTTATGAGAATTACAGCGACTTTGGTTCAACAATGAATTTTAAATTATCCACCCGGATCAAAGCTTCTGATAATTTGAACATCAGGGGAGCCGTAAATTCTGGTTTCAGGGCTCCATCGCTGCATCAATTGAATTTTAATTCCACCTCGACGATTTTCGATAACCTTGGGAATCCTCAGGAAGTGGGAACCTTTTCAAATGACAGCAAAGCGGCAAGTTTACTGGGTATTCCTGAATTAAAACAGGAAATCTCCAAAAGTGTGAGTTTGGGCCTGACGTCTAAAATTCCTTCGGCAAACTTAACGGTTACCGTAGACGGGTATTTTGTGAAGATCGATGATAGAGTGGTCTATACCGGCCAGTTTTCCGGTCCGGGCACAGGAACCGAACTCGATCTTCTTTTAAGACAGGCCAATGCCACAGCGGCCTCATTTTTCGCCAATGCGATAGACACTGAATCCAAAGGTTTGGATATAGTCGTAACCCACGATGCCTTTTTTGGCGACGGGTGGAGACTAAAGACCGATCTGGCAGGAACCTTTTCCAAAACCAAAAAGGTAGGGGATATCAATGCTTCGCAAGTGTTAAGGGATGCGGGCCTCGTTGATACCTACTTCCCTGAAGACAGTAGGGTATACCTGGAACAGGCCGTTCCAAGGACCAAGGTAAACCTTACTAACAGCCTGTTGTCTGACAAGTGGGTAGTTTTTCTGAGAAATGTATTTTTTGGCGAGGTTACAGAAGCGACAACAACTGTAGCAAATCAACAGGACTTTGGCACTAAAATAGTGACAGATCTTTCAGTGGGTTATAAAGCGTCCAGTGAGTTGACCCTGACCATAGGGGCAAACAATATTTTAGATGTGTATCCTGACCGCGCCGATCCGGCATTCGGAAACCGTAGCGGTGGAAGATTTGATTGGTCAAGAAGGTCACAACAGTTTGGTATAGCAGGTAGATTTTGTTCGCCCGACTGAGTTTTTCTTTGAAGTAAGCAAAGGATTTCAAAAAGGAAAGGGCCTTCTTTAGAGAGGGCCTTTTTATTTTTAGGTCGGGAGAGATACTAATTTTATGATATTCCTGTTTAACAACTAAACAGCTGGATTGAAGAATATAAATTGAAGAATATAATATGAGAAAGATATTGTCAAGCTTGGTTTTTATTGCCCTGGGAGCTTTGCTACAGGCACAGGAAAGAGATTGTATGCTGGGGTTGGGAGGGAGTAATACAGAGACTATCATCCAGGTTTTTCAATTAAACGAAGATCAAATCGGGAAGTTGAAAGAATGGCAGGCCGAATTATCGTTGACCAACAAGGTCTATCAGGAAGATATCCGGATACTCTTTGATACCCATCCACAAAGTTCGACCAAGGAATTAGAAGAACTGGCCAACAAATACAGAGTTTTAAAAGATCAGATCCTGTTAAACGCGAGAGCCTACGATATCAAAATGTTGAAACTCTTCAATCCAAAACAATACGAGCGATACATAGAATTGTGTGCCAGTGCAGATAGAATCCCTTATAAAGTTGTTCCCCAACCTTTCCCTGTAAAGGGTCCGGAATAATACAATCCAATATTTTAGGTCTCAAGGGGGCATTTATGGTCCCTGAAGTTTGTATTTTTGCCATTCAAAAGGCCTTATGTACCGCTACTTTATCAGACCCTTACTTTTTTTATTCGACCCTGAAAAAGTTCATCATTTCTCCTTTGTTTCCATAAAATGGTTCAGTGCACTGGGATTATCGGGATTATTCAGGCAATTATACGTCATGGATCATCCTCGCTTAGAAAGGGAGGTCTTTGGTTTGAAATTTAAAAATCCCGTAGGCCTTGCGGCAGGCTTTGATAAAAACGCGGTCCTGTACAATGAGCTATCCAACTTTGGATTTGGTTTTGTTGAAATTGGCACCCTTACGCCTAAGCCTCAGGAAGGTAATCCTAAGAAAAGACTTTTCAGATTAAAAAAAGACCAGGCGATTATCAATAGAATGGGCTTCAACAATGAAGGAGTTGAAGCTGCCGTAGAACGCCTGAAAAAGGAACATAATGTTTTGATTGGGGGGAACATCGGGAAAAATAAAATCACACCAAACGAAAAGGCTGCAGAAGATTATCTCAGCTGTTTCAGATCGCTATTCCCCTATGTTGATTATTTTGTGGTTAATGTGAGCTCTCCCAACACGCCGGGATTGCGAGAACTGCAGGAGAAGGCGCCATTGACTGCATTACTGAAGGCACTTCAAGAAGAAAATAGTAAACTAGCCAGGGCACAGAATATTAAAAAGCGTCCAATTTTATTGAAAATAGCCCCGGATCTGAGCGATGCACAGTTGCTCGATATCATTGAAATAGTAAGAGATACCGCTACAGATGGGGTAATTGCTACGAATACCACCATCGACAGGCGGGGGTTACAATCTGATGCAGAGCTGTTAAAAGAGACTGGCGGTCTCAGCGGAAAACCGTTGAGAAACAGAAGTACTCAGGTCATCAGCTTCCTTCATAAAGAAAGCAAAGGTGCTTTCCCTATTATCGGGGTTGGTGGAATCCATTCTCCCCAAGATGCATTGGAGAAACTAGATGCCGGAGCAAGCCTAATTCAGTTATGGACGGGCTTTGTCTACGAGGGTCCTGCCTTGGTAAAAAGAATCAATAAAGCAATATTGTTAAATACGGCTTAGTGAGTCCAATAGTCCACTACAAGTACATCCTCTAATACAGGCCCTAAAACTTCTCCGAAGGCCTTGTGATGAGGGTTCGGAAGATAAGAATCCCTGTCTTCAGTGCTGTTGAACGTCAGGAAAAAACAATGGGTGTAACCTTTGTCCAGCCCTTCAGGACTATTATTCACGCCCCATTCCAGAGATACAATTTGGGGTATTTTGGATTTCAGTTCAACGAATGACTCTTGAACTCTCTTTATATCCTTTTCGCTGCTCTGGGCCTTGAATTTTAGCAAAACCACATGACGCAGGACGCTGTCCTTCACTAATTCATTGGATAAAGGAAGATTTGGTTTACTCATGGCTGAGTTTTTGAAGTTGAAGGTATTTAAACAGAGGACAAAAGCAATAACTCCTAATAGAAATTTCATGGGATAATTTTTTGTAATATATAAAAATGTACGTTTGTTTGAACTACAATATTAGTAGAGGAGATGAATTACGAGATATTATGGGCATTTGCTCTGGCAACAGCTTCTCTGGCCATTTTTCCTGGCCCTGATAATATTTACGTGCTTACGCAAAGTATTGTAAATGGAAAAAAATACGGGTTGGCTACTACTGCCGGCCTTATCTCGGGATGCCTGGTCCATACTACCTTGCTGGCTTTTGGTATTTCGGCTATTATCAGTCTGAATCCCATGTTATTTTATACCATCAAGTTGTTGGGGGCTCTCTATTTGTTCTATCTGGCGTTCAGAGTTTGGCGAGCTTCCGCAGAATTGAGAATCGACCTCAATCAAAGTCCGAAAAAATCGCTGGGACAATTGTTCAGGCAGGGATTTATTATGAACGTGCTCAATCCAAAAGTCACCATTTTTTTCCTGGCTTTTTTTCCCGGTTTTCTCTTCAGCACATTTCTGAACACGACTATACAATTCTATGTCCTCGGCTTTCTTTTTATGTTGATATCATTCCTCGTTTTTTCACTTATAGCACTGCTGGCAGGTTCAATTTCGGGATACCTTCAAACACATCCTAAAGCCCCATGGGTCTTAAAATGGCTGCAAATATTAGTATTCACCGGGATTGGTCTTTACCTGTTATTATCGTATAAATAATGGTAATTTTGAAGAATACATCCCGAAATGGAAAGCGCTATTGAAAAGGTGAAGATCATTGAGTGTCCCCGCGATGCCATGCAGGGGATCAAAGACTTTATCCCTACCCGGGAGAAGATCAAATACATCCAGGCCTTGCTGGGATGTGGTTTTCACACGATCGACTTTGGCAGTTTTGTCTCTCCCAAAGCGATTCCTCAGATGGCAGATACGTCTGAGGTGCTCGAGGGGCTTAAGCTAGATGGGACTTCCTCAAAATTACTGTCCATTGTAGCTAATGTCAGGGGGGCTCAGGATGCTTCAAATTTTGAAACTATTGATTATCTGGGCTATCCCTTTTCTATTTCGGAGAATTTCCAAATGCGAAACACACATAAAACCATTGCCCAGTCTACTGAGATTCTGAAAGAGATACTTGAGATCGCCTCAAATCACGATAAGGAAGTAGTGGTCTATATATCTATGGGCTTCGGAAATCCCTATGGTGATCCCTGGGATGTAGATATAGTTGCCGAATGGACCGAGAAACTTATTACCATGGGGGTGAATATTTTATCGCTATCAGATACTGTTGGAACTTCCACACCTGAAAACATTACCTATCTCTTTTCCCATTTAATTCCGGCATACCCGGCGGTTGAATTCGGAGCTCATTTACATACGACACCCAACCGTTGGCACGAGAAAATTGATGCAGCGTATAAGGCCGGATGCCGCAGATATGATGGTGCAATTCAAGGTTTTGGCGGATGTCCTATGGCGAAGGATGAGCTCACGGGAAATATGCCCACAGAAAAAATGATGTCTTATTTTACAGCTGTAAAAGCCCTAACCGGGGTGAGCTGGACCGCCTTTGAAGCGGCCCATAATCGCGCTACCCAATTATTCTCAGAATACCATTAGTTACGTAAGTTAGTACTGTAATCTCACCCCTAAATATGCTCCAAAGGGGTGCCCGGGCCTAAGACCTGCAGGTACTCTGGAAACCGCGTATTCTTCGTCTAGAATATTGATCGCGTTGAGGGTGATACTTGCGTTTGGATTGATGTGATATGCACCTGCCAAATCCAAAATAAAATTGGATGGAACTTTTTCTCCCTCCGGAATAGCACCTTGCCCGGCGAGGGTTCTGAATTCACCATTGTATCGGCCGCTTAAATTCACGTTAAACTTTTCGTGTTCAAGGGAAAGAATGGTATTGAATTGGTGCTTGGAGATATAGGGTAATTCATCTCCTACGACGACTTCCCCCCAGATATCTTCTGCACTGTCGAAATTGCTTTGGAACTCTGTATCCGTATAGGTATAGGAAAATGTCAATGGCAGTTTAAAAGAACTCTCCGCGGGTAAAAAATCGTAATTCAAAAGAATTTCCAAGCCCTGTACATTGACTTCCCCGGCATTGAATTGTTCCAGACTTCCGGTTCCACCGGTGGCGGCAAGGTCACTACCCAATAAGTTACTGTAATCATTAAAGAAGCCCACGATCTCACCAGAGATTCCGCCCAGGGTGAACCGGGATCCTAATTCAAAATTGATGCTTTTTTCAGCTTGCTCATCCTCCCGACTTGTAGGAGGCGAAAATCCTTTGTGGATGCCTCCGAAAACGGATATGTTGTTAAAATTATAGTTAAAGCCCATCCCTGGAATCCATACGTCAGTCCGGTTTTCCCTGGTCGATAGCTCTGTACCTTCTCTGTTAACGTCATTAGAACCAAAGTCGGCCCTTCCCAGAGTAATATTTTCATATCTCAATCCGGGCGTCAGAGTTAAATTCTTGTATTTGAATTTATAGAGGGCAAAAGACGCAAAGGCAGTTGCATCACTGATCCTGTTGGCATCTGTTCCACGGGTAGCTGCTGTTGTACGGAGCATATTGCCCTCATTGATACTATAGCCGTCAACCCATTGAAAACGGTCTTCCTCATCGAAGTGATATCGAAGTCCGATCTCCAGATCGTGGAAGGTGTTTTCTCCTGACCAATGGTAGTCCAGTTTGGTTTGCAGGCCTTTGGATGTATACGCTCTGTTATTTGCCTTTACCAATAAGGCATCATCCGGACTGTTTACTGCACCGGTGATTACATCAAAGTACTCTGAATTTCCGGCAGGATCTGCCAAAATCCCGGAAATACCTCTTCGGTCTCCGTTTAAGGTAACGGCATCGAGTTTGTACCAATTCCTATTGAATCCATTGTAATAAGCATTGGTAGTGATGTGAAAGTTATCACTGAATGCCAGAATATGTGTAATTAAAAACTGTTTGTGGTCATTGACCATCACGTCTTCCTGGCCACTTGCGTATCTCCTGAAGGGAGTTGCTTCGAAATCTTCTTCGGATAGGCCTAAATAAGTTTCATTGGAGGTTTCATCCGAATACTGGAATTTGAATTCCAGTACTTGTTGAAGAGATGCGGATTCTGAAGTGTTGACCCTGAATTTAGCCACCAGATCATTCTTGTCGAAACCTGTATTCCCACCGTTGTCCAGATCTTTAAACCCATCAGAATTAAAGTTGAGATATTCAACCATGTATCCGAAGCGTTCTTTGGAGTCCCCAATTTTGGCATGTAGACGGCCGCTGTTGTAATTTCCGTATGAGGCAGCTAAAAAAGCACTGAAATCGTCCGGTATTTCTGTGGAAAGCATATTAATGGCTCCCCCCGTAGTAAAGGGGCCATATTGCACCTGACTGCTCCCTTTGAGGATCTCTACGGCCTGCATGCGGGCAACAGAAGGGAAATAATATGCGGCAGGGGCACTGTAAGGGGCCGGGGCAATCAATATTCCATCCTCCATCAGCGTAATTTTAGCACTCCTTTCAGGGGAAGTTCCTCTGAGGCTGATATTGGGACGAAGCCCGAAACCGTCTTCTTCGTATATTGATACTCCGGGAACAGAGCGCAATACGCGATTAATATCTGTATAATTGAAAGTTTCCAATTCCTGTGGTGAAATGTAATAGGCCGATCCGGTTCTGTTCTTGGCCTGGTATTTACTGCCGAGAATAACGTTGGCAGACAGTACTACTTCATCCAGCTGTATAAGGCTGGTATCCTTAACCCTTAGCAGGGAGTCCTTAGATTGCGCATGGAGGAAACATCCTGTAAACAGGGCAACAAAGAGAAAAATCTTCTGGTTCATCTTAATTAGACTAATTAAAAATAATTCGTGTTGAGTGGGCAAAATTAGAAACAATATTTGAAATTAAAAAACCTATTTAGATTATTTCTAAATAAAAAATACATGAAGTTTTCTCTATCAAACAGTTAGGTCAAAACGGTTTGTTTACCGGAGACATATAATCCTCTCAGTATAGGATGCAGACCGTAAAAAATAATGCGTATATTTGCCCGCAATTAATCCCTAATTGCATGGAAGCCCACCTCAATAAAATTCTTGGAGAAGGTCTCACTTATGACGACGTACTCTTAGTTCCCGCCTTTTCTGAAGTTCTGCCTCGTGACGTCAATATACAGACGAAGTTCACCAGGAATATTACCATCAATATCCCGATAGTTTCAGCAGCCATGGATACTGTAACAGAATCCAAAATGGCAATTGCAATGGCACGGGAGGGAGGTATTGGAGTTCTGCACAAGAATATGAGTATTGCCGATCAGGCTGTGAAGATCAGAAAAGTAAAGCGGGCAGAAAGCGGTATGATCCTAGACCCGGTGACTCTACCTAAGGATGCTTTGGTGAAGGATGCCAAGGCAAACATGAGGGAACACAGCATTGGGGGAATTCCGATTGTAGATCAGGATCAGAAGCTTATAGGCATAGTTACCAACAGGGACCTTCGTTTTGAAAAAAATAACGAAAGACCAATTTCAGAGGTAATGACCTATAAAAACCTGGTAACCGTTGCCGAGGGGACCTCATTAGATCAGGCTGAGGACATACTACAGGCTAATAAGATTGAAAAATTACCTGTGATCAACAAGGACAACAAACTGGTGGGATTAATCACCTTTAGGGATATCACTAAACTCACCCAAAAACCCATTGCGAACAAAGATCAATACGGCAGACTTAGGGTTGCCGCGGCCATTGGGGTCACAGCAGATGCTCTGGAGCGTACCGCTGCTCTTGTTAAATCGGGAGTGGATGCAGTTGTTATCGATACCGCTCACGGGCATTCCAAAGGAGTGATTAAGGTATTAAAAGAAGTGAAGGCAAAGTTTCCAAGCCTGGATGTGATCGTAGGAAACATTGCCACCGGAGATGCAGCAAAATATCTGGTTGAAGCCGGAGCAGATGCGGTAAAAGTGGGAATAGGTCCGGGGTCAATTTGTACCACAAGGATTATTGCCGGTGTTGGCTTTCCGCAATTTTCTGCAGTACTTGAAGTTGCTGCTGCTATAAAGGGGAGCGGCGTGCCGGTCATTGCTGACGGAGGTATCCGATATACAGGTGACATTCCCAAGGCCCTGGCCGCTGGAGCAGATACTGTGATGCTGGGATCACTACTCGCCGGAACCAAGGAATCTCCTGGAGAAACGATCATTTACGAGGGCCGGAAATTTAAGTCGTACAGGGGGATGGGGTCAGTTGAGGCGATGAAACAAGGCAGCAAGGACCGATACTTTCAGGACGTGGAAGACGATATTAAAAAATTAGTCCCGGAAGGAATTGTTGGAAGGGTCCCTTACAAAGGCGATCTCTTCGAGAGCATCCACCAGTTTGTAGGCGGGCTAAGAGCCGGGATGGGTTACTGTGGAGCAAAAGACATTGCAGCCTTGCAGGACAAGGGCAAGTTTGTGAAAATAACCAGTAGTGGTATCACGGAGAGTCATCCTCATCATGTGACGATAACTAAGGAATCTCCTAATTACAGCAGGTAATAAAGCTTATTTGCTTTGTCCGCTATACGTTTTCCAATCTAATTCTTTATAGATGTCTTCTCCAAAGTACCGCGCAATATTTAGAAAGGGTCCGGGCTTTTGGTAGCCTGGGACAGGGGAAAGCATATTGAGCTCTTCATCCAGAAAGACAACAGTGGGATAGCTTAATCTTCCCTTAAGCAAAGCTGCGGCAAATTGGTGGTATCCCCTTCTTCCTGAAGGCACATAAGTATACGTCTTTCCTTTGAATTCTATAGGTTCCTTTCCTTCGCCATCCATTTTTACCATATAAAAATTCTCATTCATATACGCGGCTACCTGTGGATTTTGAAAGGTGTCCTTATCCATTCGTTTGCACCATCCACACCAGTCGGTATACACATCGATAAAAACCTTTTTGGGATTGGTATCGGTCCTGGCCAGTTCGGTAGCTTCCTGCCAGCTTAACCATTCTACCTGCTGAGCACTTAATTTATGTACGTTACTTCCCAGGAAGAAGAGCAGGGTAAATATAAAAAGGGAGATGTATTTCTTTTTCATAGGTGATACTTTTCACAAATAGTCGTATTTCTTTCATTAAAATAACGAATTTGTAGCTCCTTTATTTTAATTCAGAGCTGGAAAGCCCATGGAGTCAGACATCACTTGGCGATAACTTGATCTGCCCTGGGCTGAAAAAGACCCGAGTGGTCCACCTGATTTCTCACGATATCCTCAAAAGTTTCCCTCGCCCTGATTAGATGCGAATGCCCTTTGTACCATAATACTTCGGCCGGGCGGTACCTCGAATTATAATTACTGGCCATGGTAAAACAGTAGGCTCCTGCGTTTCTAAAACACAAGAGATCTCCCTCTGTAATTTCACTGATTCTTCGGTTATTGGCAAAAGTATCTGTTTCACAAATATATCCCACAACTGAATAATACCTTTCCCTGCCTTCGGGATTGGATATATTGACAATCTCGTGGGAAGCCCCGTAGAGCATCGGACGGATAAAGTGGTTAAATCCGGAGTCTACACTGGCAAAAACAGTTGATGTGGTTTGCTTTACTACATTCACTCTCGCGAGGAATGATCCTGCTTCACTGACAAGGAATTTACCCGGCTCAAAGGCGAGCGTAAGGTCCCTGCCGTATTCCTTGCAAAATTCTTTAAATCTTCCTCCGAGCTTCTGTCCTAATTCTTCGATATTGGTTTGTATGTCACCTTCTTTATAAGGGACTTTAAAGCCACTCCCAAAATCAATAAATTCCAGGTCCGTGAAATTCCTTGCGGTTTCAAAAAGAATTTCTGAGGCATATAGAAAGACATCAATGTCAAGAATATCACTTCCGGTATGCATGTGAATCCCATTGATATTCATTTTGGTCAATTCTACAATCCTCAACAGATGCGGAATCTGATGGATGCTGATCCCGAATTTCGAATCGATATGACCTACCGATATTTTTGAATTACCGCCCGCCATGACGTGCGGATTGATTCTGATACAAACTGGCACATGGGGGTGCTTTGTCCCAAACTGCTCCAGAATAGACAAGTTGTCAATATTGATACGAACTCCAAGTTGTGTTGCCTCTTCGATCTCCTCCAGGGAGACACCGTTTGGGGTGTAGATGATGTCTTCTGGTGCAAAACCCGCGAGTAAGCCTAATTGAACCTCTTGGATAGACACAGTATCGAGTCCACTCCCAAGACTGTTCATCAATCTCAATACACTAATGTTTGACAAAGCCTTGGCTGCGTAGTTCAATTTTAAATTGGGAACATCGGAAAAGGCGTTGGAAAGTCTGTTGAACTGTGAAATGATCTTATCAGCGTTATAAACGTAAACAGGGGCACCGTATTCTTCAGCAATGGCAATGAGATCTGTATTCTTCATAAAAGCGTGTTTGAGGTAAAACTACTCTACTTCAATGCATCACACAAAAATAAATCAGTTTAATTAGAAAAATACAACAAAAAGTTATATTTGAAACAATAATCTCTCCGCTTTCTGCTTGCTACGGAGCATTGCACTTTGTATTTTTACGAAAATACATCCGTGAAACTACCTTTTTTTCCATTACAGACCGTCTTTTTTCCAGGGGAAACGGTACCCCTGCACATTTTTGAGGAACGCTACAAAGAGCTGATACACGATTGCAGAAAGGAAGCCATCACCTTTGGTATACCTGTATATATAAATGACAGGATCATCTATGGCACGGAAGTGCAATTGGTAGAGGTTGTTACCACCTACGAAAACGGTTCTATGGATATCACCTGTGTGGCGAGACAAGTCTTCCAGGTCATGACTTTCGATAATGAAATGGAGGGAAAATTATACGCAGGGGGTATTGTCAAGTTTCTCGAAGCGATCAATGACGGGGATATAGAAGCCAAGAAAGTTGTCCTGGACGGTATACAGGAACTCTATGATTTGATGGGTGTCCCTTTTGAAAGAATTCCGCCTGAGAAGTTTAATCCTTACATGCTGGCGCATAAGATGGGGCTCTCTTTTGAACAGGAACACGAATTGTTACAAATTACCAGAGAGAGTGAAAGACTTGCCTATCTAAAAAAGCATCTCGATCAGACCATAAAGGTTTTAAGGCAAGTAGACCGCACCAAGGCATTAATAGAAATGAACGGGCATTTTCGGAATTTTGATCCTCTCGATTTTAAAGACTTTAAAGTATAAGAAGCGGATATTTAAATATGTTAACTCCGCATTCTTTCCTATTTTTGCAATCAACTCACTAAAATAACCTTATGAATCTTCACGAATACCAGGGAAAGGAAATATTAGCCAGCTTCGGCGTACGCATTCAAAGAGGAATTGTAGCGCATAATGCGAAAGAAGCAGTAGATGCAGCCAAGCAGTTGACACAGGAAACCGGAACTTCCTGGCATGTCATAAAAGCCCAGGTCCACGCAGGAGGAAGAGGTAAAGGTGGTGGAGTTAAACTGGCCAAAAACCTCAAGGAAGTTGAAGAGATCGCCGGAAATATCATAGGGATGAATCTGGTAACGCCACAGACTTCTGCCGAAGGAAAAAAGGTGCACCAGGTGCTGGTTGCCGAAGACGTATACTACCCCGGGGATAGTGAAACCAGCGAGTTTTACGTTTCTGTTCTACTCAACAGAGCAAAAGGGCGTAACATGATTATGTATTCTACCGAAGGTGGATGGATATTGAAGAAGTGGCCGAGAAAACGCCGCACTTGATTTTCCATGAGGAAGTTGATCCTTCCACAGGCCTGCTCCCATTCCAGGCTCGAAAAATTGCCTTTAACCTTGGACTATCAGGGACGGCCTTCAAGGAAATGACAAAATTTATTTCTTCGCTATACAAGGCTTATGAGCAGAGCGATGCGAGTTTGTTCGAAATCAATCCTGTTTTAAAGACCTCAGATGACAAGATCATGGCAGTTGATGCCAAAGTGTCCATCGATGACAATGCCCTATTCAGAAGAAAACAATACGCAGAAATGCGAGATTTGAGGGAGGAAAATCCAATAGAGGTTGAGGCAAGAGCCGTGGGATTAAACTACGTCGATCTCGATGGTAATGTAGGATGTATGGTCAATGGGGCCGGTCTGGCGATGGCGACCATGGACCTGATAAAAATGGCCGGAGGTGAACCTGCTAATTTCCTGGACGTTGGCGGAACTGCAGATGCCAAAAGGGTAGAAGAAGCTTTCAGGATCATCCTCAAAGATCCCAATGTCAAAGCAATTCTCATCAATATCTTTGGTGGGATCGTACGTTGTGATCGTGTAGCACAGGGAGTGGTGGATGCCTATAAGAACATGGGCGATGCCATTAAGGTTCCAATCATTGTAAGACTTCAGGGAACTAACGCAGAACTGGCTAAAGAGATTATTGACAATTCCGGATTGGCGGTACATTCTGCCGTTCAATTCCAGGAAGCTGCTGACAAGGTGAAAGAGGTCTTGGCTTAATATTCCTCATAAATAAAAAGTATCAAAGGAGATGTAATCAATTCATCTCCTTTTTTTATACGCATTTTGGAATCATAAAAAGACGAATAGACATCAGGTCACACTTCTGAGCTGGCAATTTCCAAACGCTGCTTTATTTAACATCTTAGGGATAAAGTTGCTTAAAAATATGTTAATCCTTCAAATAATTGTAACATCCTTAAAAGACAATCGTCTTTTATAACAAATCATCAATCTAATTATTAATCAAAAAACAAACAATCATGAGAAAATTACCTGTATTGCTCGTAGCGGCTTTCCTATTTACAGCCGGGACTCTTTTTGCAAATGATTCCGAATCTACAGACCCTAAGAAAGATCTCGCCATCCAGATCGGAGATCTTTTGGAAGACAACACTTTTGTGTTAAAGGAAAATGACCTGACGGCACAAGTCTTGTTTACTTTAAACCACAAAAACGAGATCGTAGTGATCTCAGTGGACACTGACAATGAGGTCTTGGAGCGATTTGTAAAGAGCCGACTTAATTACAAGGTCGTAGAGGTGCCTGTTTCTAAAGAGGGAACAATGTTTACAGTACCTGTGAGAATTACAGGATGAATACTGAAGTTATCTTAAAGGGCCCTAGGGATTCTTAGGGCCTTTTTTATTTTTATACGAGACAGATCCCAGACCTGTATACTTGCTTTTTCTCTGTCTCGAAGCTCCTTTGGTTTTTTCGGCAGATGTTAAATCTACCTTTGCTTTTGATTTGCCGGACGCTTCTTTAGGTCCGCGTAAGTGTATCACCAGGCCATTGAGAAAATTCCTCAAAACCTGATCTCCGCATTCCTTGTATTTCGGATGTCCTTCCTTTCTGCAAAAGGCACCAATTTCACTCTTGGAGATACGGAAATCCACAAGAGCCAGAATGTCGACAATCTCATCATCCCTCAATTGCAGCGCTACCCGTAACTTTTTTAATATATCGTTATTCGTCATTGAAATGTCATTTCAGGCAAGGTATTAGAAAAGTCTAACTTAGACACTCCTTTCTTTCATTTTCTGAAATTCTTCTCGCATACATGGTGATTCGTTCCAATTCTCTACTTAACAATACATGCCATAAAGGCAGGTATTCATTGATCTAATATGCCAAAAAGACATATAATTACACTTGGTACATCCTTTGTTCTCTTTGGGTAGATAAAGAAAGTTTAACCTAAATTTTAAGAGATATGAGTATTATAACCCGCAACAACAGTATGTTTCCATCGCTGATGAACGAATTCCTAAGGCCAGATTGGCTGGGTGGAAGTGAAAACTTTGTATCTACGCTTCCGGCAGTAAACATCAAGGAAGACGATATGGGATTCAATCTCGAATTAGCCATCCCGGGAATGAATAAAAACGATTTCGACGTAGAAGTCGATAAGGATGTACTTACCATTTCAATGGAAAAGAAAACTGAAGATGAAAAGACGGAAGAGAATTATACAAGAAGGGAATTTTCTTACTCGTCTTTTAAAAGATCTTTTACCTTGCCAGATACTGTAAACAGTGATAACATCAAGGCAAAATACAACGAGGGCATTCTGTCGCTTCACCTTCCTAAGAAGGAAGAGGCATTGCCAAAGCCAAAACGGATGATAGAAATTGGCAAGTAAGATTTGATAGAAATTATGCTTGACCCCATAGGCGGGTCTTCTTAATGGTTGGTTTGTTTGGTTAGTTGAGAGGTACCTCAAAGTTTGGGGTACCTTTTTTTATTGAGGCTCACTTAGAATGGCCAGGCACATCATAATTCCCTCGAGGAAATTACCAAGGCGCAAATTTTCATTAGGTGCGTGGATGGAATTATCCGGGTTGGGAATCCTGATGGAGACCGCAGGAATATTCATCGTTTTAACGAAGGGGGCAATAGGTTGAGACCCCCCGGTAGTTCTCATGTTAACCAACTTTTCTCCAAATACTTTCTTCAGTGCCCGATTTAAAAACTGTCCTGTTTCTGAATTCATTTCCGTTCTGAATGGCAGAGATCCTAATCGATATTTCAAATTGGCAATCTTTGGATGTATTTTCCTCTCTTCGGCTGAGGGGATGCTATCAACCAAATAAAACCCCTGACTCTTTAAATGTCCTTCCAATAGTTTTATCATTCTTTCTCCCGGCGTTTCAGGGACAAGCCGCATATCTATTTCTATTTCTACTTCCTCAGGAATGATCGTTCTCACTTCACTTCCCACCCATGCTGAGCGCAGACCGCGAATATTTAATGAGGGATATTGCAATGATTCCTGATAGTTACTTCCTACGGCTTCGCTTTGCGATATGCCCAATCGAACTTTCAGGCTGTCTTCGTTTTCAGGTAACGATCTGAGTGCAATTTTATCTTCTTCTGACAAGTTGATCCCGTCGTAAAATCCCGGAATCAGGACACGCCCACTGCTGTCTTTAAGGCTGGCAATAAAGCGAGCAGCCTTATATACCGGATTTGGAGCATAATTTCCGTACTGTCCACTGTGTAAGGGACTCGAAGGGCCAAATATTCTTATAGTGGCAGTAGCTATTCCACGAGCACCGTAAGTAAGGGTTGGCCAATTTGAGATATGGCGGGTACCATCCATGATCAATATCATATCGGCTTTCAGCAGAGATTCATTTTCTTCTACAGCCTTGGCCAGAGTAGGGGAGCCCAGTTCTTCCTGAAAGTCCATGATCACCTTAATATTGTATTCTTCCTCCTGAGCATTCGAGTTAAAATAATTGAGGGCAGTGATAAAAGCCGTGGCCGGACCTTTGGAATCAGATGCCGATCTACCAAAAATTCTCCATTCCTCCTGTAAAGGATCACCGGGATTCCAGTTAACCAGCTTCCATGAACCGTCGGCTCCTATTTCTTTAATCACCGGTATAAAAGGATTTGCCTGGTCCCATTCTGTTGTGTCCACGGGCTGCCCGTCAATCTGGAGATAAAAAAGTATTGTTTTCTTGTCAGGAGAAAGCATCTTTTCCGCAAAGAGCAACGGTGCAGCGGCAGTTTGAATCAGCTGGGTCTCAAAATTGAGATTATTAAATCGGTTTTGGCACCATTTCAGGTTTTGCTCTACCTGTTCCGGATCACTACCAATATTTGGAATTTTAAGGAATTCTATTAATTCTTCTACTCCCTCTGAGAATTGATCCTGCGCAATCATGCGGATCTTTGTACCCTCAAAAGTTTGACTTAAAGCCAAAAAGGGTAAACTGCAGAAAAAAATGATGGGCAGCAGGAATTTTTTCATAGTACTGTTTTGATTATTCCTGTTCTTGCAGGAACTTGATTTCATCCCTCAGTTGCGCCGCCAGCATAAAATCGAGTTCTTTTGCAGCCTTTTCCATTGCCTTTCTCTTGGTTCGAATCATCTTTTCACGCTGATCTGCAGTAAGGTATTCCATATCCGGTTCAGCTGCCCTGCGTTCTTCCTTGATAAAGTGATAGGTCGATACCGAGTTCTTTGCAAGGGCATTATCCAGACTTTTATTCAAAGAGGTCGGTGTAATATTGTTCTCCTTATTGTACTGGGTCTGCTTGTCCCTCCGATATTGGGTCTCGTCAATGGTCTTTTGCATGCTATCGGTAATCTTATCGGCATACATAATCGCTTTCCCGTTTAAATGCCTCGCAGCCCTTCCAACCGTTTGGGTCAGGGATCGATTGCTGCGTAAAAACCCTTCTTTATCGGCATCTATGATAGCCACCAGGGAGACTTCAGGCAGGTCCAGTCCCTCCCTCAGCAAATTTACCCCTATCAGTACATCAAATATTCCTTTCCTGAGATCCTGCATGATCTCAACGCGCTCAAGGGTGTCCACGTCACTGTGGATATATCGGCAACGTATATTGATCCTCGTCAGGTACTTGGCGAGTTCTTCTGCCATTCTTTTGGTCAGCGTGGTCACAAGGGTCCGTTCATCTTTTTCCACCCGTTGTTGTATCTCCTCCACTAGGTCGTCAATCTGATTCTTACTTGGGCGTACTTCTATTACAGGATCTAAGAGGCCAGTGGGTCTGATTACCTGTTCCACGTAAACACCCTGACTCAGTTGTAATTCATAGTCGGCAGGAGTGGCACTTACAAAAATGGTTTGTCCTTGCAGGGCTTCAAATTCTTCAAATTTCAATGGGCGGTTGTCCATTGCTGCCGGTAAGCGGAAGCCGTAATCCACGAGATTTTCTTTACGGGATCGGTCCCCTCCGTACATGGCGTGAACCTGAGGAATAGTAACATGACTTTCATCAACGATCATAAGGTAGTCTTCCGGAAAATAATCCAGGAGACAGAAAGGTCGGGTACCCGGTTCCCGTCCGTCGAGGTAACGGGAATAGTTCTCAATCCCTGAACAATAGCCCAATTCCCTGATCATTTCAAGGTCAAAGTTGGTACGCTCTTCCAGCCTTTTGGCCTCCAGCGGCTTTCCTACCTCCTTAAAGTACGCTATCTGATTCACCAGGTCGTGTTGTATTTGGTGGATCGCATTCTGCAGAATATCCGGAGAGGTTACAAACATGTTGGCCGGATAAATATTCAGAGTTTCGTAAACCTCAATCAAAGTGTTATTATGGGGGTCAAATGCCTCGATCTCCTCGATTTCATCCCCGAAGAAATGTATTCTGAAAGCATTGTCGGCATAGCTGGGAAAAACATCTACAACATCGCCCTTTACCCTGAAATTGCCATTCTTGAATTCGGCCGTAGTCCGCGAATATAAACTCTGAACCAGCTGATGTAAAAATTTGGTTCGTGCAATGACCTGATCCTTTCGTATTGTAATTACATTTTTCTGAAATTCTACGGGATTACCAATACCATAAAGGCAGGAGACCGATGCAACCACCAGCACATCCCGCCTGCCTGACAGCAGGGAAGAAGTGGTGCTCAATCTCAGTTTTTCTATGTCTTCATTAATCGAAAGGTCCTTCTCTATGTACAAGCCACTGGTCGGGATATATGCCTCGGGTTGATAATAATCGTAGTAAGAGACAAAGTATTCGACCGCATTATCGGGAAAAAACTGTTTGAATTCTGAATACAATTGTGCGGCGAGTGTCTTGTTGTGGGCCAGCACCAAAGTGGGTTTTTGTACTTCTTCAATTACATTGGCAACTGTAAAGGTCTTCCCCGAACCGGTCACCCCTAAAAGCGTCTGATGATGTTCTCCTTCATGGATTCCGGAAACCAACTGCTTAATAGCCTCAGGCTGATCCCCTGTAGGTTTAAAATCGGATACTACATTAAATTTCATGCTATAAAATTACGAAAGTCGGAGGGTTTTATTTAGCTGCAATATTAGATTTTGATTCCCCTTAGCGGGTGAGGGAAAAATGCCCGGTCATTTCATTATTGGTACTCGACCTCGCTCTAAACCAATAGTCGGCAGCAGGAAGCGATGAACCATTTATCGTACCATCCCATCCTCTTGAATTTGGATCGATCTGTAATAGTAATTGTCCATAACGATTGTAGATTTCGATACTGACCAGGGTAATATCCCCGGCAAATTCCGGAGGAATATATTGCCAATAATCATTAATTCCATCGCCGTTCGGAGAGAAGAATTTGGGAAACCCTTCAAGCGTCAGATCCTGAACGATCTGTTCTTCTGCAATACCGCAGCCATTTATATCCCTGACATACAAGGTATGGGTGCCATACGGGATGTTAGTAAATAGATTACTCCCCTGGTATGGCCCATTAATATTGTCTATGGCATATTCGTAATCCCCACCGCCAGTCGTATTGACAATAATTCTGATGCCTGTCGCCTGTTCTGTTACATTTATGGATGAGATCACAGGAGCTTCGGAACTCACTACATTAAATACCTGTGAACTGGGACAGTCCAAATTTCCACTTTGTGGTATAAGGTTATAGGCTTCATACCGATATTCTCCCGCACTACTGAGGCTAACATCAGCCGTATTAGATATTAGGGTTTCAATTCCGCTGGAATTGATGCTGTACCAGCGATACCCATCAGCAGTATCGGTACTGGAAACCATTATCGGAAATTCATTTTCACATGTGGCGATCGTGTCAGGAAAGTTGATCTCCGGATTCAAGCTGATCAGGTCGCCTGTCATGGGATCAAAAAAGGGCCCGCAGCCCTGAATGGTGGTAAACGACTCCTGTTGGCATCCAATGGCATCCCCTGCAGCATTAAAGGGAACAATTGTGATAAAAAAGGTGCGATTTGCCTCCAGTTCAAGAATTCCCGTCTGCGTCACAGGTGGGAAAGCCACGTTGTCGAGAACTTCAGCTGTAAATGGAGAATTTCCTACAGTTATTCGATAACCCGCGGCTCCCGGTACCGGCGTCCATTCCAGAATAGGCGTTACCGGAACATTGTTGGCCCCGTTCAAAGGGGAAATTAAAGCGGTACATCCCGGTAGAGCGGCAATAGCACTGGTATCAAAACTAAACTCCGAGCACGAAATGGCATCCCCGATCAAATTGTATGCAATAATGTTTACATAGACGGTTGAATTAGGAGGGAATTCTGCCGCTTGATTAAAGGTAAGGGTATTTCCAAGGTCAGTTGTCGGCAGTAGATCATTACCTCCGGGGCTACTGCCAATAGTAAGTCGATACCCTATGGCACCCGGCACATAATTCCAACTGAGATTGGTCGCTGGATTGACATCAGTTTGTCCGTCTGATGGTATGGTCAGTTGTGTGCAGGCTGGGATTTGTATAATTGGGGCAGTGGTAAAGGATTCGCTTGAACAGGGAATTTCCAGGTTGCCATTTTGAAAATCAAAAAGGGTGATCGTCACATAGATCAGGGTATTCTCAGGCAGTCCCAGAGGAGGATTATAGGTGGTTGCACTCCCCACAAAGCGCTCGTCAAGAATGTCGGTGCCGCCGGGGGTGGTTCCCAAAGAAATTTTATATCCTGGTACATTGGGTACCAGGTTCCAGGAAATATCGGAATCTACGGCTATGTTTGTCGCTCCGTCAAGCGGACTGGTAAGAACCGGGTTGGGGCATACCTGGGCACTGGCCAAAGATCCCGCCAACAAAACGGCAAGCAGAAATCCCAAATTACACAAGCGGGTAGTAATTTTACTTTTTACAGAAGCAAAACCCGCATCATTGTTGAATTGGATTCCCGCACAATTGCTGAAGAGCCAGTAAGACGCCTCTCCCTGCGCAAATACAACGCACGGAAATAGCAGACCTAAAAGGACGATGGAGCAATTCTTTTTCATAGTGTTTTCCCAAACACTACAATATACTATAAATCCCTCTTTTTTAGTAACACATAGGACAAATAGACAAAAATAGAGGTCCAGGCAAGAACAATGAGTATTTCATAGAAGTGAACCTGATAATTCAGGGATACTTTTTCTCCGATTTGATTAGCCACTGATTGAACTGCGTTTAATCGGGAGAAGGGTTCCTTGATCAGGTTGAACATAGAGTTGAGGGGAAAGAAGCCCATTACGGCATCTGTAGTCTCAGAGTCGAATAATTTCCATCGGATCATGCCCCTGACAAAGCCTTCAAAGACCTGCCACAGGATAAGGAATCCAAGGGCAAAAGCCGATCTTTTCACCAGTACTCCAAGAAAAAGGCAGAAGGAGAAAAAGCCTGTCAGTTTCACGAAAAAGGCGAGGAGGAATTCCAGATCAGAAAATATAATGGACAGTTCGTCGTAATCCGAGTAGGCCAAACCTAAAACCATGGATACCACAAAGACAAAGACAGTAGAGATCAGGGCAAACGAAATAACGGTCAGAAATTTTGACAGGACAAATTCTTTCTTGGAAAGACCGTCGATCAGATTTTGCTTTATGGTTTTGTTACTGTATTCATTAGACATCATTGACACGATGACGATAGCCAGGAATAATTTGAAAATGGCCGTCATAAAGGTGTTAAAATGCCAGATATACGGAAAATTGAAAATACCCTGTTCAGCCAGGTGAAACTGAATGGGGCCGATATCAAATTTAATAGCTGCTACCAGGGCAATGGAGGTCAGTAGCACAAAGTAAGAGATTATTAAAATCTTGCTTGTACGGTTATTCCAAAGCTTGATAAATTCAATTTGCAAAAGCCTTTTCATAGGGTATTCCTTATTTTAATTGCTTTGGTTTTTGGTTAGTGTCAGGAACTGCTCTTCCAGGCTTTCCTTGCGCATTACCAGGTGGGTGAGGACAACCCCGTTCTTAAACAGGAATTCATTTAGTTCCCCGGGTTCCATCCTTTCATTGAGGACTACGGTGATCAAGCCAAATTCCTCGTCAATTTTTCCAAATCTTTCATCTTCTTTCAGCAACTTTATCAGGGCTTCTGAATTCTTTGATCTAAGTTCCAGATACCCGTGACTGGCAAGCATATTGTCTACCCGACCTGAATATAATTTTTCCCCTTTTCTGAGAATGACGACGTGAGTGCAAACTTTTTCAACTTCGTCCAGCAAGTGTGAGGCCAGTAAAATGGTGGTACCCTCTGCAGCTATTTTTTTAATGATCTGACGAATTTGATGTATACCTTGTGGATCCAGGCCGTTAGTCGGCTCGTCCAGAATAAGGATTTCCGGATCATTTAAAAGAGCCGAGGCAATAGCCAGTCGCTGTTTCATCCCGAGGGAATAGGTTTTAAACTTGCTGTTTCTCCTTTCCCAAAGGCCTACCAATTGCAGGGTTTCTTCAATTCGGTCATAGGATACCTCTTTGATCTTGCAAACCAGTTTAAGATTCTGAAGGGCCGACATATAGGGGTAGAAGTTGGGCCTTTCAATTATGGCTCCCACTTTTTTCAGTGCTTGGTGGGTTGTTGCCTGTCCATCGAACCAGGTAAAGGCGCCGTTAGTGGCATTCACTACATTGAGAACAATGCCGAGCGTGGTTGATTTACCGCTGCCGTTAGGACCGAGTATGCCGTAGACATTTCCCTTTTCAATTGAAAAAGAAAGGTCTTTAACTGCAGTGAGGTAACCGAATTTTTTTGTGAGGTTTGAGACCGTAAGAATCGTTTCCAAATAATGTTCTATTTAGGCAGTTTATAGTAACTTGACGAAGAAACCTACAATTTGTTACAAATTGTCAGCATAAAGAAAAGATCTTATGTCCGAAGAACGGCTGATGTCCAAAAAGAAACCCTCCTATCCGGTCAGTAAAAAACTGGATATTTTCCTCGATCAGTACAACAGAAAAATAGAGATACCCATATTTTACGAAGATCTGCTTCGTTTTGCAGGTTCAGTGGTTGTTTATGACAACGAGGGAAATGACACCCTTTGGGTACGGGTGTATTATTCTGATTCTGAGCGTAAAGAGATCGATCTCAGCTTAAAAATGGTTTATTCCATTCTGCATTCCGACGGTACCGATCGGATATTTCAGTACCTGAATGTAGATGCGGTGGACTATTGTACGTTTGGAAATTCAAAACCCTTCCGAATCCGTATCAGGAATATCCTCAATGACAATTTCATCTATTTCTATGTTAAAAAGGCTGATGCATCTAGAATCTACGGTCTGGAACTGGAGCATATGCTCTCTCCTTACAATCTGAATTTTCTGGTGTACAAGGATACCCTCATCGAAGAACATATTTCGGGTATTCCGGGGGATATCTTTATAAAGAATATGCTTCCCAATTGCACGGATTCCCAAAAATCACAACTTGCCAAAGAATTCGTTAAGTTCAATGAGCGCTGTATGATCCAATTGCTTGGGGATATGCGTTCCTACAATTACGTAATTGTACCCATACACGATTTTGATCACGTGGTCTTCAGGATTCGCGCGATCGACTTTGACCAGCAGTGTTACGAAGGAAAGCTAAACGTGTACCGACCACAATTCTTTAAGGAGAACCTGCAAATGGTAGAACTGGTCCAGGGCAGACTGCTGGAAGATTCCATAGAACAGTACAAAGTGGAAGAAAGATCTATTATTGCCAAGAGGATCATCAGTGCCAACAAGAGGATCAAAAGACTGATCAATGCCGCCAAAGTAGATAAAATCTCCAGTCCGGAAAACGTGGAACGTCTCAAGATGGAGATCTTTACATATACGAAAGACCTGAAATTTAAAAAATGCAGGAATATGGGACAGATCCTCAATCTCACCCTTGATTTTGTCAAGAGGAACTACGAGAATGTCAGTATGAGGCAGATCATCGACAAAAAGATTGAAGTGAAATAGCTTTATGGTATAGCACCACTTTGGCAGTAGCCCGACTTATTGCTTAGTTTCTTTATTAAAATAGACCAGGTAATAATACATTTGCTTTTCTTCATCCCAACCTTTTTCCACAAAACGTTCAGCCGATTCGGGATTGATGAAATCGAGACGGATCTGAACATGCGTATCCAGATTGATCACATTTTTCATTTTTTTCCTCGATTCGGAAACGGCTTTATTGGCAATGGGAAAAGTTGAAACATCCTCTATGCTGTACTTTGGCCCTTTTTCAACCTTGTAGTGCTTAAATTCCGGGATTAAATCCGGATTTTCCATCACTTCATTGAGGAATTGGGTTTCCTCAAAGGCATCATTTTTAGCAAAATGATTTACAGCCCTGTTCATAAACAGTACTTCCTGCTGTTTGTCTTCTGCGGGGAGTACGATATCCTTCGCAAAATTCTGACAGAATTTTAAATAACTTTTGGTGTAGAAATTCTCATCGGCAAGTACATTAACCCCGAGAAAATTCTCGAGCCAGTATTTGGCGTCATAGCGATTACTGTCTACAGAGAGTACCTTATAACCTTCCTCTTGCAGTACGTTGAAGATCAGACAGCCTTTGTCTAGTTTGTTCAGATTTACGCCCTGTTCTAGGCGAAGATCGAGGCGAGATGATTTCTCTTCAAATTGCAGAAACTCCTGTTTGATCTCACTTTTAAATACCCCCAGGGCTTCCACTTTTTCGTTGTCGAGGATCACATTGCTGAAATGGACCACGAATACTTCTCCGTTTTTTATGTGGGGGTGATCCGACTGATCATACAAGTGCCTTGCGATCTTTTTTGAAACTTCCTGAAGTTGGCCGGGATTTTTAAAAATAGCCTGTGCAGCCTGATAGATTTCGTTAAACTCAAGATCCGCTTCGTGACTTAATCGATAGTAATTCTCCTCTTTTTCCCTAAAAGGTTTAAGAAAAAATTCCTTCAGCAATCCCCGCGATTCATCATTGAGGGGCTGTGTCTCTTCAGAGAGAAAAACCCCTTCATTTTTATTTTTGTTCCCTATTCTGTGTAGTGATACTTCGTCTATTTGGGCGTTAAAAAGGTTGATCATTGTGTAAAACTTGGGTTGAGATAATTAAGATTAAATAGGTGTTGATGATTTAAAAATGGAAAAGTTGCGATCAGTTCCAGTTTTCTTCGAAATCTAAATCGTCATATCGATCAAAGGTTTCGTCGAAATCGAAGTTGGGATCTGCTTCAAAGTTTTTTTCGGGGGGAGAATCCGGAAGTTCTCCAAAACTAAAGAGCAGATTTGGGTAGTTGCTGCCTTCCTTTGCTTCTACGATATCTGCCAATTCCACAAAAAAGGTCCACATACTTAAGAAATCGTATACGTAGATCATTTTGGGGTGCTGCCGGGTTAAGGTGTCTTCCAGGAAAGTCTCATTCATCAGTCGGACCGACTCGTTACCTTCGCTCATATCAAAGAGTGCTATTTCCTCTTCCTGATTCCAATTTTCATCACAGGTATAGAAGGAAGCCATTTCATCACCCTCAAAGCCAAAGGCTTGATTAATAGCGTTGTGGAAGTCTTCCAGAGTGCTTTCGGCTTCTATTTCGATATCCCTGAATATATCTTCTTTGGTATCGAGTATAATCCTGATTTTATATATCATCACTGATAAATTTTCCTTGGTGCAAAGTTACAAAGATTCGACGGTTGTGACATTTTTTTGCGACTCCAGAACTAAATAAAACTGCAAGCCAAACAAAAGAGCAGCTAATACCAGGTGTAGTGGCTGACTGCCAAAAGGGAAATCGACATAATACATAGCAATTCCAGTAAGTATTTCTATTCCGATTATGGCCAAAACGCCATATATTTTTGAGTAGCCCAGTTGTCTTTTAAAGATGCGGAAAGCAATCCAGCCATTGAGAAGGACCACTGCCAGGGAAAGAGAACGATGAATATAAAACTGCAATTCGGGCTGTGAAAGCCAGAGATTTTTTGCTTCTTCTCCAAGCATGTCGATTTGTATATCCACAAATTGCCTGACCTGCGTGCCAAGTATAATCTGAACCATGGTTAAGCCCAGGGCCAGCCAGAGCATCTGATTTAATTTTTGATCGTACGGGCGATTTGTGATATTGCTTTTGGTTTTTTGCAGCAAATAAATCAGCAAGGCTACAATCACCAGAGCCATTACCATATGCAGGGTAATCCTTACGGGCAGAAGCAAGGAGTATACAACGGTTGCCCCCAGCCAGGCCTGGAACAACATACCTGCAACCACCCCCCAACTTACTAAGGTTATGGTTTTGTTCTTCTTCCAGTAGCGTAGCGAAGCTAATGCCATAAATAGGGTGGCCAAGCCTGCCAATGCCCCTAAGAGTCGGTTTATATATTCTATCCAGGTATGGGTCGCATTGAATATGGCATAGTCGTGTTTCTCGTAGGATTCCCAGTTCTCAGGGCGGTAAAGATCTCCTGATGTAAAGTCTTCGGCAGCCACATAGAGGGCTTGATCGCGGATGATCACCTGTCCTTTTTTAAAAGTTTTACCCGCTTCCCACCGCAATTCTGATTCTTCAGTAGGAGGGATGTAATACCCAAAACATTTGGGCCAGTCGGGACAACCCATTCCACTTCCGGTCATTCTTACGACTGCTCCGGCGATGATTACCAGATAGACCAGGATCAGGGAGATTTTAGCGAAAGACCGATAGGATTTCAACATAGGAATCTTTAAAAGGGGTACAAAAATACGACTCTTTTAGCTGAATAATTCATTTGATGCTTTCAACAAAATAGATAATGAGAATAAAGGATAAATACTGACTATGGGGTGAGTCCCATTTCAGCTGCTTTTTTTATCATGTAAGCCTTTGCTGCTTCGTATTCATTGGGAATTTCCCCTTCGAGAATGGCCTCTTTAATCGCGTCTTTAATCAGGCCTATTTCCCGTGAGGGCGGCAGGTTAAAAGTCTGCATGATTTCTTCTCCGCTTATCGGAGGCTGAAAATTGCGGACGTGATCTCTGGCTTCTACTTCTTCAATTTTCTGGCGTACCAACTTGAAGTTATTTTTGTATTTCCTTTTTTTCTTAGGGTTTTTGGTAGTGATATCGGCTTCGCATAAGGTCATCAGGTCATCTACGAATTCCCCGGCGTCAAATATAAGTCTGCGCACTGCTGAGTCGGTTATAAAATCTTCAGCGAGTACTATGGGTCTTGAACTCATCAGAACCATTTTTTGTACAAACTTCATCTTTTCGTTCAGGGGCATTCTCAGTCTTTTAAAGATTTTGTAGACCATTTTTGCGCCCACAAACTCATGAGCGTGGAAGGTCCAGCCCAGTTTTTTGTCGTATCGTTTTGTCGGGGCCTTCCCTATATCGTGAAGGAGGGCCGCCCATCGCAACCAGAGGTCATCAGTATGCTCAGAGATATTGTCAACTACTTCCAGTGTATGCCAGAAATTGTCCTTGTGTCTTTGCCCTTCAATTTCCTCTATACCCTGCAGTGCAACCAATTCAGGAAGGATGTATGCCAGGAGTCCGGTTTTAAGCAAAAGTCCGAATCCCGCCGAGGGCTTTTCACTCATCAGGATCTTGTGTAATTCCTCAACGATACGTTCTTTGGAAATGATCTCAATCCTCGAATTGTTTTCCTTTATGGCCTGAAGTGATTTCGCTTCTATGGTAAAACTGAGCTGGGAGGCGAAGCGTATCGCACGCATCATTCGCAGCGGATCATCTGAATAGGTAATTCCTGGCTCTAATGGTGTTTTTATCAACTTTTTTCCCAGGTCCTCAACCCCATCGAAGGGATCCAGCAAGTCGCCATAATTTTTTTTATTGAGGGATAAGGCCAGGGCATTGATCGTAAAATCTCTTCTTTTCTGATCATCTTCCAGGGTACCGTTTTCCACCACCGGCTTACGGCTGTCTCTGCTGTAGCTTTCCTTTCGGGCACCTACAAACTCAACTTCCTTGTCGCCTATCTTAAGCATGGCGGTGCCAAAGTTCTTAAATACGGTGATCTCAGGTTGGCCCGGTGAGAGTGATGCTACTTTTTTGGCAAGGGCAATCCCACTGCCAACAGCCACAATATCGATATCTTTGGGTATACCCCTTTGCAGGAGCAGATCTCTTACAAAACCGCCTATGACGTAGCAATCAAGCGACATCTCATCGGCAGCTATGGCAATGGTTTTGAATACCTGATCTGAAAGGGCTTCTCTGTAATTCTTTTTCGCCATTTTATTCCCGAATCACTTTTACGGTGCCGTCATTACTCAGCTTAATAATCGAAGAGGAAACTGCATCACCCGTATCGCGCTGCAAATTTACCACATAGTCGACTCCTTTTAAAATAGGGAGAGTTATTTTCGAGAAGTTAGATGGGGTAGGTTCACCGGCGATGTTCGCTGAGGTAGATACGATAGGTTTTTTAAAGGCGTTGATCAGATAGCGGCAGAACTTATCAGAGGCCACTCTTATCGCAAGGGTGTTATCTTCGGCGATGAGGTTGGGGGCAACGCCCTTTGGCTTGTCGTATACAATAGTGGTTGGCTTGTTCGCCAGGTCCATTATATCCCAGGCCGTTTCAGGGATCTTTTCTACTATTCGCTCTAACATGGCATCATTCCCAACCAGGCATATCAAAGCTTTGGAGTCGGGCCGTTGCTTCAAGCGATATACTTTTTCCACCGCTTCTTTATTCGTGGCATCGCATCCAATTCCCCATACGGTATCGGTTGGATATACGATAAGACCCCCTTTTTCTAGTACTTCAAGGCACGAGTTGATTTCCTGGGTAAAGGCATTCATAACTAATCTTTCTTTAATATTTCCTGCAGTTTAAAATAATCAGATAATTGCTTCCATTGAAAACTGTTCAGGTCTTTTTTAATATTGATGTGTTTCAGGGAACTCTTTTGTGAACCCATGATAGGTATCGCCTTTTTTTCCCGGTTTGTCGCTAATCTACACTTGGTCCCTTTTAGGAGGGACATCGACTTAAACCAGAGATCATCGGCCTTTGGAGCCAGATTATGAAAGAGGTCTTCGTTGTCATATCTCGAATCCAGGCTCCCGGGGGGATATAGAACCCCTTCGGCTCCAATGGGCAGTACCCAATCCGATCCTTCTTCAGCAATCCGATTCGTTGGCCATTTACTGTAGGGAAGGAAGTTACCTTCCGAATCGGTAATTATAGTTCTTGTTTGATTAGCGATGATGGATTGAGGGAATCGCTGCGACTCTTGATAAAGCAAAGCGAGCCACTGTGGCCTGTACATCAGATCATCGTCACAACTGATTATTGGAATTTTTGGAAAGGCTGAGAGCGTGTGAACGAGCTTTTTATGCGAGCAATGAAGATGGGTGGTATGGATTTCAAAGATTTCTCCGCATAAGTCGGTAAGTTTTTCGGGAAGTGCTTTTTGAAGTGATTCAGGAATCCATAGCAGTATTTTTTTTGGAGAAACACTTTGCGCGAGTAAACTGCGAATCACGAGGTCTACCACTCCTAATCTCGATTCTATGGTGGTTAGGGAGATCACCACCGGGACCTCAGCTTTCGAGGACGCCTGTTTTCCAGGAGTAGATCTATACCTTAGTTTGAAGGCGTAATACAGGGATTCAGGAAGCTCTTTTAGTTTCATCTTTAATCTGGAACAGCAGTGTTCTTTTGCTGCAAATTACGGTAACCATTCGGGAAGGACGAAAAATTTTAGATAGGAAATTCCCGTAAGGGATAGCTATTTCTAATAATTAATAGCGGCTTCTTCTCCTGTATATTTAGGAGAGTTATAATGATATCTCCACAAAGCTTTCTATTTTTGTGGGATGCAGCATACCGATCCTAAAATTTCAATCATCGTCAGCACATACAATTCTGAGGCCTGGCTGGAAAAAGTTTTATGGGGTTTTGAATTTCAAACTTTCGCGGATTTTGAAATTGTCATAGCTGATGACGGATCAGGTCCCAAGACTAAAAATCTGCTCGAAGAGATGAAGTCGAAAGTCTCTTATCCAATTCTTCATGTATGGCAGGAAGACGATGGATTTCAGAAATCGAGAATCCTCAACAAAGCTGTGGTGGCCTGTAATTCTCCTTATATTATTATGACAGACGGGGATTGTATTCCGAGGGAGGATTTTGTAGAAGTGCATTATATCAATAAGGAGCCCGGCTATTTTATTTCCGGTGGGTATTATATGCTGCCAATGAACATCTCAAAGGCGATCACTAAGAAAGATATTGAGGAACAAAACTGCTTTAATATACAGTGGCTAAAAGAAATGGGGATACCTAAGACTTTTAAAAACAACAAACTCACGGCCAGGGGTTTTATTTCCAAATTTTTTAACACCATTACACCGACCAATGCCAGCTGGAACGGACATAATTCTTCAGGTTGGAAAAAGGATATCGTCAATGTCAACGGATTTGACGAACGTATGCAGTACGGAGGTCAGGACCGTGAATTGGGGGAACGCCTGTTTAACTTCGGGATCAAATCTAAACAACTTCGCTACAGTGCTGTATGTGTGCATCTCGACCATAAAAGGGGTTACAAGACTCCTGAATCTATAGAAAAGAACAAAGCTATCCGTAAAGAAACGCGAAATAAGAAATTAGTGTGGACGCACTACGGCATCAGCAAGTAGTAGGCGAGGGCGTTCTTTCGCTCCAGACGCTTAAGTTCACGAAAGCGCTCAAGCACGCCTAAGGCATTGAGATAACAGATAGTAATACCTTTCTTACCATCGAGAATTCCCAGGCGAAGGATGTAGTGATTAAAGAATTTCCAGGCAGGCTTAAGGAAATAATATAAGTAGTTAAAGCTTTTCTCCCTGTAAAAGTCTTCCTTGGCTTTTAACTGCCCGTATTTGATCATTTTACCCTTGTAATCTTCATAATTCTTATAGCAGTAATGAATCAGTTTCTCATTGAGAATGCCTGATGTTCCATCGACCTCCAGGGTTTCATGAACGATCTTTTTGTCAGAAAACCTCGCTTTGTCTTTTTGAAAAAGACGATAGTTCTTATCGGTCTGCCATCCACTGAATCTAAGGGCTTTTTTCTCAAACATAAATTTGCGATAAAACCAATACGCAGCGTGAGGAGAATCGAGTTGAACAGTATCTTTTATTTCATTCTTCAGGCCTTCCGGGACTATTTCGTCAGCATCGAGAAATAGGATCCAATTGTATTTAGCTTGAGAAAGAGCGAATGTTTTTTGGAGTGTAAAATTTGAAAAGGGGTGCTGTACCACCTTTACTTTCGGGTGTTGTAACAGGTATTCATAGGTGCCGTCAGTACTGTAAGAATCAACAACAAGGATTTCATCGGCAAAAGAGACAGAATCTATACAAGCCTCGATGTAGCCTATTTCATTATAGGTTATTATAAGAGCTGAAATTTTTTGGTTGTGGTTGTTCATACTTCCGGGGGTAACCGTGATACTTCTTTTCAAATGCAAAGTTATAACAATAAAAACGTCATAAAATTGCCTTTAGGGGAAAAATTCCTACAAGTTATACAGCTACATTAAACTCTCGCAGGGCATTATTCAGGGATGTTTTTAGATCCGTACTCGGTTTTCTTTTCCCGATGATCAGGGCACAAGGTACCTGGTAATCTCCTGCTGCAAATTTCTTAGTGTAGCTCCCTGGTATAACAACTGAACGGGCCGGAACCCTACCTTTCATCTCAAGAGGGGTGGCGCCGGTTACGTCGATGATCTTAGTGGAAGCCGTTAAAACCACATTGGCCCCTAAGACCGCTTCCTGTTCTACCATCACTCCTTCCACAACAATACACCGACTTCCTATAAAGGCGTTGTCTTCGATGATTACAGGTGAAGCCTGCAGAGGTTCTAAAACTCCTCCTATGCCCACGCCGCCACTTAAATGAACATTTTTCCCTATCTGGGCACAACTACCCACAGTGGCCCAAGTATCTACCATAGTACCGGAATCCACATAGGCTCCGATATTTACGTAACTGGGCATTAGAATGGTTCCGGGGGCAATATAGGCGCCGTGTCTGGCTACCGCATGTGGAACTACTCTTATTTCTTTTTCTTTATATCCTTTTTTCAGCGGAATCTTATCGTGATATTCAAAAATCCCTACCTCCTGGGTAACCATCTTTTGTATGGGAAAGTACAGCACTACCGCTTTTTTTACCCATTCATTAATCTGCCACCCATTTTTTGTGGGCTCGGCACATCTTAGCTTTCCTGAATCTATCAAATCCACAACTTTGCGAATAGACGTTTGCGTTTCAATTTCATTCAGTAATTCACGCTGCTCCCAGGCTTTTTCAATAGTACGCTTCAACTCCTCCATGGATCATGAAATTTTCGGCAAATATAAGGGGTAAGGGCGGATTATAAGGCCCATTTTTACAGGAATAACATTTTATCCTTTACTTTTGCAAAAATGAATTGAATTGGGTCGAATTTTAGCCTTGGATTATGGTAAAATCAGGACAGGAATCGCGGTTAGTGATCCTCTGCAGCTGATCGCTTCAGGCCTAACCACAGTCCAAACTTCGACATTGAT